>PBLL01000002.1 GCA_002721755.1 Actinomycetota bacterium
ACCTGCAGCAAAGAAACCTGCAGCAAAGAAACCTGCAGCAAAGAAACCTGCAGCAAAGAAACCTGCAGCAAAGAAACCTGCAGCTAAAAAACCTGAACGTAAACGTAAATTTGACAAAGCTTTCCTAACTAAGCAAAAAGAATTACTACTTAAAGAAAGAGCAAGCTATTTAGGCAGTGCTGAAACTCTTGAGGCAGAGGCGGATCAGTTGTTGGAATATCGAGACCCTGGTGATGTTCAGTTTGATGAAGAGTCTGGACGTGGAGACACTTTGGCTGTCGAAAGGGATTTGGATCTTGCTTTGAGTGCACAGGCGCGTGATGCTGTTGATGAGATTGATGCCGCATTAGAGAGAATAAAGAACGGAACCTATGGGGTTTGTATGACTTCTGGTGAAGATATTCCAAAGGCAAGACTTGAGGCGATTCCTTGGGCTTCAGAAAGAGTTGAGTATAAAGCTGGAGGTTTAGGTCGACGCTGAAAGGTAGTTGGGATTATGGATTATAAAAAATCTCTATCTACAGTCATATTGACAACTTTTGTACTGGACCAGTTAACTAAGTGGTTCGCTGTAGAACACCTGTTAAATGGTAAGACAGTTGAACTATTCTGGACTCTTCAGTTGCGTTTGGTACGAAATTCTGGGATCTCTTTCGGAAAGGGTGAAGAGCTTGGTCAATTGATTTCGGTTGTCGTATTTGTTGTTGTTATCGTTTTAATCAAAATGGCACTTAATGCTAAAGAACGACGAACTTTATTCTTGTATGGATTAATAGTTGGTGGAGCATTAGGAAATCTGAGCGACCGCATTTTTCGCCAGTCAGACGGATTTCTAAGAGGGGAAGTAGTTGACTTTATTGACTTTCAATGGTGGCCTGTTTTTAACATTGCAGATTCTGCTGTGGTAATTGGATGCTTATTACTTGTATTTAATGGTTTGCGTTTTGAAAGAATTTAACGAGACTGTTCCAGTTTCTTTGTCGGGCGAAAGACTTGACCGGCTACTTTCATTTATTAGCAGTATAAGCAGGAGTGAAGCTTCAAAATTGATTAGAGGTAATGGAGTTTCAGTCAATGGAAACCGAGTTGACCGCCCTTCATTTAAAGTTTCCGTCGATGATTTTGTGGAGTTTTCGATCGATGACTCCGAAATCGACTTGGAGATTACTCCTGATGCATCGATAGATTTTGAAATTGTCTATTCCGATTCTGATTTTCTTGTAGTAAATAAACCTGCCGGTTTGGTGGTTCATCCTGGTGCAGGGAATTCTTCCGGGACATTGGTCAACGGGCTTCTTGCGTATGATCCGAAAATTGAAGGGGTAGGGCAAAAAAATCGACCGGGAATCATTCACCGACTAGACAAAGGTACTTCTGGACTGTTGCTCGTGCCTACTACTAATGAGGCCTACCAGTTTTTCCTCAATGAGATGCAGGAGAGAAATATAGAACGGATGTACAAAGCTTTAGTTTGGGGTCTTCCGGATGGACCAGAGGGGATTGTGGACGCACCGATAGGACGCTCAAGTAAGAATAGAAAAAAGATGGGAATTGTTTCGAACGGAAAACCTTCTAGAACTCTGTATAGAGTTCTAAAAAGTTGGGATTTTTCACAAGTATCACTACTTGAAATTGAACTTGAGACTGGAAGAACGCATCAGATCAGGGTTCATCTTTCTTCAATAGGAAATCCTGTCGTGGGAGACGAAGTTTATGGTGGGAGGCGAAAAGATTTAGGACTAGAAAGACAATTCTTGCATGCATACAAATTATGTATTACACATCCGCGGACTGGATCCATCTGTGAATTTGAATCTTCTCTACCGGAAGAATTAAATTCTTTGTTAGATACTTTTGACGAAAATGTTCAGTAGTAAAAAATGCGCTTCTACTCCCGTTAAGTTATTTTAAATATCGATGAAACCTGTAATACCTGACTACGGAGATAAATGTGTTAGTCAGCTTGTGCCCTCATTTTTGGATATTTCAAATGCCTCTTCATGGATTCCCATAGATGTTTTGTCTGCTAAAACGATAGTTCTTCTGGTCCTAGATGGTTTGGGGTGGGAGCAATTGCAAGAGAATAAAGAATGCTTTCAGACTCTGGTTGAATTTTCTGGAAGTTTTATTACGACTGTAGCTCCTAGCACGACTGCAACTGCTTTAACCTCCATCACAACAGGAGCGCCGCCGGGAGAGCATGGAATAGTGGGTTACCGAATACCTGTTGAAGGTGGAATTTTAAATTCGCTTCGCTGGTCTACAGGAAGTGAAGCACATAAACCTGATCCGTTTGACTTTCAGTTGATGCCAGTTTTTGATAATCAAAAACCTAAGGTGGTAACTTCGATTGATCATCAAGGATCTGGTTTTTCTAAGGCGCATCTTAGGGATTCAAGATTTTCTGGCTACAGAGATCGTTTTGAATTAATAGAAATAATCCTTCAATCAGTGGAGAACTTTGAACCTTTTATTTATGCATATTGGGATGGAATAGATCGCATTGCACATGAGTTTGGCTTTACGGATCAGTACTTTAGCGAACTCAAAAAATGCGATTTGATGATAGATGAATTGTTGAAACGTCTTCCTCCGAACGTAGCTCTGGTCGTGACTTCAGATCATGGTCAAGTAGAAGTGGGGGATCGGATGCTCGAACTCACAACTGATTTGAAAAACCTTATAACGAAGCAAAGTGGTGAGGCTAGATTTCGTTGGCTACATGCTCTCCCTGGGGCTGAAACGGATTTACTCATTTCCGCTAAAGAAACATTTGAAGAGTGCGGATGGATACTGTCAAAAGATCAAATATTGAATGAGGGTTGGTTCGGACCTCGAGTTAATGAAATAGTTAAGAACAGATTAGGAGATGTGGCTTTGGTGGCTAAAGATAAAGTAGGTTTTACAGATCCCGTTGAAAAAATGCCCTTTCAACTTATTACGCGACATGGTTCTTTGACTGAGGAAGAAATGCATGTACCTCTTTTGTCAGCTGTTACCTGAGAAGTGATTCTTGGCCTAAAGTCATAATGGAGTGAAAGGAGAAAGATGACAGAAGCATTGGAGCCTGAAGTCGTAGACAGTGGTGATCTGGAAGACGAGGAAGCGAAGAATAGCGAATCAGTTGAACAGCCCGCCAAAGTGATGCGAGTTGGAACAATGATGCGACAGCTTTTGGAAGAGGTGAAATCTTCGCCATTGGATAATGAAAGTCGAGAACGACTTAAAGAAATCTATCAGTCCTCAATCACAGAATTAGGCTCTGCGTTGTCAGAGGATCTTCAAGAAGAACTCAATAGATTAGCTTCTCCCTTCAATGAAGATAATTCTCCAAGTAACGATGAGCTTCGTATAGCGCAGGCTCAATTAGTTGGGTGGTTGGAAGGTCTTATTCAGGGCATACAAGCCGCAATGTTTGCACAGCAATTCATTAACAGTTCTCAAATCACTGACTCAAGACCTGGGATGTTGAATCCCGCAGATGTTGAAAAGTCTGACATAAGTAAAGATCGTCCTGGAAACTATTTGTAATTTATGTCTGAATCATTCACGCACCTCCATGTGCATACCGAGTATTCATTACTAGATGGAGCAGCGCGCGTTGGCGAGTTAGTGAAGGCCGCTGCAGATGATGGGCAGAGTGCATTAGGAATCACTGACCATGGAAATATGTACGGCATTTTGGACTTCTATCGTGCTTGTCGCGATCATGATGTAAAGCCAATAATAGGAACCGAAGCTTATATGGCACATGAAAGCCGCTATGAGCGTTTCTCACGTAGAGGTCGAATGGATGATTCTGGCGGTGAGACAGATACGGGTCAGAAAATCATGTACCACTTAACTCTGTTAGCTGAAAATAATGTTGGATATAAAAACATGATTCAACTTGCTAGTCGAGCATTTTTGGAAGGTTACTACTATAAGCCAAGAGTCGATTGGGAAATTCTTGAAAATCACAGTGAAGGGATAATTGCTACCACAGGCTGTTTAGGTGGGCATGTATTGCAGGCATTAATGCGTGATGATTTTGATACAGCTATGGAAAAAGCAGGACGTCTACAAGAAATTTTTGGAAAAGGAAATTTATTTGTTGAATTGCAGGACCAGGGGCTTCCAGAACAATTGCGAACGAATCCCAAACTAGTTGAACTTGCAAAAAAAATAGGAGCTCCTCTTGTTGCCACAAATGATTCACATTACGTAAATCAAGAAGACGCTCATGCACATGACGCTTTACTTTGTGTCCAAACTGGATGTGTAATGAGCGACCCAAATCGCTTTAAATTCCATGGTGATCAGCACTATTTGAAAACATCGAGTGAAATGAGGAATCTCTTTCGTGAAATTCCGGACGCTTGTGACAACACTCTAGAAATTGCCGAACGCTGTAATGTAGAAATCGAATTTGGAAATCCTCAGTTACCAGATTTCCCCTTACCTGACGGTTTTGATTCTGCCGATTCCTACCTCTCGTATTTGACTTTGGATGGAGCGAAGAAACGTTGGGGAGATCCATTAAGTGAAGAAATTTCTGATCGAATCGTCTATGAACTTAGAACAATAAGTGATATGGGTTTTTCAGCATATTTTCTGATTACTTGGGATTTGATTCGTTACGCACGTGAAAGAGGAATAAGAGTAGGACCAGGAAGAGGGAGTGCGGTTGGTTGCGCCGTATCTTTTTGCCTCGGCATTACAGATTTAGACCCAATAAAACATGACTTACTTTTTGAAAGGTTTCTAAACCCTGATCGAATAAGTATGCCAGATATCGATATGGATTTTGATTCACGTTACCGAGATGAAATTATCCGCTATGCAGCGGATAAATATGGACGAGATCATGTGGCGCAAATAGTGACTTTCTCTCAAATAAAAGCAAGAGCAGCGGTTCGCGATGCTGCCCGAGTGTTAGGTCATCCCTATGCAATCGGTGACCGAATCGCCAAAGCCATGCCTCCGCTAGTTCTTGGGCGTGATACTCCTATTTCTGCTTGCATGGAAGAAATTACCGGATATAGCGACGGCTATAAAATGGCCGCGGATTTACGCTCAATGTATTCTTCGGATTCTGATGTTCGAGAAATAGTGGATGTTGCACGTGGTCTTGAAGGGCTACGGAGGCAAGACGGCATTCATGCAGCAGCTGTTGTAATTACTAAAGACCCTCTGACTGATTATCTTCCCATTCAGAGAAAACCAGAATCGGGTCAAGAACCTGAAGAAGCTCCAATCGTCACTCAATACGACATGTATGGAGTAGAAGATCTAGGGCTTTTAAAAATGGATTTTTTAGGTTTGCGTAATCTGGATGTAATAACAGACAGTCTTGACTTAATAAAATCAACAAGGAATTTTGAGTTAGATATAGACCACATCGAACTAGATAACAAAAAAACCTTCCAAATGCTTTCAAAGGGTGATTCGATCGGGGTTTTCCAACTGGAATCTGGACCTATACGCAGTTTGATGCGCTCATTGAATCCTACTTCTTTTGATGACGTCGCTGCATTAGTGGCTTTGTATAGACCAGGACCTATGGCAGCAAATATGCATAACGATTACGCAGACAGAAAAAATGGAAGGAAAAGTGTCTCCTATTTCCATCCAGATGCGGGATCTCTTTTAAGTGATACGTATGGATTGATGATTTATCAGGAATCAGTTATGCGCGTTGCTCAAAAGTTTGCGGGATATTCACTCGCTCAAGCAGATAATTTGCGAAAAGCGTGTGGAAAAAAAGACCGTAAGCTGATGAAGAAAGAACGAGAGGGCTTTTTAAACGGCTGTGCTAAAACCGGTTATGACTCAGATTTAGCAGAAGAACTTTTCGATATCATAGAGCAGTTTGCCGATTACGCTTTCAACAAGAGCCATGCTTATGGCTATGGATTGGTCGCCTATCAAACTGCCTTTTTAAAAGCCAATTATCCAGTTGAATATTTATCCGCTTTATTGACAAGTGTTAAGTCAAATTTAGACAAAGCAGCCGTTTATTTAAATGAATGTCGTCTTTTAGGAATAGAAGTGACTGTCCCTGATATTAATTTAGCGCGCAGCTCTTTTACACCAATCCCAGATTTAACGGAAGGTGAAAATACGGGAAAGATAGTTTTTGGTCTTTCAGCAATTCGTAATGTGGGTGATGGATTAGTCGATTTGATAGTAGAAGAACGCGACAAAGGTGGACCCTTTGAAGACTTCAATGATTTCTTGGAGCGATGTGACACTTCCGTACTTAATAAACGGACAGTTGAGTCACTTATTAAAGCAGGTGCATTTGATGCTTTCGATCACCCAAGACAAGGAATGTTGGAGGTTCATGAAGAACTTATAGGACTGACAGTCTCTCGGCGACGCGAACACGATATGGGTGTTTTATCATTATTCGGTGAGGCAGAAGGCGGACCAGTTTTTGATGAACGTCCCGAGATACCAGACGTGGAATTTGAAAAATCACAGAAGCTAACTTTTGAAAAAGAAATGTTGGGTCTGTATGTGTCTGATCACCCCTTGAAGGGTTATGAAAACGCATTAGCGCGTAAGACTGATTCACGGATCATTGAGCTCCGCGAATTTGAAGATGGATCTTTTTTCACTGCCGGTGGGGTAGTTACTAATCTTTCAAAACGTTGGACACGCAGAGGCGATCTGATGGCAACATTTGATCTTGAAGATTTGAGTTCATCGATAGAAGTGATGGTTTTCCCGAAAGCTATGACCGAACATGGGCACAAATTACTTGATGATTCTTTACTTCTAGTTAAAGGACGACTTGATTCGCGCGAAGACACACCTAAGTTGATTTGCTCTGATTTGGAAACTTTTGAAGTTTCAAATGGCGACTTGAGGCAAGCGATTCAAGTAGACCTACCGTTAGAAAAAGTAGATGAGCCAACAATTTCTGAAATCAAGAAGCTTCTAAATGATTATCCAGGTGATGTAGAAGTTTTCTTCCGTTTAGGCGAGCGTCAGTTGCTTCGCTTGTCCGATGATTTTGCTGTGGATCCAAGCAATGGGCTCATAGCAGAATTGCGCATTTTACTGGGAGTTGATTCAGTTTCTTTCATTTGACTCCTAAGACTTAAAAGAAGTGATTATAAGGGGTTGGGATACAGCCGTGCATCCGGCAGGATGGAAGTCCTGCTGATAGAGAGATTTTTCAGCAGGTTTACTTGTTTTAGGACAATATTTATGGAAACGGGGGCTGGGTTTCGGTGACTATAGAGGTCGAAACAAAAGATTGCAGCATGCTGGGTGATGCTGAACTTGAAGAAATGACTGAACTTTGTGCAGATGGACCGAATCCATTTGGAATTGGCTTGATATCAAAACAAACAGAAGAATGGGTTCTCTGTACAACTGCACGGGAAAATGGGCGTTTAAAAGGTTTTTCTTTTTTTACTTTGGAAAGAATTGGCGGCACACCAAGTGTAATAATTGGTCTTTCATCAATAGCTAGAACTAGTAAAAGAGACACTGTATTAAAAGCAATAGTCACAGAACATCTCAGACGTGCTGTTCTAGCTTTTCCTGATGAAGATGTTGTTATGGGTGCCAGATTGAATGATCCTTCTGGTTTTGAAGCCTTTAAGTCTTTGACAGGAGTTGCTCCTGCACCTAGCGGTAAAGAAACCGGGGAAGATCGCGCTTGGGGTAAAAGACTTGTAAAGCGATACGGGATGTCGTCACTTTCTTATGATGAACATAAATTCGTTGCAAAAGGCTCTGAAGAAACTGCTTGCGTGATAGATCACACCAGTCTTAAGCCTGAAAAATTCAATCCTGATGTAGTCGCGTTTTTCAAACCCTTAAATATAAAACGCGGAGACGTTTTAATTGCATATGGTTGGGCAATGGCTGAAGATCTCGAAAAATTGGTCTGACATTTCAAAAAATTCAGTTGCCGAGATTCTGAATCAAAGAAGAGCTTGTCGCTCTTTTCTTAATAGAAGGCCCCCCGAAGGTCTAATCCTTGAATTGGTTGATAAGGCTCGCCGAACACCAACAGCGGGTAACTCACAAGGAGTCGAGTTTCTTATCCTTCAGGAAGAAGATGAAGTGGAAGATTTTTGGAGTACTTCCTTGGGCGAAAAAGATAAAAAGAGCTTTTCATTCCCAGGTTTATTAGAAGCACCGGTGCTTGTTGTTCCATTTGGCGTTCCCGCCTTGTATATCGATCGTTACAGGGAAAGGGATAAGAACTATACGACACTTGGCAGAGGAGAGGAAGAATGGAAAGTGCCGTACTGGTTGACAGATGCCGCATTTGCAACAATGGCTCTTCAGTTATTGGCAATTGAAAACAATATGGAAAGTTGTTTTGTTGGACTGTTTGATAGGGAAGAACGAATAAAAGAGAAGTTTGAAGTGCCAAAAACACACGAGGCACTAGGTGTTTTAATTTTGGGATATCCCGATCGTCAGAACCAAGTCGAAGGAGCCTCTCAAAAACGTAAAAGAAGACCTCTAAAAGAAGTTGCACATCAAGGAAGATGGAATTCTCAGTGATGAAAAAACTTGTTTATCCTAGGTATGATCTATTAGCTGGTTACATAACGTAAGGGATTGGAGATTTTCAATGAGTGAACTGGTTCCTATTGTTGATTACTTGGTACTGACTGATTCCTCATATTTGGAAGCAAATGAGTGCAGTGAATGCTCCGCTAGATTTTTTGACCGAAGAAACGCTTGTGCGGCCTGCGGAGGTACTTCATTTACAAGAACAGCTATCTCGAATCAGGCTGTTTTAACCTCTTTTAGCATTGTTCATCGAGCTGCTCCATCGGTTCCGGTTCCGTTTGTTTCAGCAATAGTTAAAACGGATGATGGAACTTCGGTCCGCTCCAATGTAGTTGGTTTAGATGACCCGATGGACGCGGAACTTGGGATGAAGTTGGTTTTAACAACCTATTCATGTGGTGTTGATGATGACGGCACAGAGTGCATAGCGTTCGGTTACGAACCTGCATAGAAACTGAAGAGAGGAAAATACTATGAGTGACTCAATTTGGATAATTGGTGCAAACATGACAAAGTTCGCTCGTTATGAAGATGAGGATGCAGTTGACTTAGCTTCGAAAGCGAGTTTGGAAGCAATGTCGGATGCAGGAGTTTCAATTCATGACATGGATGTATTAGCTGCTGGAACCCTTTTTCAAGCAAGTACAAGTATGGGGCAGCGTATTCAAAAACAAATTGGTCAAACCGGAATACCCGCCTACAACGTTTCAAATGCTTGCGCAACAGGTGCTACAGCTGTTCGAACTGTATACCTTTCGATAAAAGCCGGTGAAGCTGAGATGGGAATCGCGATTGGTGTTGAGCAGATGGGAAAGATGGGTCTGTTGTCAGGTGCTACGAAACAAGAACGAAATACTTTTGAACCTTCAGGGCGATATGGAGCGGTTATGGGCGTTGATGGATTTCTCGGAACAGAAACCATGCCAGGCGTATTTGCTCAAGCTGGTATGCAATACGCCTATGAAAATGAAGGTGTGGGTTTTGAACAATTCGCGAGAGTCGCCTACAAAAACCATCAACATTCAACATTAAATCCATTAGCACAGTATCAAAAAGAGTTCTCGCTTGAAGAGGTAATGTCAGCTCCAGTTCAGAGTTATCCAAACACTCTTTTGATGTGTTGCCCCACGGGAGATGGTGCAGCAGCTGTAGTTTTAGTTTCAGAAAAGAAGTTACGTACTCTACCTTTAGAAACACAAAGACGAGCCGTAAAGATATCTGCTTCTGTTTTGACCTCTGACCCTTATGTGGAAAGTGGTCAAGTCCAACCAGATGTGAATACTCTTACTCGAAATGCAGCTAACCAGGCTTATGAAATGGCAGGTTTAGGCCCAGAAGATTTAGATTTAGTGGAACTGCATGATTGTTTTGCAACAGCTGAATTGATCCATTATGACAATCTGGGTTTATGTGAACCGGGTGGTGCAGGAGACTTTATTGACTCAGGAAAACCCTTTAGAGATGGAGGAATGCCGGTAAATGTTTCTGGAGGATTAATTTCAAAGGGACACCCCATAGGTGCTACTGGTGTTGCAAACATTTATGAAGTTGCCACCCACCTAAGAGGAGAAGCGGGTGACAGGCAAATCGAAGGAGCAAAAGTTGGATTGGCGCATGTGATAGGACTTGGTTCTTCTTGTGGGATTCATATTTTGGAAAAAGCTTCTTAATAATCTGTAGAAACTAAAATGGGTAATAAGTGGGTTAAAGGTGCTCGACCTAAGACTTTACCGGCTGCAATTGTGCCCGTTGCGTTGGGAACAGCTGCTGCTCAAGTGGAGAATTTTTCTACTCTTCCAGCAGTATTAGCGCTGCTTGTTGCTTTGACCCTGCAAGTTGGCGTCAACTATGCAAATGATTACTCAGATGGAATCAGAGGAAATGACGGTTCTTCTAGGGTTGGACCTACACGTCTAGTGGGGAGCGGACTTGCTTCTGCCTCTCAGGTGCTTCGTGCATCAATCATTATGTTTACTTTCTCTGCGGCATCAGGATTGTGGCTTGCTTTGATTTCCTCACTTTGGCTATTACCGATCGGTGTTCTTTCTATACTTGGAGCCTGGTTTTATACCGGAGGTTCGAGCCCTTATGGGTACAGGGCACTAGGTGAAGCGTCCGTTTTCCTTTTCTTCGGATTAATTGCCACAAATGGAAGTTTTTTTGTTCAAGTAGAAAAAATTTCATTACTTTCTTTTATCTTGAGTTGTGTTGCCGGATTGCTATCTTGTGGATTACTGACTGTCAATAATTTGCGCGACCGCGAAAATGATAGTGGAGTTGGGAAACGCACTCTCAGTGTTGTGCTGGGTGAGGAAGTAAGCAAAAAACTTTTCACAGCTGCAATTTTTGTAAGTTTCCTGTTAGCTATCTCAGTTTCTTTTTGGAGTGCATATGCGTTAATTGTTTTACTTGCTATTCCTCTGGGCTACAAGATGGTTGGAACAGTTAAAGGTGCCCACGATGTTACAAGTTGGGGCTTAGCGTTACGACAGATGAGCCTCCTGCAAATTGTGTTGGGTGCTTTACTGGTTATCAGTCTTGTAATAAACAGCTAGTTTTGTTTTTGAGCAATTAGGAGCTGTGCGATTCCGCCTGTCAGTCTTATTTTTTGCACCTCTGAAAAGCCTGAATTTTTTAACAGCTTGTGAAGTTCATTTTCAGATGGAAGATATACAACCGAGCGGGGTAAATATCGATAAGCCTCTTTATCAGAAAATATTTTCCCGATAAATGGTACTATTTTGCTGAAGTAGAAAGAATGACCTATACGTATGAGCTTATTTTCTGGTTGGTCGACTTCCAGGATTGCTAGTTGAGATCCGGGTTTCAGAACCCTTGAAACTTCACTTAGAAATGGTTTTATATCAACGAAATTTCTGAGTGCAAAACCACACGTCGCTCCATCCAAGGAAGAGTTCTTTAATGGGATTTTCAGAGCATCAGCGTTAATTAACGGTGCGATTGAATTAAAAGAAATAAGCATCCCGCGCGAGAAATCAAGTCCGATTGGCTCTGCGCCAGCCTTTTGCAAAGCACGACATAGGTCACCTGTTCCACAAGCGACGTCGAGAATTATGCTTCCTGAAGCTGGTTTTAGTTGCTTAATGGTTTCTTTTCGCCAAACGACATCCAATCTAAAAGTTATCAGACGATTCAAAAAGTCGTATTTAGGAGCAATCCGATCAAACATTTTCTTTACCGTCATTTCTTTTTCGGAAAGTTTGGGTAAGGGATCCTGTCGTCTATTTTGTCCCATTTAATTGAACCAGATTTTCTGATACTCGCGGCTAAGAGGATGAATGAGAAGAGCTAAGAGAGCGACAGGAAATATTAGTGAAAATATCATTTCTACCCCACCTATTTGGGAAGCGATACGCAACAATACAGAACTGATCGAAGTCACTACACCCAGTTTCCAGGCGATTTTTTTGTCATTGGCTATTCCGTATCCAGCTAAGAGCATACCTACCCCGATCAATGCAAAAAATGTGCCCCTAGCTATATTGAAGACACCCTCCATATAAAGTAGAACGTTTCCCAAAACAAGCGTTTGAGTTTGATATCTGTTTATCCAGCGTCGAGATTGCAACATTTGTCCTTTGGTTATGAATTCACTAAATAGACATTTCGTAGACTATTCTTTGGAAGAAACATCTTTGCGTATTATTCGTTGAAAGCATCTATTGGTTGACGAATGTTGAAAACCAATAGAATCATAGATTTTCAAAGCGGGAAAATTATCTGATTCAACATATAAAAATACTTCGCGAATCTTTTGGGTCGACAGCCACTCCAAGCCGGACAAGGCTAGTTCACGTCCCACACCGTCACCTTGGAAAACAGGGTCAACAGCTATTACAAATATTTCACCTCGTAACTGTTTGGATTTCTTACAGCAGGAGCAATGCTCCCCATGAAGTTTCATCCAACAGAACCCTTTAACAATTTGGTTATCCTCCAAAATTCTGAACCCATCGTCAATGTGCCAGGCTTCTGATTGTGTTGAACTCAAGCGATCCTCTGTCATGTCGCGTTGTTCAGGATGCCAATCAAAAGCAGAATTATTGATTCGAATAACCTCGTTAACATCGGCGGAAGTGAATTCACGTGTCCTTATTTGAGAGGGAATAGCTGGAAGAGCACGCGACAAAATTTTTAAATCACGAAAGGGTACATAACCAGCAGAAATAGGTACAGAGTCGAGCTCGTCGTTTGCATTTTCTACCCAATACTCTATATTTCCACCACCAGATATTGAGACAGTTTGAGCTGCGGCTTCCAACATTCGCTGGGAGCGTTCTCTGCTGCCTTCAGCAACATTTATTTCGAGAAGCCAAGTATTAATTTGTGTTTCGGTTTCTCCGACGTTCTTTTTTGTCAAGGTTGCAGTGTCTGTTCCGTCAGAAACAAGTAGTTGTTCCATTAAACAGAATGCTACTGGAGAGAATGAAAGACGCTACGGTTTGGGTATGGGGACACCAAGATCGCCGAAAGGGAGGGCACGTGAGACGCATAAGAGACTGGGATTTGAGTACCCAGACGCTAAATGCGAATTAGATCACAAGAACCCATTTGAACTATTAGCTGCAACTATTTTGTCCGCGCAATGCACTGATAAGAGAGTGAATATGGTTACCCCAAACCTTTTTCGTGAATATCCTGATGCAGAATCTTTGTCAGAAGCTAGTGAGGTGAGAGTTCAGGAGCTTGTTAGATCAACAGGTTTCTACGTAAACAAAACTAAAAGCCTTTTAGGAATGGCGCAAGCTTTAGTTGATAATCACAACGGTTCAGTACCATCTTCAATGAAAGAACTAACTGCATTGCCTGGTGTCGGTAGGAAAACAGCAAACGTAGTAAGAAGTGTTGCTTTGGACCTTCCTGGTCTCCCAGTAGACACACATGTCGGACGCCTTTCGAGACGTATTGGAATTACCGAAGAAAAAGACCCAGTAAAAGTAGAAATGGAACTCAATCCAATGGTTGCTGCTTCTGAGCGAGGATTGTTTAGCTTGAGATTGATACTTCACGGTAGAAGAGTCTGCTCTAGCAGGAAACCAGTTTGTGAAGATTGCGTTTTAAATGATTTTTGCGCGAGTTCAGAAATTTGAAAATGTTCAATTTGGTAAAAAATTTTCAAAAAGTGTAATTTTGTTTATCCGGGTACCGCAACCCGGTTTGGCGAGAATCGGGTTCCCGCCACCCGCCTCGCTCGCTCGGCGCCCTTATGGGGCGCTGAGCTTTTTATAGGTCTTTTGAAAGATGCTCTAACTCACGCAGGGCGCCGCGTAGATGCCTTTCTGTTTCAAGTAGGTTTCTTTGAGACCCATCGATTTCATTAGAACTTGTTGACTTATCGTTTATTTCAATTAATGAATCTAGTAAAGACTGAAGTTGGGTTTTCAGTGAAGATAACTCTGCTTTTGAAATTATTTGCACGATCAATTTTGCTTCAGTAATGAAAAATTAACAACACTATAATTCGTTACAAACGAGCACTCCTTAGGAGATAGCGTGGTGTAATGCTTAAGCGAATTGATTTACGAGGTAAAAGTTTAGATTTGGCAGCCTTTTTACCTTCCTCTGCGCAAACTCAAAATTTGCCGATCGATCAAGTAAGAGCAATTATTGATCAAGTCAGAACTGGAGGAGATGAAGCTTTACGCGACCTTACTCAAAAGTATGATGGTACTAATCTAGAAGAGCTTGAAGTCAACCAAGAACAAATAACAGATGCATACAATTCAGTTTCGGCAGGCTTCAGAGAAGCGATCGCATCTTCAGCAGAAGCAATAATCAAATATCAAGAAACTCAGCTGAGTGGCCATAAGGCTTTGGAAGACAGAGGATTGTCTGTTGAGACATTTAAGAAACCAGTTCAGAGTGCCGGATGTTATGTTCCGGGAGGTTTAGCAGCCTATCCTTCAACATTGCTAATGACGGCATTAGTCGCACGAGTGGCAGGTGTCGAAAGGGTTGTAGTAACCGTGCCACCTTCGGGAAAAGAAGGAGTCTCGATCGAAACTTTAGCTGCTGCTCATATTGCAAAAGTAGATGCCGTGTATCAGATAGGAGGAGCTCAAGCAATTGCTGCACTGGCTTATGGAACCGAAACAATCAATCCAGTCGATGTAATTGTTGGTCCTGGAAATATTTATGTATCTTTGGCGAAACAAGAAGTTTCAGGAAAAGTTGGTGTACCAGCGTCTTTTGCCGGCCCATCAGAAATAATGGTAATAGCTGATTCGACGGCAAAAGCCCGATTCGTTGCAGTCGATCTTGCCGTTCAAGCTGAACACGGCCCAGGTGGAAAATCATGGCTTCTCACAACAGATGAGAACATAGCTCGTGAAGTTGAAAATGAATTAGAAAATTTGATTAAGAACTCCGTCCGAAGTGAAAGCATCAAAGCGACTTTTGAAAGTGGAGGTTACTGCGTATTACTTGACAATTTAGAAAACGCTATTGAAATTGTCGATACAATCGCACCGGAACACCTACAGATAATGACCGAAAAAGCAGACGACATAGCAAGAAAAATTTCAAACGCTGGGGCAATATTTTGCGGTGATTGGTCGCCTGCTTCCTTGGGCGACTACATGGCGGGCCCAAGTCATGTACTACCAACATCTGGAACTGCGCGTTTTGCAGGTGCTTTGACTGTAAATGACTTTATGAGAGACATGCATATTGTTAAAAGCACTCGAGAAGCTTTACAGCGTCTTGGTCCACATATAATTAATTTTGCTGATGCGGAAGGTCTCCAAAGCCATGCCGACTCCGTGCGTTTAAGGGGGATCGATGCCGAATAAAAAACCAATGTCGCGTGATGATCTTACAGTTTTAGAGGGGTACCATTCTCCGCAGTTTGAGGTTCCAGTGAAACTAAATACAAATGAATCCCCCTTTCCACTTCCAAAGAACTTCAAAAAAGAATTCAATTCAGAAATAAAAAAACTTGATCTGAATCGCTACCCCCAACGGGAAGCAAATGAATTATGTATTTCCATAGCGGAAAAAGAATCCTTGAATATAAACCAAGTTTTTGCGGCCAATGGGTCAAATGAAATAATCCAGTCAATTTTCTTAGCTTTTGGAGGCAATGGAAGATCTGTATTGATTTTCGAACCTACTTATGCAATGCATTCCCAGATTGCCAAAATTACAGGAACTCGTGTTATCAAAGGTTCGCGTGAGAGTAACTTTGAGGTAAACAAAGATGAGGCACTTAAATTAATTGAAGAAGAGAGCCCAGATATTGTCTTCTTATGTTCCCCTAATAACCCAACAGGGAACTTAGAGAGCGAAGGTTTGGTAAATTCGATTCGCTCGAAACTAGATGAGTCTGGAGGCTTGCTAGTGCTCGATCAGGCTTATGAAGACTTTGCAGAAGAACCATCGACTTTAACCGTTGACGAAAAATCTAATCTTATTTTTGTAAGGACTTTTTCTAAAGTTTGGTCATTAGCTGGAATTCGTCTCGGGTATGTATTAGCTCCAGAATGGTGCATTAACGAGATCAGAAACGTTTCTCTGCCGTATCACCTTGACTCTGTAAAACAAAAGGCGGGGGTTCTCGCTTTAAAGCATGAAACCGAAATGCTTTTAAGGGTAAAAGAAATCAAGGAAGAGAAAAATAGGGTTTATGAGTTACTTAAATCTCTTCCAGTAGATATCTGGCCATCAGAAGCTAATTTCTTATTATTTAGGCCCAAAGGTATTGATGGCTATAAATTGTGGGGAGACCTTTTAAATGAAGGGATATTACTGAGAGATTGTTCAAGTTGGGAAAATTTAGAGGGATGTTTGAGAGTTACAATCGGCACTCCAAATGAGAACACAAAATTTTTAGAGAGACTTCGGGAGATATTGGGATAATGGACAGAAAAGCAACAATTGAAAGAAATACTAAAGAGACAAATATTGCGGTGACTCTCGATATAGAAGGTGGAGAGTCATCTATCACAACTGGTATACCCTTTTTCACTCATATGCTCGAGCAGTTGGCGAAACATTCTGGTATGGGTCTTTCAGTCAAATCAGACGGTGATTTAGAAGTTGATGCTCATCACACTGTTGAAGACGTGGGAATATCGATAGGTGAAGCATTTAATGGTGCACTTGGTGAAAAACTAGGAATTAGAAGGTTCGCATCTGTAAGCGTCCCATTGGACGAGGCGTTGGTTGATGTGGCTCTTGATATTTCGGGTCGAGCATATTGTAATTATGAAGTTGATTTTCCAGGAGAAAAAATATTAGGTGATCCACCATTTGATCCACAGTTGATGGAGGAATTTTGGAGAGCTTTCTCTGCTACAGCAAAAATTACTTTACATATTTCGTTAGTAAGAGGGAAAAATACTCACCATATAGTAGAAGCGACTTTTAAAGGAGTTGCGCGCGCTTTGCGAGAAGCTGTGAAAATAGAGAGTGCTGATCTTCCTTCGACTAAGGGATCCTTGTGACACCTCGACCATCAGTCGCTGTATTTGACTATGGAATAGGTAACTTAAGATCAGCACAAAAGGCTCTTCAATTTGCTGGTGCGGATGCAACATTAACTAGCGATGAGGAGCTTCTGAGAGAAGCTGATGGAGTTGTCTTACCAGGTGTAGGAGCTTTCGGAAGGTGCTCCGAGGCGCTTACGGAGAGCGGACTTTTTGAAGTAGCAACCTCTCTAGCCAAGGAGGCCACACAAGGTGGGAAACCGTTTTTAGGAATTTGTGTAGGTATGCAGCTTTTATACAAAGGAAGTGATGAATCCACCGGTGTGCAAGGTCTCGGAATTATCAACGAACGAATAAGGCCTATACCCGAAGGTGTCAAAATACCGCAGATGCAATGGAATAAATTAGAATGCGATTTTTCACACCCAATGTTTATTGGAGTAGAAAAAGACCCTTGGGTTTATTTTGTACACAGTTATGCAGCACCAAAAACAAAAGAAAGCGTTGCATTCTGTGACTACGGAACTGAAATTAATGCCGCTATTGCAGAAAAGAATCTTTGGGCAACACAATTTCATCCTGAAAAATCTGGCAAAACAGGTCTCCTTCTTTTAGGGAATTTTCTTTCACTTTTGAGGAATTTCGAACGTGAGTAAGAAAATTTTTCCAGCTATCGACATAATTGACGGTAGATGTGTACGTCTTCTTCGCGGTGAATATGCAAATGAGACTCAATACAACGATGATCCTGTTTCGCAAGCGTTGGACTTCCAAAACAGTGGCGCTTCATGGATTCATGTAGTTGATTTAGATGCAGCTCGAACAGGAGCGAGTAGAAACCTAAAGACTATAGAGAAAATCGCTTCTCGTTTGGAAATACCTATTCAAGTTGGGGGAGGAATACGTGAATTCAAAACAGCTGAAAACATTTATGATTGTGGTGTTGAACGGCTCGTGATTGGAACCGCTGCCATAGAAAATCCAATTTTGGTTGAAGAAATATGCTCAATCGGAAGAGTGGCACTTGCAGTAGATCTACGGAGTGGGAAAGTAGCAGTTCACGGTTGGCGAACTGCAACTGAGTTAACTTTCCAAGAAATTTTTGAGCAATTCGAAGAAAAAGATATCGAGGCGTACATTGTTACGCATATTGAGCGAGATGGCACTTTAGAAGGTCCAGATATCAATGCGTATGAAGATTTACTTACCTTAACTAAAAAAACCGTTATTGCTTCTGGAGGAGTTGGTTCTATAAGTGATCTGGAAAATCTGTCAAATCTTTTCACAAATGGTCAAGGAATTTCTGGGGTAATTATTGGTAGAGCAATTTATGAGGGGAAGTTTTCTCTCGAACAAGCTATAGAAGCGTTTGAAAAAGCATGAGATCAATTCGAGTGATCCCATGTCTCGATGTTGACCAAGGTCGAGTGGTGAAAGGCGTAAACTTTGTCGACCTTAAAGACGCCGGAGATCCTGTTGAAATGGCATCCATCTACGACAGGCAAGGAGCTGATGAAATAGTATTTCTTGACATTACTGCATCTTCAGATTCTCGGGAAACCATCCATGACGTTGTAAGAAGAACAGCTGAAGAAATATTTATACCATTTACTGTTGGTGGAGGGATTCGATCTGTTGAAGATGCTAGAAAGATTTTAAGACTTGGGGCTGATAAAGTCTCGCTGAACACTGCTGCGGTTATGAGACCAAGTTTAGTCAGTGAAGTGTCTGATGAATTTGGTAATCAATGTGTGGTTGTAGCTATTGATGGGAGACGCAACAACAAAATTTCCTGCGGATTTGAAGTCTTTACACATGGAGGAAGAAAAGCAACTGGGTTGAGTCTTCTTGACTGGGCGCGAGAGATAGTAGAAAAAGGAGCCGGTGAAATTCTTCTAACCTCGATGGACCGTGATGGAACAAAGGAGGGTTTTGATATTGAAATGCTCGAAATGATCAATAACGAAATCCCAGTTCCATTAATTGCAAGCGGCGGTGCAGGAAACTCCAAGCACATGGTTGAGGGAGCTCTGCTTGGTGGTGCAGACGCACTTCTGGCTGCATCTGTATTTCATTTTGGGGAATTGACAGTATCTGATGTTAAAAAAGAATTGTTGGAAGCTGGTCTTATCGTAAGAGGTGCTTAGCTAGCTTTCCGATACCGTAAATTCTGTGAGTAATTCCAAAGTAGTTAAAATGCCTGGTCCCGCAGAAGACGAAGGTCTTCCAATAAAAATGCTTAATGACCGAATTCTGGTTCAGCTAGATGATGAAGATGGAGAAAGAAGATCTACTGGGGGAATATTAATCCCTGCAACAGCGCAAATGGGAAAGCGTTTAGCTTGGGCAGAAATAGTTGCTGTAGGTCCAAACGTTCGCTCCATGGAGGTTTCTGATCGTGTCCTATTTAACCCAGAGGACAGGTATGAAGTCGAGGTAAGGGGTCTCGATTACATAATCCTCAGAGAACGTGACATTCACGCTGTCGCATCAAAACGATTAGAAGAAGGCAGTACAGGACTCTACCTTTAATTTATTTCTTCCATTTTTGCTGCTCCGAAATCGTAGACTTACATTATGACAAGTCAAAAAGGTAAGTCTTTTAAAATAGACGAAGCAGTGCTTTCTAATATCAGCTTTAATTCTGATGGCTTAGTTCCCGCGATCATTCAGGAATCCAGTTCTGGAAAAGTATTGATGATGGCATGGATGAATGAAGAATCATTAAAGAAAACCCTTTCAAGCGGTAGAACATGGTTTTGGAGCAGAAGTCGTAAAGAGTATTGGTGTAAAGGCGAGACTTCGGGGGATCGACAGTTTGTGGAAGAAGCGTTTTATGACTGCGACTATGACACCTTACTTTTTTCTGTAATACAAGAGGGCAAGGGAGCCTGTCATACAGGTGAGTTTACGTGCTTTTTTGAGTCATTTGAATCTCATGAAAACTGACTTAAATATCTCGCCATCTTTAAATGACTTTAAAGATTTAGCGAAAAAATATAACGTCATTCCTATTTGGTCAGAAATCCTTGCGGATCTCACAACTCCTGTTTCACTATTTAGTCGTTGTATTGGCGACGGAGAAGGATTTTTACTTGAAAGTGTTGACCGTGGAGAACATTGGGGGCGTTGGTCGTTCATAGGTGGAAAACCCTTAGCGGCTATATCAAGCCAGGAAGGCAAAATCAATATAAAAGGTTCAGTACCTTTTGATCTTGATCCAAATATGGGTTTATTGGATTTACTATCAGATTTGTTAGATTCTTTTAATTCTCCATCATTGGATGATTTTCCACCGCTACATGGCGGACTTGTTGGTTATCTGGGTTATGACATTGTAAGAGAAATCGAACACCTTCCTGACACTCCTAAGGACGATAAGGGTTTACCTGACGCTCAACTAGCGATGATAGGTGACCTTGTAGCGATTGACCATTGGAAACAGAGGGCCTTTCTTATTTCTAACGTTCTAATAGGCGACGGAGAGCCTGACTCTCTGATTCAAGAAAAGTATGAAAATGCGATTAAAGGAATACATTCACTAGCGCTCGCCGGTGCTAGAGGAACGGAGGAGCCTTTGATGTTCCCTCCACCGTCCAATGAAGAAGCTCCTGCAGTGACCTCCACTTTCGAAACAGATCAATTCTGTGAAGCTGTTAAAGTTGCAAAAGAGTCCATAATTAATGGAGATATTTTTCAAGTGGTGCTCTCACAAAGATTCGATGTGGAGCTAGACGCTGATCCATTTGATGTCTACAGAGTGTTAAGACAAGTAAATCCAAGTCCTTACATGTATTTTTTTCGATATGAGGAAATGGAAATTATTGGTGCTTCACCAGAACCAATGGTGCGTCTCTTGGATGGGACAGTTTTCTCCCGGCCGATAGCTGGTACTAGAAAAAGAGGAAAAACAGAGAACGAAGATCGTCTCCTGGCTTCCCAACTCAAAGAAGACCCTAAGGAGATTTCAGAGCATGTGATGTTGCTTGACTTGGCCAGAAATGATGTAGGGAGGGTAGTAAATTTTGGAACAGAAAAAGTCGACGAGTCAATGACATTAGAAAAATATAGTCACGTAATGCATCTCACCAGTCAAGTTTCTGGAGAGCTTCGAGAAGACCTTGGACCTATTGATGTCTTGAGAGCCACTCTGCCAGCAGGAACAGTATCAGGAGCACCTAAAGTCAGGGCCATGGAAATAATAGACGAACTTGAACCAACAAAACGTGGTCCTTATGCAGGGGTCGTTGGGTATTTTGATTTTTCAGGCAATATTGACACAGCGATAACTATTCGTACGATGCTCGTAAAAAATGGGATCGCTTCGGTTCAAGCAGGAGCTGGGATTGTTGCAGACAGTGACCCCATAGCTGAGGATTTGGAATGTAAAAACAAAGCGCAGGCTCTACTGGGAGCCATTCCAGCAGCGCGACGAATGTCGAAACAACGCTTAAAACAAAACGAGTTTTCAAAAACAGATAGGTTAGATTGAAGTGTCGTATTTGGAAAAGATTTTAGAATCGCATCGTTTAGAGTCTCAAAATGACAATAGAAGTTTTGAGCTCCTATATGACAAGGCTGTAGATGCTGAGCCCACGAGAGGATTCGTAGACTCTCTAAAGAGTTCCCAGAAGGGTGAAATCGCTGTAATTGCTGAGATAAAGAAAAAATCACCCTCAAAAGGAGAGTTAGCTTCGAACCTGGACCCTGCGTCATTGGCGAACGAATATGAAAAGGGAGGAGCAGCTGCAATTTCAGTTTTAACTGACGAAAATAACTTTGCTGGCTCTAAAGAGGATTTGATAGCAGCTGCAAAAGAAGTGAAATTACCTATCTTACGTAAAGATTTTACAGTAGATCTAAAAGATATATGCGACACGCGGATTATGGGTGCAGACGCAGTTTTACTGATTGTGTCAGCCTTAGATCAAGTTGAACTTAAAGATTTTTTGGATTTGTCAATCGAGTTGGATCTAGATCCACTGGTAGAAGTTCATGATGAAAAAGAGTTGGAACGAGCGTTAGCGGTAGATGCAAAATTAATTGGAGTTAATCAACGAGATCTGAAATCCTTTGAAGTTGATCCTCTAAAAGCAATTAATCTGATATCTGAAATTCCTGCAAACGTGACGTCTGTAGCAGAATCGGGTATAGATTCAGCTCGGAGTGCTTCCGCATTGAGAGAAGCAGGTTACGCAGCTTTGCTAGTCGGTGAGTTATTAGTTAAGTCTTCAGATAGGGCTAAGACACTTTCTGAACTAAGAAACATACCGGTTTGAGTAGTTATGAATGATTCCAACTCAAAAAAAACTTTTGTGAAAATATGTGGTATTACTAGCCTCGAAGATGCACTCACGGCTGTTGAATTTGGAAGTGACGCACTAGGTTTCAATTTTGTTTCTTCTTCCAAAAGAAAAGTAACTGCTGAACTAGTTAAGTCAATAGTAGAAGAACTCCCTAAAGAGATAATGACTGTAGGAGTGTTTCAGGATTTTAAAATCGAAGAATTGCTTAAGTTGATCGAAGATATCGGTTTGCATGCCGCTCAGATGCACGGAAGCGAATCTTTTGAAGAATGTCAGTTCATTGCAGAAAGAGTGCCAGTAACTATCAAGGCGCTGAATCCCAACTCACCAGAACTTTCTAATTTCTTGGATTTCGGAGTGGATTATTTGCTTCTTGACTCTTTAACCCCTGGAGAAGGTAAAAGATTTAACTGGGAAGTAGATACTGATTTTCTATTTAAAGAGAGAATGTTTTTGGCTGGTGGGTTAAATGTTGAAAATGTTCAGGAAGGAATTCAGAAATTTGATCCTTTCGCTGTTGATGTAGCTAGTGGGGTTGAATCTAAACCTGGGATAAAAGATCCAAACCTTGTAAGACGTTTTATTAGTGCGGCTAAGTCGGGTGAGGACAAAAAGTTTTAATAACTTTCTACACTGGAGAGATATGAATTTAGAAAACCCTAACGAAAATGGGAGATTCGGGCCCTTTGGTGGGTTGTATGTTCCAGAAACATTAGTCCCTGCTTGTAAAGAACTTGAGCTTGCTTTCAAAGAAGCATGGGCAGATGATGCATTCCGGAAAGAATTAGATTCACTGTTAATAGATTATGCAGGTAGACCGTCACCTATAACAGAATGTTTCAATCTCTCTGAGGAATTGAATTGCCGATTGTTACTGAAGCGAGAAGATCTCAACCATACTGGATCACATAAAATTAATAATGTTTTAGGCCAAGCTCTATTAGCTAAAAGAATGGGAAAAAAACGGTTAGTTGCAGAGACCGGTGCAGGTCAACATGGGGTAGCGACCGCTACGGCAGCCGCTCTTTTAAATTTAGAATGCTGTGTTTACATGGGTGAAGTTGATGTTAAACGCCAAGAACTAAATGTATTCAGAATGAAACTCTTGGGAGCGGAGGTCAAAAGCGTAGAGTCCGGCAGCAAGACGTTAAAAGATGCAGTTAATGACGCTATGCGAGACTGGGTGGCAACAGTTGAAGATTCTTACTATTGCCTGGGTTCGGTTATGGGACCCCACCCTTATCCATGGATGGTGCGAACATTTCATGAAGTTATAGGTTCAGAAGCACGAAGGCAGAGTGAACAGATTTTAGGAACTACTCCTGACGTAGTTTGCGCCTGCGTAGGAGGTGGCTCTAATGCGATCGGTATCTTTTCAGGATTCGTCGATACAGAAGCAGAATTGATTGGCGTTGAACCCGCCGGGGGAGCTGCAATTGGTAGGGGCGTTCCGGGAGTGGTTCATGGTATGGAATCATTTCTGATGCAGGATGAATTTGGACAAGTTTTAGAGGCCGAGTCTATAAGTGCTGGATTGGACTATCCGGGTGTAGGACCCGAGCATAGTTATCTTTCATCAACAGGACGAGCCCGTTACGAGTCAGTGACGGACGATGAAGTTATCGAAGCCTTTCAATTATTGAGCCGCACAGAAGGAATAATTCCTGCGTTGGAACCAGCTCATGCCCTCGCATGGGTATCACGTGAAAGAAATGCATTAGTTGGAAAAACTGTTCTCCTCAACCTTTCCGGCAGAGGAGATAAAGATGTCGGTCAGATGATGGACGTATTGAATGTCTGAAAGCATTCAGATTGAAACCACTCTCCGTAACCGTATTGATTCTGGACACAAGATTCTGGTCGCTTATATTACGGGCGGCTTGGGAAATGACTGGATACAAACCCTTCACTCGGTGATAAATGCCGGCGCAGATGTTGTAGAGATCGGCATTCCTTTTTCTGACCCTGTTATGGATGGCCCTGTTATTCAAAAGGCTAATGATGCTTCGCTGAGGTCTGGTTCAACTCCAGTTAGTATTTTGAATGATGTCAGAGGAGAGTCGGTATCAGCTCCGTTAGCTGTGATGACTTATTACAATCTGGTCTACAGGATGGGTCATGAACGTTTTGCTTCTGACCTTGCTTCGGCGGGAATTTCTGGTTGCATACTCCCTGACTTACCCCTCGAAGAGCTAAATGTTTGGTCGGAGGCTGCGGATCAATCAAATATTGAAACAATATTATTGGCCGCACCGACAACACCTGACGACAGACTTGCAGAAATATGTACCAGTTCTGCAGGTTTTGTTTACGCTGTGGGTCTGTTGGGAGTGACTGGAGTTCGTTCTGAACTAGCGGACAGCGCCATTCAAATTGCTTCAAGATTGAAAAAACATACTTCTAAGCCTGTTTTGGTAGGAGTTGGAATTGGAACACCCGAACAAGCTGTTGAAGCTTCAAAGGTAAGTGATGGTGTAATTGTTGGTTCTGCTTTGGTTAACGAAATGTTAAAAGGTGCGTCGCCTGAAGAGGTGGGGGAGATGGTTGCTTCATTTCGCGTCGCATTAGATAAAAACTCCTAAAAATCAATATTTTGTCGATTTCAATGAGGAAAAGTCAAAAATAGCAGAATTTTAAGCTTTTTTGTAAAAAAACCCTATTAAAACAGGCTTAAATGCTTGACATTAGGGGTAAAACAGTGTCGCGTGTCCCTTGTACCCAATTTGGGTTCATTAACAATATAAGGGAGACGGTGGATGAACAAGAGTGATTTGATCGCAGCAATGGCTGAAAGGGCTGGAGTTTCGAACAAAGATGCTGGGGCTTGCCTAGACGCTATGTTTGACGTAGTGGCGGATGCTGTAGCTGCTGGAAATGAAAAGGTCACAGTGCCTGGTTGGATTTCATTTGAGCAGACAATTCGTAAAGCTAGACAGGGTCGAAACCCTCAAACAGGAGAAGCTATAAGTATTCCGGCTTCAAAAGCGGTGAAGGTTTCTGCTGGATCCAAGCTTAAAGCTGCTGCTAAGAGTGGTGGTCCTCCAATGGAAATGGAAATGTAAATATAGTTAAACTATGTTTTCAGAGGCCTGCTGGTACTACCGGCAGGCTTTCTGATTTGGAGGCAACATGAATTTTCCCAAACCTGAAGAGGTAATACCTCATAGAAAACCCTTCTTGTTTCTGACTGAAGTTACACAATTGACAATTTCTCAATCAGCACACGGGTATTGGCAGTTAGGATCTTCAGAAGACTTTTTTGAGGGGCATTTCCCTGACTTTCCAACTCTCCCGGGTGTTTTGATGTGCGAATCTATAGCGCAGCTAGGAGCTTACACGCTACTGTCGGATCCCAACTTCGAGAATTTACTACCACTATTTGGTGGAATCGACAACGTTCGATTTAGACGAAAAGTTTCTCCAGGAGAGCGTCTAGACCTTTCGGTAGAACTTTCAAAAATCTCAACTCGTGGTGGAAAAGGACACGGTAAAGCACACGTTGAAGGTGATTTAGCTTGCAGCTGTGATTTATTATTCGTTTTCGCTTCGATTTAATTTAAGCCGGACCTATAACTAAGCAACCATTATGACCGCCAAAGCCAAACGAATTGGAAATTGCAGGCGATGGCGCCCATTCTTTGGCTCCTCCATAAACAAGGTTTATTTCTGCCATTTCAGGATCTCGATTAACGAAACCTGCAGTTGGTGGTATTAGTGATTTTTGCAAAGCTAAAACAACTGCAACAGCTTCGATAGCTCCTGCAGCTCCTAATGTGTGACCTGTGATTCCTTTCGTGGAGGAAACTTGCGGCCCAGGAGAGCCAAAAACGGAATTAATAGCTTGTGCTTCTCCTAAGTCATTCAAAGGGGTAGAGGTTCCATGCGCATTGATATAACCCACCTGGTCGATCGGAACACCGGAGTCTTTCAATGCTAGTTCGATGCATTTTTTTGCGCCCGCTCCTTCTGGTGCAGGAGCGGTTATATGATGTGCATCAGCATTACTTGCACCACCTAGTATTTCTGCGAAAATTCTTGCACCACGCGCCTTTGCCATTTCCTTCTCTTCTAAAAGTAAAATTCCAGCGCCTTCTCCCATGACAAAACCATCTCTTTCGAGATCGAAGGGTCTGGAAATACCTGCCGACGAAAAAGCAGTCATATTAGTAAATCCGGCGATCGAACTTCCAGTGAATGCAGATTCAGTTCCACCGGCTATCACGACATCACAGCGATCCGATGCAATTAAACGTGATGCGTTGATAATGGCATGAGTCCCTGCTGCACATGCTGTGCAAGTATTTTCAACAGGACCTTGAAAGCCGTATTTCATTGATACTGCAGCTGAAGCTGCATTGGGCATCATCATTGGTACGAGAAATGGAGAAACACGTCTAGAGCCTTTTTCGAGAAGCACCTTTATTTGTTCTTCTAAAGTTTCAATTCCACCAATACCAGTCCCTATGAAAACGCCTGAGCGTTCTGATTCAGCGGTTAATTGTCCTGCTTCTTCTAACGCCATTTGAGACGCAGCAATTGCGAACTGAGTTGAGCGGTCAGATCTGCGCGCGTCTTTCGGGTTGTCAAAATAGTCAGCGGGATCAAAATCAACAACTCGTCTTTCACCTTCCGGAGGAGATGCGCATAGTCCTTCCCAAAAAGCTTCAGTTCCAATCCCGCAGGATGCGATGACCCCTAAGCCAGTAACAACAACCTTTCGGTCAGTCATTAGAGTTTGCTTGTAATTAGCTCAAATGCTGACTGGATTGTTTCAATTCCTTCTAGCTCTTCTTCTTCCACAGTTACGCCAAACTCTTCTTCAAGTGCCATTACTAGTTCGACTAAGTCAAGACTGTCAGCGTCAAGATCATCGGCAAAATTTGCTTCAGGTGTTACTTGTGCCTCATCTACAGATAGCACTTCGACAGCACATTTCTGAAATCTTGCAAAATTGTCGTCACTCATATGAACTCCTTATATTTAACCGCCCTATAACAATAGATGCTTACACAAGTTCTACCAAGCTTTTGCAACAAGGTTTAACCCATGTATAGACCTCCATCAATCGGCAATAAACTACCCGTTATATATCCGGCATTTTCAGAGGCTAGAAAGCCGATGATTTCTCCTATTTCGTCAGGTTCACCTAGCCGACCAAGTGGAATTGATTCAATGTATTCTTCTATTTGCTCATCAGAGAGTTTTTCAAGCATGTCTGTTTTGATGGCGCCCGGTGCTACAACGTTTACAGTTATATTTCTGGATGCGTATTCTTTGGCCAGTGATCTAGCTAGCCCTAAAAGACCTGATTTGGAGGCGGCATAGCTAGCTTGACCAATCTGTCCTATTCGACCTGAGAGTGAAGAAACAAAAATTATGCGTCCCCAACGATTTTTCATCATCCCTCGTAGAGCTTGTTTAGATGTTCTAAAAGCACCAGTTAAGTTTGTGTCTAAAACATCGGTGAAATCACTTTCACTGGTTCTAGCTGCTAACGCGTCACGAGTTATGCCTGCATTAGCTACGAGTACCTCAACTGAGCCGAGAGTTTCCTCAATATTTTTAAAGGTTTGCTCTACTTGATCTTGAATTGTCACATCGCAAGGAAAAGCTTCAATTCCAAGTTCTTTATACCCCTCAGGAGGAGTTTCACGATATGTGATAGCAACTTTGTGACCGTTTGCAGCAAAAGTTCTAGCGGTTGCTAAACCTATGCCTCTATTACCACCAGTGATAAGTACTACACGTTTCATTTCTTCCTTAGGTATTCTTAAAATAAGACTACTCGACCGTGACTTTTCTTCATATTACACGGAGCCACGCGACGGGCTGACTGGCGGTTAAACGTTCTTCAGGCATTGCAATCCAACCCATCAATTCGCCGGAAAAAGGTGAGTGTATTTCGTCATTGCCAACGTGACCTAAAATTTGTCCATTAGCAACTTTTTCGCCAATTTCGAGATTTTCTATAGGCGTGAAAAGCCCTGCTGAAGGGCTCACAACTAGCCGATCAGTTGAAAAAAGGTGTTCTCCTTCATGATCGTCTTTCGAACCGCCCTCGATAGATGATGTCGGAGCAATAAGGTCGAGCAGTTGATCTAAGTCACTGGGTTCATTGATGCTTAACCTATTCGTGTCAGCCTTAGATCTTTTAGTAAGCCCAGTTAGAACCTTACCTGGCCCTATTTCTATGAAGGTAGAAAAGTTCATGTTGAAAAGCGTTTCTAAAGTTTGTGTCCATCGAACTGGGCTGCACAATTGGGCAGACATTAGAGCTCTCCAGGTTTCAGGATTTTCATGCACCATTCCATCAACGTTCGCAACGACAATTCCGGAGGGTGATCTTATGTCAGTGTTTTCTATAGCCTCTGCAAGTTCTGACCTCGCAGCATTCATTAATGGAGTATGGAATGCTCCGGCTACAGCCAGTTGGGTTACTTTTTTAGCCCCCATTTTGCGAGCCTTTTCTGAAGCCTTTTCTATTGCAGTGTGTTCACCTGCGATTACAAGCTGTCCCGGCGAATTGTAGTTTGCTATCCACACGTCTCCTTCAGTTTGCGAACACAGTTCTTCAACTTCAGAATCTTTAAGACCAAGTACAGCAGCCATTGTTCCAGGGCTATCTTCAATTGCTTTTTTCATAGCGTTTCCTCTGATTTGTACCAGTTTGGTCGCATCAAAAAAATCGAGGGAGGCAGACGCAGTTAATGCACTGTATTCGCCAAGGCTGTGTCCAGCATGGCCTGTTGCATCTATCCCCAGGCGTTCAACAGCGTCAAGCATAAGCATGCTCAAAACAAAAGTAGATAGTTGCGCATTTTCAGTCTGACGTAACGAGTCTTCGTCTGCGTTGATCAGCAGGTCTTCAATGTCTATATGAGTTGCATCGGAAGCTTCTTCGATCAATTCCCATGACGGATGCTTAATCCAACTGTTACCCATGCCAGGAAATTGTGAGCCCTGACCTGGATATGTAAAGACGATCATTTTTTACTCCTCTGTAGGGATATTTTGCCCTAGAAGCATGTAAAGCGGCTAAAAACACCAAAAAACATGAAAAGAAGGCTTTCTTGCCTATATTTTTGAACGAAATTCTGATATTGATTCTCAAAATGTGCAACTGATTGCCAGTAAGTGACAGTTGTATATTTTCTATCAGAGTGTTAAACGAGTGAGTAGACAATATATAGATCAACTTGGGTAAATAATGTCAATTTTTGTTGTGTTAATAATTCTAATTTCAGCACTTTTTCACGCAGGGTGGAATGCCTTGTTGCACAGGTCGGAAGATCCTTCAATGTCAATTGTTGTCAGCTATTTAAGTTTTGGAATTTTGCTTTCACCAGCGATATTCCTTGATCCACCGACTGAAGTGATGGGCTGGGCTGTGCTCTCTGGAGTGTTTCATGCTCTCTATATAAGCACTCTTTCTTTTGGGTACAAGTTTGGAAGTCTTGGAGTTGTCTATCCAATTGCAAGAGGTATAACTCCATTACTGATCGGCTTAGGAGGCTGGGTCATTCTGGATGAAACGCCAACGACAAGTACTTTTTCTGGATTACTTATACTGACATTTGGTCTGATGCTCATAGCGGTTGTTGCAAAGGGAATAAAAGAAACTCGTGCATTTCTATATGCAGTGGGAACAGGGATATCTACAGTTGGCTACTCATTGATAGATGCACATTCTGTAGATTTCACCGGAACCTTAGGGTATTTATCTTCGCTCGTCTTAATAGGCAGTTTGCTGGTGCTCGCAGTCCGGAGACCTTCTTTTATTGAACTCAAAAAGAATTCTCTTAATGGTGTACTTATTGGGATACTGCAAGGAGGTGCATATTCATTAATCTTGTTGGCATTTCAGCGAGCTCAAGCAGGACAGGTTTCGGGATTGCGCCAAGTCTCTGTTGTTTTCGCAACTCTACTAGCGCGAGAAGCGCTCGGACGGCGCGCAGTAAGTGGATCAGTTTGTGTTGCGTTGGGGGCAGCTCTGGTAATTTGGTGATACGGCTAAAAAAGCAGAGACAATGGACACGAATCTAATTTACTCAGAAGAGTTACTTAAAGGAAAACGAGCAATTGTAACCGGAGGGGCAACCGGACTCGGAAAAGCTATAGCTCTTGGATTAAGCAAAGTTGGTGCTGAGGTTACGATAGTTTCTCGAAATGAAGATGCATTAATTAATACTTCAAGAGAAATTTCAATCGATACTGGTAATGAAGTTTTTTACGACATTGTCGATATACGAGATGTCGATTCGGTAAAAAAACTGTCAGAAGATCATGAGAGGACAGAGATCCTTGTTAATAACGCGGGGGGACAGTTTCCACAGAAAGCGAGAGACTTTACCCCTAATGGCTGGCGCAGCGTAATTGACTTAAATTTGAATGGGACTTGGAACATGACTCAGGCATTTGGCGACAAGATGCTCAATTCCAATGGAGGGTCTATATGCCAAATAGTGGCTACCGTCGGACGTGGCATACCGGGAATAGCTCACAGTGCGAGCGCTCGCGCAGGAGTGCTCGAGTTAAGTAGAACTTTAGCTTTTGAGTGGGGTCCAAAGGTTCGAATTAATTGCGTTGCTCCTGGACAATTCCGAACTGAGGCATTTGATACTACTTACGAAGAGGGGGTAGGGGATGGTTTTGTGGATCAACCCATACCAGTAATTGGCGATGTGAACGATATAGCTAATGGGGTTATTTTTCTTGTTTCACCAGCCTCACAATTCATTACAGGTGAGATTTTGTATGTTGATGGAGGTTTGATACTCCAAGGGCCGATGTCAGCACTCCCAGAAGAGGGCTATCCAGAAAGAAAGTAACAAGCTAATATCTACTCATCGTGGCACATCAGAGATGGCGAAACCCTTTTCTAGCTTCAAGTGAATATCCGATTGCACACGGTTTCTGCGATCAGCGAGACAGCACTCACTTAGCGGGACCCATCCCGTTTTCCGAGATGCCTTCCGAAATAACTGAAGTAACTAACTATAAATATCAATGGTTGGGTCCAGGTCATTTCGGAGGTCTTATATCAGGTTTATATCCAGATGGTAAAAGAACCATTTGGAGTAATGGGCGCGAGCAAATAGTGAAACTCGATTATGAAACACTCGAAATCTTGACTTCATTTGACCTTTCACATGAAAGACAAGATGAGCGATTCAGTGATCGTGCCGACTGGGAAGAGGGAATCTCTGGTTTAGACAATTTCGAAGATATTGATCATCTGGTTCAACACGCGATCGGGCTGGCTGCACGTTTTATGACGGGTTTAGACGGGGTCTACTCTTTGCTAGACATCGATCACGTTATGTATGTCGGCAGAAAAGGAGGTGTTGTTGCTTACGCTGAAACTGATCCAAAAAATCGCTCCTCACCTGTCTTTGAAAAAGCGCGCTGGGAGAAACCGAAAGAAATTGAAGGTTTTTTTGTTGGAATAAATATTACCCCCGATGGGCGTCTTGTCCTTTCGACTGATCATGGTTGGATAGTAAGTTTGGAGCGCGACTTCTCTGACTATGTGGCTGTCCAGATTCCTGAAGCAGTTGATCAAGCTGCTGAACATTGTAAAAGAATGGAAGCAAAGAAAGGTAACACAGGTTATGGCTGGGTAAGAACGAGCTTATGTTGTGATGAAGAAGGTGGTATCTATTTGAATTCGGTCGACCACTTATATCGTATTGTGTGGAAAGACGGAGCATTTTCCTTTAGAGAGAGTGATGGTGCTTGGAGCGCTCAATATCGAAATGAGAGCGGCTACGGTTCTGGAACCACTCCATCTTTGATGGGGGATGATCCGGAAAAAGACAGGTTTGTTGTCATCGGAGACGGCGATGATGTCGTAAACATTACTCTTTTTTGGAGAGACTTAATTCCTGATGATTGGAAAACACTACCCAACGCGCCTTCACGAAGGATAGCGGGTCTAGGACCAGCGCATATGGGAGATCCGGCTAAGAAATCAATTCAAACAGAACAGTCAATCACGGTTGCAGGGTACGGCGCTATGACAGTTAACAATGAACCGAGCTCTTTACCAGATTGGCTACCCGAACAGGGGTCGAGGTTACTTTCCTTCTTTTTAGGGCATCACCCTAATTTTACTCCATACGGAATTCATAAATACGAGTGGGATCCCGAAGTTAGAGAACTACGAAACGAATGGGTGAACACGGATATAAGCTCTCCTAATTCAGTGCCTTATGTTGCCATGGGAAGCAGAACTGTTTATACCTGCGGTACACGTAACGGAAAGTGGACTATAGAGGTGCTGGATTGGTCTACTGGAGAGAGCTTAGGTTATTGGACTACTGGCGACAGTCGTTTCAATACGCTTGGAGGTGGCATTCAGTTGGATAACGAAGGGCAAATCATTTTTGGAACCATTTTTGGGAAAACCCGAATTTTCAATCCCTGAATATATGGCTGCTTTTAAAACGGATCACCCGTTAAACTAATCCTGCTACTTGAAAGAAACTAAAGTAGATACTGAAGGGGAAGAGATTTAGAGAACCTTCGAGTCTACGGTGAGATTCTTGCCCGAGTGGCGGAATTGGCAGACGCGAAGGATTCAAAATCCTTTGGCCGTAAGGTCGTGTGGGTTCAAGTCCCACCTCGGGTACAAGTTTCACTTTCCGTGGGAGTTCAATTTTTTCCCTCCATATTCGGTTATAAATTCCCGCAAACCGTTCAGTTCATATTTTTTACAAGAAAGTTTCCAAGTCCAAGCAGTCGCAATCACGGCATTGTCAAGAGTTTTGTTTGGTGAAACGATGACACTATTGCTTGCCAACGAGATCATCTCCTTTATGTCAGCAGTATTATTAGTCGGCAGATATTGGACAATCACACCGCCGGACTCAAGAAAAGCGACTTGTTCAAGAGAGCTTAAAGAGAAATCGTAATAACCGCCATTAGGCGGTATCGGGTAGTGGGGTCCGGAGGTTGGAGGATCGGTAGCCCATGTTATGCCAGTGCTATCTAACAAATGAAGGCTGGAAGATGAATTCAATATTTCTTGTCGAGGTATGTCACAATCGGCCACCGGTGAACATCCAACGTGTAAGAACAAAAGTAAAACTAAGTTGAAAGCCGACCAAAATTTTCGCACAAGAACATATTGCCTCAAATACTCATTAAATCCTATGGATAAGACTTCACTTAAATTGCATACAATATTAGAACGATGTTTGGTAAATCAATTGAGAAGCGGTTGGGAGAAATCTCACGACGCATAAAAGAAGAAACGGAAGAATTATTGATAGCAGAAGAGCAGCTATCATCACTGTCCAATGATGCGGATGAAGCTCGAATCCGCTCTTTGGTTTCCGAAACAGCGATTTCTGACAATGCACGAAGAGATTCAGCCAGGCAAGCTGAAAATATGGAAAAATATTGTCTAAAAATTCGAACTGAAATAAACAGACTGGAAACACTTCAGGACGAATTATTAGACAGACTAACATCGGAAGAAAAATGATGGAATCTGTGAAAGTAGTTATTGCTGAAGATGAAGCAATAATAAGACTCGATCTGCGTGAAACCCTTGAGAACTCAGGCTATGAAGTTGTTGCGGACACTGGAAGAGGTGATGAAGCTATAGAGCTTGTGAGTGAGCATAAGCCTGACGTCGTGATACTTGATGTAAAAATGCCTGGAATGGACGGGATTCAAGTAGCGAGAGAAATAGCTGCAGCCGAAGATACCGCAGTGGTCATATTGACCGCTTTTAGCCAACGAGAACTAATAGATGAAGCAGTGGACGCAGGAGCCCTTGCCTATCTTGTTAAGCCCTACCAGCAAAGTGATCTAATTCCGGCAATAGAAATAGCCCGACGACGTCACCAAGAAATGCGTGAACTCACAGATCAAGCAAAAACACTAGAGGATCGGTTACAGGCTAGAAAAGTGATTGAAAAAGCAAAAGGTAAATTGCTCGATGACTCTTTAATGAACGAAAATGATGCATTCAAGTTCATCCAAAGGACTGCTATGTCAGAACGTAAAGCAATGGTTGATATCGCTGAGAGGATTATTTCAGGAGACCTTCGTCCCTAATATTAAGCATTTGTAACCTACGGGGACTATTGTCGAATTGTGCCTGACTTAATGATTATCGACGGAAATTCCCTCACATACAGAGCGTTCTTTGCTCTTCCACCGGATATGGCGACTAGTAAAGGACAGACAACAAATGCCGTTTATGGATTTGGATCAATGCTTGTTAATTTAATAAAAGAGCAGCAGCCTAAAAAAATCGTCGTCGCATTTGATCGACGTGAAAAAACTTTTCGTCATAAAAAACACACAAGTTATAAGGCGAATCGTGAGAAACAGCCCGACATATTGTATGAGCAGATCCCCTTAGTTCAGGAAATGGTTAACTTGCTCGGATTCACCGTCATTGATGCAAAAGGTTTTGAGGCCGATGACATAATCGCGACTTTGGCAACTATGGGTCGAGATGCTGGTGAAAACGTTGTTGTTGTAACAGGAGACAGAGACGTTTTTCAACTGGTTGAAGATCCATTTGTGCAGGTTCTTTACAACAAAAAAGGTGTATCCGACTATGTTCTATACAACGAAGAGGGAATTCTGCAACGAACCGGCGTAACGCCTGAAAAATATGTTAATTACGCAGCTCTACGAGGTGACACTTCAGACAATTTGCCAGGAGTTCCAGGTGTAGGTGAAAAAACAGCTGCCAAACTAATTACGGAGTACAAGGATCTTGAAGGTATTTTTGCAGCCACTTCTGAACAAACTCCCAAACTTCGCCAAAATTTAGAAGAAAATGAGCAACTTGCTCACTTGAATGCAGAGCTAATGACACTTATTCGTGATGTCCCTATTGGTATTCCATTTAAGGAAATTGAAAATAGAGAAATTGACGAAGAAGCCATAAATGATTTCTTAGAAAAACTTGAACTAAACACTTTAAAAAAACGTCTTTCCGAGACTTTTGGTTTTGAGCTAAATGAACAAAAAGAAAAAACTCAATCTTCCTATCTTGATCTTTCTTATGAAACTTGTGACGAAGAAGCAGACGCACTAAAGGTCATCGAAACTTTAAATAAATCTGAAATAATTTCAGTAGCAGAGGCAGAAGGGCACTCCGGGGAAGTGAGAGGAATAGCAATTGATACTAATGAAAACTGTTATTGGTTTCCTAAAGAAACCTTAAAAGCCTCAAAAGTAAGGGACTCTTTGAACAAATTATTCTCCGACAAAGGTCCTGGAGTGAGCGCTTACGATGCGAAAAACACCTACAGAAACCTGCTGAACTATGAGATAGTGCTTGAAAAAATAGAGCTGGACGTAACCTTGGTGCAGTACCTCCTCGAGGCCTCTGATGCATCCAAATCTCTTCCAGAGATACTTCCTGAATACACTGATTTCTCTTTTCCTGAAGGAATAGAGAAAGAAGGGCAGCTGAATTTCGATTCTGAGGACGATCAACTTAACGAAGCCGTAGCAAATGTTAAATCAATTACAAAGTTGCTGAACCCGCTCAAGGAAGCCTTAAAAAGAGAAAAACTAACTGAATTAAATTCCGATGTCGAACTCCCTTTGGTGAGTGTGTTAGCAGAAATGGAAAACAAAGGTATTGGTGTCGATGTAAAAGAGTTGAATAGATTAAGAGATCAATTCACCAAGGAGTGTGATGAACTTAGAAAAGAAATTCATGATCTAGCGGGTGAAGAGTTCAATGTAAATTCGACAAAACAACTTCGAGAAATATTGTTCGAAAAACTAGCATTACAGCCCGGAAAAAAAACCAAAACAGGGTATTCAACTGACGCTGCAACTTTAGAAAAGTTGAAGGACTCACATCCAATAGTTGAGAAACTTCTCGCTTATAGAGAAGTTGAAAAATTACGCTCCACTTATGGAGAAGGTCTGATCGCTTCTGTGGACAATGACGACAGAATACGTGCCACATTTCATCAGACGGTTACAAGGACTGGACGTCTAAGTTCTGATGCACCAAATCTGCATAACATCCCTATAAGAACCGAAGCGGGAAAAGCTTTTCGTAAAGCATTCATACCTTCAAAAGGCAATTCACTATTAGTAGCAGATTACAATCAAATTGAACTTAGATGTATAGCTCATCTAGCTGATGAAAAAGAACTAAAAGCTGCTTTTAATGCCGGGCAAGATATTCATACCGCAGTTGCGTCACGGACTTGGGGAATCAAATCAGAAGAAATCGACTCGACACTAAGAAATCGAGCAAAAATGGTTTCTTACGGGCTTGCTTATGGAATGGAAGCGTACGGTCTTGCGCAAAGATTGGACATACCAGTAGAAGAAGCATCAGAAATTTTAAAGGCATTCTTTAACGCCTTTCCAGGAGTGAAAGATTATATGAAAGATTCCATAGAAAAAGCGCGGAAAAAGGGATACACAGAAACCCTTTTAGGGAGGCGAAGAAAAATCCCTGAATTGCTATCAAGCAATTTTAATCTACGACAAGCAGGAGAAAGGCAAGCGATGAATGCACCCATACAGGGTTTAGCCGCAGACATTTTCAAAATAGCTTTAGTGTCAGTGCATAAAGAGCTTAAGAAAAAATCTTACGACTCCGCTTTAGTGCTGCAAGTCCATGACGAAGTCATCCTTGATGTCGTTCCGGATGAACTGGACTCCGTCAAAAAAATTGTCAAGAAAAATATGGAAAATGCTTACGAAATTTCCGTCGACTTAAAAGTCGACATAGCGGTTGGAAAAAGTTGGGCAGAAGCAAAGAGCTAAATATATGACTGAAGAAAATCACTCACACTGGTTTGAGCCGATTGCTCAGCATCTAAGCAAAGCCTACCTTCGTTATTCATTCACTTATGGGACGGAAAATGAAGTTGAGTGCATCATGAAAGTTCTCAATTTAAAACAAGGAGATCATGTATTGGACGTTGGGTGTGGTCCAGGTCGGCACTCTAAGCTTTTGGCTGAGAAAGGTATGAATGTCCGCGGAATAGATATTTCAAGCGAGTTCATAAAGATTGCCAAGGAAACCGACACTCATGCCGAATACATTCGCCAAGACGTTCGCAAAATGAATTACGAAGCGGAATTCGATGCGGTTATTTCGATGTGCCAAGGAGGTTTCGGACTATTACACGACCCCATGTCACCAAATGTTGACCACGATATCGACTTGAAAGCACTTGAAAATATGTCTCGTGCTCTGAAACCGGGAGGGAAACTTGTCTTGGCGGCATTTTCTTCCTATTTTCAAGTTCAGTATCTTGATGAAAACGACTCTTTTAATGCCGTCAATGGCGTGAATAAAGAAGAGATAGAGATCATCAGCCCTAAGGGGGAAAAGAGGACTGCAGAGACGTGGACGACTTGTTTCACTCCTCGTGAATTAAGACTTATGATCGACAGGGTTGGGTTAGATGTAAAGAATATTTGGTCAGTTACCCCAATCGAATACGAATTATTGCCTTGCAACATTCAAAATCCCGAGTTTTTGGTGTTAGCAGAAAAGCAACACAATAAAACGTGACGATGCTATAGCACCCCGATAGGCTTTATCCGTCTTGAAAAAGAAGGGAAATTCCCTACGTATCCGCTACCAATGAGAAAACCGTGTCAGATCCGACTTCAACTATTCCACTAATTGACTCCCAGCCTATGGGGTCCTTCGACAACGATGGTGAGTATAAACCACGTGAGATAACCGCAAATGACCTTGGATCGCTTTCTTTAGAAGATGCATATACAGCGACGATGGTCGATATTGAAAATGGTCAGCTAGTTGAAGGAACTGTAGTAAGGATTGACAAAGATGAAGTTTTGTTAGACATCGGATATAAATCTGAAGGCGTAATACCTCAAAAGGAATTGTCGATCAGAAACAATCTGCACCCAAATGAAGTTGTGGAAATGGGTGAAACCGTAGAAGCGCTCGTTCTGCAACGTGAAGATGCTGAAGGAAGGCTCTTGTTGTCACGGAAGCGTGCTTTGTATGAAAAGGCATGGGGTGACATCGAAGCGATCAAAGAAGCTGACGGAATGGTTTCTGGGACAGTTATTGAGGTAGTTAAAGGTGGTCTTATTGTTGATATAGGACTCCGTGGTTTTCTGCCCGCTTCCTTGGTGGATTTAAGGCGAGTGAGAGACCTTCAGCCGCTTATCGGAACAACTGTAGATACAAAAATAATCGAGCTAGACAGACATAGAAATAATGTAGTTCTCTCCCGTAGAGCCTGGTTGGAAGAAAGCCAAAAAGATGAACGAGAAGACTTTCTTACGAATCTTAAGTCAGGTGAGATCAGATCCGGAGTGGTTTCAAGTGTCGTGAACTTTGGCGCTTTTGTCGACCTGGGAGGCATGGACGGTTTGATACATGTTTCTGAATTGTCATGGAAGCATGTTGATCATCCTGGATCGGTTGTTTCAGTTGGTGACGAAATTGATGTCCAAGTTTTAGATATTGATATGAGTAGAGAAAGAATCAGTCTTTCCCTAAAAGCCACACAGAAAGATCCTTGGCAAGAGTTTGCTGATAGCCACCAAGTGGGGGAGTTAGTGTACGGGCGAGTCACAAAACTGATTCAGTTCGGATCTTTTGTGCAGGTAGGTGAAGGAATCGAAGGATTGGTTCACATATCTGAGATGTCCGCACATCACGTCGAATTACCTGAACAAGTGGTTACTCCCGGTGAAGAATTATGGGTAAAAATAATTGATCTCGACCTTGAAAGAAGAAGAATCAGCCTTTCTATTAAGCAAGCAGCTGAAGGGGGAGTTGTAGCTGCAGAGTATCAAGAGCACTTTGGTGAACATAACTATGATGAAGAAGGCAACTACATAGGTATTGAGTCATCTGAAGGGCAAGAAGCCTGGGCTGAGTACTACAACGAGCATGATCCTTCAGAGCCTGCGGTTTCGGATTCACCAGCAAGCAACTCAGATGAGAGAACAGAAGATTCTGAAAGTATTGAGGCTGAAGAGCCCACTGAAAATGAAGAAGATTCAACTGGGAATAATAAAGACGAAGAAGCGGCGAATTCAGCAGACTCTACAGACACTGAGGAAAATGACCAAGATGACTCTGAAGAAGAAAATGAGTCACAGGTTTAACGTTTAAAGCAGGTAACAATTGCTCGAGGTGGGATTAACTGGCGGAATTGGTTCGGGAAAGTCAACTGCAGCTTCAATTTTCGTCAAAAATGGCGCCTCTCTGATAGATGCAGATCAGATTGTTAAAGATCTGCAACGCCCCGGGGAACAAGTTTTTGATGCGATGGTCTCAAAATGGGGAAACAAAATACTGTCGAATGAAGGTCAGCTGGATCGTCAGCTAGTTGCGAATATTGTTTTTTCCGAGCCAGAAGAACTTAAAACGTTAAACGAAATTGTCCACCCTGCGGTACGCGATGAGATGCTTCGAAGACGAGAAGCCTATCTAGACACCGACAATACAGTTATTTTAGAAATACCTTTACTTGTCGAATCTGGTTATAGAAATTTTGACGCGATAGTCGTCATCGATGTAGAAACAGAAATCGCTGTTCAACGACTAAAAAAATATCGTTCTTTTGAAGAAGAGGATGCAAGAAACAGAATTGAACGACAAGTTTCTCGGGAGTCGCGAACAGTAATCGCCGATTACGTGATTGAAAATAATTCTTCTTTGGATGATTTTCAGGAAGAGATTAGTAAATGTTGGAGTTGGATTGAATCATTGGAAAGACCTGAAATAGGCAGACCTCTGCCCGCACTAATTCCCAAACAATGAATTCTGCATCGTTCACAGCTATTAGATAAGTATCCTCTTTAATGTGGAACGAAAGTTCAAAGTACATGCACCGTTCGAGCCGGCAGGAGATCAACCAAAGGCGATTGAAGAATTAGCTGATGGAATAAACGGCGGCGAACGGTTTCAAACCCTACTAGGAATTACAGGTAGTGGTAAAAGTGCTACTGTTGCGTGGACAATTCAAGAAGTTCAGCGACCCACTTTAGTTATTGCTCCAAATAAAGCTTTAGCCGCACAGCTGGCAAATGAATTCCGTTCCTTTTTTCCTGAAAATAAAGTTGAATATTTTGTTTCTTACTATGACTATTACCAGCCTGAAGCTTACGTACCTAGTTCAGATACTTTCATAGAAAAAGACTCTTCCGTAAATGATGAAATTGATCGCCTGCGTCATTCGGCTACATCTGCATTACTGACTCGTAGAGACACAATCGTGGTTGCTTCAGTGTCTTGCATCTATGGTCTCGGTTCTCCAGCCCAGTATGAAGGTCAATTACTGGTGCTTCGAACTGAAAATGAGATTAATCAACGTGAGGCGCTTAGCAGGTTGATAGATATGCAATATGAACGAAATGACATGGTTTTAAGTCGAGGAAAATTTCGTGTAAAAGGCGACACCATTGAAATACACCCTGCTTATGAAGAAACAATCTTCAAAATTTCCTTATTCGGTGATGATGTCGAAAAAATCACGGAAGTTGATCCCATTACAGGGGATAAAATAAGAGATTTAGATGAGCTAATAATCTTTCCTGCAACTCATTACATGGCAGATACCGAAGTAATGAATCGAGCTATAAAAGGCATTGAAAAAGAGCTACAAGCATCATTAAAGATTTTTGAAAAAGAAAACAAACTTCTTGAATCGCAGCGTCTCCGCATGAGAACGGAGTATGACCTCGAAATGATGTCAGAACTTGGTTTCTGTAGCGGTATAGAAAACTACAGTGCGCATATTGACGGTAGACGAGCTGGAGAGCGACCTTTTACTTTGCTTGACTACTTCCCTGAAGATTTCTTAGTTGTTTTAGATGAATCTCATGTAGCGATACCTCAATTACATGGTCAACATGAGGGCGACCGAAGTAGAAAGTTGACACTTATAGAACATGGTTTCAGACTCCCATCTGCAGCGGACAACCGTCCACTAAGGTTTGACGAATTTATTGACCGCGTGGGACAGATGGTTTTAGTTTCTGCAACACCAGGAAACTGGGAGAAGGAAAATAGCACGAGAATCGTTGAACAAATAGTAAGACCAACAGGACTAGTTGACCCCGAAGTGGTCGTCAGGCCAACAGAGGGTCAAATTGATGACCTTCTTCATATGATTTCATCGCGAGTTAATCTAGAGCAGCGCGTTTTAGTTACAACACTTACGAAAAAGATGGCTGAAGATCTAACAGATTATCTGTTAGAGCAAGGTGTGCGGGTCCGTTACTTACATTCAGACATTGACACAATAGAACGAATCGAAATATTGAGGGACTTGCGCTTAGGGGAATTTGACGTTTTAGTCGGAATAAACCTACTGAGGGAAGGTTTAGATTTACCAGAAGTTTCACTTGTGGCAATTTTAGATGCAGATAAAGAAGGATTTTTACGGAGTGAGACTTCTTTGATACAGACAATCGGTCGTGCTGCGCGAAACGTTGACGGCCAGGTCATTATGTACGCGGATAAAGTAACGGGTTCAATGAAACGAGCCCTCGAGGAAACTAAAAGAAGAAGAGAGTTGCAAACTGTTTACAACAAAAAGCACGGAATTGATCCGCAAACGATACGAAAAGCGGTAAGCGATATTTTAGAAATGGTTCGACCAGGCGCTGTTTCAAATAAAGCAAAAAATAGAAAACGAAATAGTGTCAAACTAGCTGATCAACTTTCTGACATGCCACGTGAAGATCTAAGGCGTCTTGTTCACACCCTTGAAGAAGAAATGAGTGAGGCAGCAGAAGAACTCCAATTTGAATACGCCGCGAGACTCCGAGATGAAATAAAGGAATTAAAACGCGAGATTCGGGACATGCCAGAAAAAGTTTAAGAAAAAATTAAATGTGATCTGCTTTTCATATGTCTATGATCGTTGAATGCCAGAAAGGTTAGTTGTACAGGGAGCTCGAGAACATAACTTACAATCTGTGGACCTAGATCTTCCACGCGAAAAACTGATCGTTTTCACTGGAATTTCAGGGTCTGGAAAATCTTCTTTAGCTTTTGACACCATTTATGCGGAAGGTCAACGTAGATACGTCGAGTCGCTTTCAGCTTACGCTCGCCAGTTCCTAGGACAAATGGATAAACCCGATGTCGATTTCATCGAAGGTCTTTCGCCTGCTATTTCCATCGATCAAAAAAGTTCTTCACGAAATCCACGGTCTACGGTTGGAACAGTTACTGAGGTTTACGATTACTTAAGGCTTCTTTTTGCCAGAATAGGTATTCCGCACGATCCGGAAACAGGTGAAAAATTAACTCGTCAAACACCACAGCAAATAGTCGATCGAATAATGGATTTATCACCAGGAACAAAATTTCAAGTGTTAGCACCTGTGGTAAGAGGAAGAAAGGGCACTTATGAGACACTTCTTGACGACTTAGCTAATCAGGGCTTTAGCAGAGTGCTGATAGATGGAGAAATCCATGAATTCGGAGAGTCAGCAGATTTAGCCCGATATGAACAACACACTATAAAAGTTGTAGTGGATCGATTAGTAATGAAAAAGGGTATTGAACGTCGTCTAACTGAATCGATGGAAACTGCTCTTTCATTGAGTGAGGGAGTTGCCGAAATAGAAATAGTTTCAGATGCGAGTAATGGGGCCGAAGAAGATGAACCTGTAGAAAATGAAATTGTTGTATTCAGTCAACATCTCTCGAGACCTAGTGACGGGAAATCATTTGAAGATTTAGCGCCGAGAAATTTTTCGTTTAATAGTCCATATGGAGCTTGTTCACACTGCGACGGTCTTGGAACTGTTTATGAAGTAGATTCCCAACTAGTGGTTCCAAATCCAGAACTAACTCTCAATGAAGGTGCAATAGCACCTTGGTCTAGTGGTCGAAGCCGGTATTTCAAACGACTCATTGAAGCGGTCGCCGTGAGTGAAGGTATAGATCTTGAAACACCTTGGATGAAATTATCAAAAAAACATCAGAGAACATTAATGGACACTGGATTAAAAGAAAGAGTTAAAGTCCGCTATCACAATCGTTTCGGTAGGGCGAGGGTCCATAATGCTCGCTTTGAAGGTGCAATTCCATATTTGCGGCGACGACATCAGGAAGCCGAAAGCGATTCGCAAAGAGAACAAATTGAAGGGTATATGAGACAAGTGGACTGCTCTGAGTGTGGAGGAGCAAGACTCAACCCGTTATCAATGGCTGTCAAAATCGATGATTACTCCTTAGATGATATTTGCAAACTTTCGATAGATAGGGCGTTTGATGTTCTTTCTAACTTGAAATTGAACGATCGCGAGCAAATGATCGCAGAAGAGGTTGTGAAAGAAATAAACTCACGACTTCGTTTTTTGCTCGATGTAGGTCTTGAATATTTGACTCTTTCACGTTCTGCGGCAACCTTGGCCGGAGGAGAAGCACAAAGAATAAGGTTGGCGTCACAAATCGGAAGCGGTTTAGTGGGAGTGCTCTATGTGTTGGATGAGCCATCCATTGGGTTGCATCAGCGGGATAATCAGCGATTGATTGAAACGCTTTCACATTTGCGAGATATCGGAAATACAGTAATAGTCGTTGAACATGATGAAGAAACAATCCGTGCAGCCGATCATGTTGTTGATATAGGACCTGGAGCTGGTGAACATGGGGGAGACATAGTTTATTCAGGAGATGTAAAAGGACTTATCACTTCCAAAAAGTCATTAACAGGTGAATACTTATCAGGAAGTAAATCATTACCTGTACCCAGTGAACGCAGGCAAACTAATGGTTCTTACGTAAGTATTTTGGGAGCACGTGAAAATAATCTTAAAAACATCGACGTGGACTTTCCTCTGGGGTGTTTCGTAGCAGTTACAGGAGTTTCTGGTTCAGGTAAATCTACGCTTGTAAATGAAATTCTATTAAAGGGTCTGATGCAGTCCATATATAAGTCCAAAAACCCACCGGGCTTACACAAAGCAATAACCGGAATTGAACAACTTGACAAAGTTATAAATATTGATCAAGCGCCGATTGGAAGAACACCAAGGTCAAATGCTGCGACTTATACAGGAGTCTTTGACCATGTGAGAAAATTGTTTGCAAAAACGGAAGAAGCGAGATTAAGAGGTTATCAACCAGGAAGGTTTAGTTTTAACGTCAAGGGAGGCAGATGTGAAGCTTGTTCAGGAGATGGCACGCTTCGAATTGAGATGCATTTTTTACCTGACGTTTATGTTCCATGCGAGGTGTGTTCAGGTAAGAGATATAACAGAGACACCCTTGAAATACTTTATCGAGGGAAAAATATTGCTGATGTTTTAGAAATGCCATGTGAAGAAGCACTCAAATTTTTTGAAAAGCAGCCTTCGATTACGCGCTACATGCAGACATTGGTAGATGTCGGCTTGGGTTACATTCGCTTAGGGCAATCGGCTCCAACCTTGTCTGGAGGGGAAGCGCAACGGGTCAAACTGGCTACAGAATTAGCTAAAAGACCTACTGGACATACGGTTTATCTTCTAGATGAGCCGACAACAGGCCTACATTTCGAGGATGTGAAGAAATTATTGAATGTCTTAACTCGTTTAGTCGATAGTGGAAACACTGTGATAGTCATCGAGCACAATCTGGATGTCGTAAAGACCGCTGATTGGATTATTGATTTAGGTCCTGAAGGTGGGGAAGGGGGAGGTGAAATTGTTGCAAGTGACACCCCGGAAAACATCGCGCGTATCAAGAGCAGTCACACTGGAAAGTTTCTTAAACCACTTTTAGTAGCCATAAAGTAGTTTAAGTTAGAAAATATCCCTACTGAGCCTTATTCTGAAAGAGTGTTGAGACAACCCGAACAAGGAACAATTCCGACCTCACCAGGCTCGTATCAGTTTTATGATGCCCAAGGAAACATTATTTATGTCGGGAAAGCAAAAAATCTTCGAAATCGAGTAAATAGTTATTTTGGGAGTAAAAAGAATCTGCCATCTAGAACACAGAGAATGATGCAAGAGGCTTCGTTTGTTGAGTGGATACAGGTAAGAAACGAACTTGAAGCTTTAATGCTTGAATTCAGTTTGATCAAAGAACACACTCCAAGATTCAATATCGATCTTAAAGACAATAAGAGCTACCCATATTTGGCAGTAACAGTAAATGAGACATGGCCGAGACCGACTATAACCAGAGGAAAACGAAAGAAAGGTGTGAAATATTTCGGACCTTATGGAAATGTAAAAGCGATCCGTGAAACTTTGGACCTTCTAATTAAAACATTTCCAATAAGAAGCTGTCATAACCGAAAATTTAATGAACATGAAAAACTCGGGAAACCATGCTTGTTGTTTCATATAGAAAAATGTTCTGGTCCGTGCGTGAAAAAAATTTCAAAAGAGAATCATGACAACCTAGTTTCAGATTTTCTGCAATTTATGGACGGGCATAGCAAAGAAATAGTTGACAGTCTTAAAAAAGAAATGAATTCAGCCTCTCAGCAGCAACAGTATGAAAAAGCTGCTGTGGTTCGAGACAAGATATTAAACATTGAAAAAGTCCTCGAAAAACAACAGATGGTCTTAACTGAGGATCAGAATATAGATGTATTCGGGACCTCTGGTGATCAAATAGAAGCCTCTGTACAAATCTTTTATATCAGACAAGGCCGGGTAGTAGGGAGAAAGGGACTGCTCCTCGACAGAATTGACGGCACTGAAAATTCAGAGCTGGCGAAACACCTAATCGTCGAGCATTACAGTACGGACCCTCCTAGGGGCATTCCGGCACAAATACTGATTGAGACTGACCCAACAGATAGCGCTTTGTTGGAAACTTGGTTAAGTAATGAAAAAAGTTCATTGGTGAAGATAAAAGTTCCCTTGCGTGGTGAAAAGAAATCATTACTTGAAACAGTGACTAATAACGCAGCTGAAGAGTTTTTGCGGCACCGACTAAAGAGGGAGAAAGACCATAATTCGCGTTCTAAAGCGTTAAGTGATCTGCAGTTAGCTTTGGGAATGAGGGAGGCACCGCTTCGAATTGAATGTTATGACATGAGCCACTTGCAAGGTTCGGACTACGTGGGATCAATGGTGGTTATGGAGGACGGTCTTTTGAAGAAAAGTGACTATCGGCGCTTTCGTATCAAAAGTTTTTCTGGAAATGACGACTATGCAGCGATGGAAGAGGTGATCAACCGACGTTTAAATGCTTACCTTAAGGAAAACGAGAATAATAAAATCGAAGAGAAGAAAAGATTCTCCTATCCGCCACAACTGCTGTTAGTAGATGGAGGGAAAGGTCAACTTTCTGTAGCTCAAAAAGTTGTTAATGAATTAGGCCTTTCAGATCTGATATTTGTAGCAGCACTAGCTAAACAATTTGAAGAGGTTTACATTTCAGGAAAGAAACTGCCAGTAAGTATTCCACGTAATTCTGAAGCTCTATACATGCTGCAGCGACTTAGAGATGAATCACACAGGTTCGCAGTTGAATATCACAGAAAATTACGTTCGAAACGTATGACTGCTTCAGTTCTAGACGATATTCCTGGGTTGGGTGAAAAGCGGAAAAATCGTCTATTAAATGAATTTGGAGATCTTGCTAAGATCAAAAATCTTAAACTAGAAGAATTAAGAAACCTCTCATGGCTGCCCGAAAGGGTTGCATTTGAAATTTATGAAAAATTGAAACTTGACTAGCCGATAGCTATGGATGCCATCGAAAAGATTGCTGCGCCCACACCATAAACCTGGGATTTTGTCATTTTTTCACTAATTATAAAGTGCGCTATAAGAACGGTAATTGCAGGGTAAAGAGCACTCAATAAAGAAGTGATACTTAACATTCCTCGATTAACAGCAAACAAAAAACAAGTGCTAGCCGAAACATTCGCCAAACCTGCTCCTAAAACGTATGGGAGTGCATTTCTGGGAGGTTTTTCTTTAGTAGCTGATAGGCGCAAGAGAAGCAAAAGGATAATGAGAGGGAAAACTCGACTTCCCACCGAAGCCCACGGCTCTGTATCTTTTGAAGTGTTTTCTATGACAACGAAGAATCCTCCGAAACCAAGACCCGCTAAAATGCCTTCTCTAAGACCAATGAGTGAACCAGTGAAAGTTTGAAGACTTACTCCCGAAGTTAGGGCAATGGAGATCAAGCCAACGACAATAGCAACAATGTGTAGAAATGAAAGATTGTCACCAGAGATGACCCCCCATACAACCGGAAGGAGAGCGCCAATAACACCAGATGCGGGAATTACAGTTACATAGGGGGCTTTTTTCATCCCGATATAGAGAAAAGCAGCTCCTCCAATTCCGAAAAGTCCAGCAAATCCACCGATCAGAAAGTCTTTCACTGTGAAACTTTCGGCTACTAGAAAAGAAAGCGGTGTCACCACACATATCCCAATAAAGATGTCAAGACTTAAGATAGGTAAAAGCGATGCTCTTCTAGAAGCTTGACCGGCAAAGAAACCACCGACTCCCCAAAAGATACTCGAAAGAAATGCTAAGAAAATCCCCACATTCGGAGCATAAAGCGAGTTGAGCAATTCCACTCCAAATGTGAGACGATCGAAAAGTGAATCAAAAAGAAAACTCTTGGAACATGCATGCTCAGTGGTGGCAGAATAACTTTACTAATGGGAAAAATAAGGAGTATTCAGAGCAACTTTTACCACTGATCGTCGAATTGATGGACGGTTGTGAAAAGATAATTGACATAGGGGCTGGTGAAGGACAAATTCTTAGAGCCTTAAATCCGAGTAGGAGTTATTCAATTGGCATTGATATTTCGGAAAGACAGGTTTTAAGAGGAAAGAAACTGGCACCAAGCACTCTATTAATGAGAGCTGCTGCTGAAGAATTGCCTTTTAATGATTCAAGTTTTGATGGCGCGATCGCTTGTCTAGTTTTTGAACACGTAGAACTTGAGATGAGTATTCGTGAAGCAGCAAGAGTTTTAAAGAAATCGGGAAAATTTGTTATTGCAATAAACCATCCGATGATCTTATCTACTGGAAGTATGTGGGTCGAAGACTGGGTGAGTGATCCACCTGAAAAGTATTGGAAGATGGGTGCATATTTACGTGAAGAAATAAGTGAGGAAAATTTTGGTGATGGTGTATCGATCCCATTTACTCATAGACCCTTAAACCGGTATGTGAACATTCTCTCCGAGTGCGGGTTTTCGATTACTCGAATGATCGAACCAGAACCGTATTCATCGGTTGATAAAGATTCTCCATGGAGAGATGAGATGTCGCATATACCACGCCTTCTTTTACTTGTTTGTGAATACACCTCTGGAAGAGCTTAAATGATGACGGTAGTATCGTTAGATGGGTGAGTTACTAGTGATAGCCGGGTTATCGGGGGCCGGTAGATCACATTTTGCGAGCAATTTAGAAGATCTTGGTTGGTTTGTTATTGACCGACTTCCCGCGGAAATCATGGGCAGGGTTTCAGAATTAGCAAGCGCGACTGATTCAAACTGGAACCGTGTCGCATTTGTTGCGAAAGCTGATTCGACAGAAGGTGAAACCCTTGCAGCAGTTAATGAGCTCAGGGAGATGGAAGAGAATCTTTCTCTAGTTTTTCTAGATTGTTCAACTGAAACTCTGGTTCGTCGGTATAAAGACAGTAGACGTCCGCACCCATTATCCAGTTTTCCAAAAATTGAAGAAGCCATTGAAGCTGAAAGAATTATGCTTGCTTCAACTCGAGCAGAAGCAGACTTGATTCTAGACACTTCTGATTTAAGTGTTCATGATTTACGTGAAACAGTCACCCGTTTGTATGCAAAAGAAGGGGACCGTGGTATGCAAATTTCTGTTTCCTCTTTCGGATTCAAACATGGTGTTCCGCGAGATGCTGATATACAACTTGACTGCCGATTTTTGCCTAACCCCTACTGGGTTGATGAACTAAGGGACAAAGATGGCTTGAGTAAAGAAGTGCAAGAGTTCGTTCTCAAACAGCCGAATGTTGAAATCTTTCTACAGGATGTTTTTTCCCTTTTGGAGTATCTGATCCCAGCTTATGAAAATGAAGGTAAGTCGTATTTGTCGGTAGCCTTTGGCTGCACCGGAGGAAAGCACAGATCAGTTGCAATAGCGGAAGAGCTTTCTCAAATGTTGAAAGAGAATGAAACAGACGTTTCGACATTCCACCGTGATGTGGGCAGATAAATGAATTAAAAGCACCCTATTATGTCATACATGATGTAGTAATAATTGGTGTATATACGTTAAGGAGTGTTAAATGCCTATAAGGGTTGGCATAAATGGGTTTGGTCGCATTGGTAGAAATTTTTATCGTGCTGTAGCAAAACAAAATGCAGATATTGAAATAGTTGCAGTCAATGATCTAGGCGATACAGAGACTATGGCACATTTACTGAAATATGACTCTGTTCTTGGGAATCTTCCAAACGAAATAACTTCAGTGGAAAATGGAATAAGCATCGATGGCCGGATATTAAAAGTGCTATCAGAGAGAAGTCCTGGAGACTTACCCTGGGGTGATTTAGGTGTTGACGTTGTTATTGAATCGACAGGTATTTTTACTGATAGAGATAAAGCTGCGATGCATTTAGATGGGGGAGCGCCACTTGTAATTGTGTCGGCTCCAGCTACTAATGCGGACGCTACTTTTGTTGTCGGGGTCAATGACTCGGATTTCGATAAAGAGAATCATTCAGTGATCTCAAATGCGAGTTGCACAACAAACTGCTTTGTTCCAATGGTTCAAGTTCTTGATGAGGCTTTTGGGGTGGAAAAAGGTTTGATGACCACTGTGCACGCATATACGGGTGATCAGTCACTAGTAGATGGACCACATAGTGATTTGCGAAGGGCGCGTGCTTCGGCGATTAACATAATCCCGACTTCTACAGGTGCAGCTCGTGCTACAGGTTTAGTTTTGCAGGCTATGAACGGAAAGTTGGATGGCATTTCCCTTCGTGTGCCGATTCCTGATGGCTCTATTACCGATTTCACAGCGGTTTTAGCTAAAAGTCCTAGCGTAGAAGAGATAAATGCTGCCTTCAAAGATGCATCTGATTCGGGACCTCTGTCTGGTGTTCTTGATTTCAGCGATCGACCTCTTGTGAGCTCAGATATTGTTGGTAATCCTGCGAGTTGTGTATTTGATTCCGGATTAACAATGACAATGGATAATCTTGTAAAAGTCAGCGGATGGTATGACAATGAATGGGGTTACTCGAACAGACTTGTTGACCTCGTTGCTATAACGAGTTCGTAGCGTTAAGTAAAAGAATGGTAGATGCTGATCTTCCTACTCTTGAAGAGTTGGAAGTAAAACTCGGTGGAATTACTGGGAAAAGAATCATGGTTAGAGCAGACCTTAACGTTCCACTGTCTGACGGAGAAATTGATGACGATTTAAGAATCCGTGAAACTGCCTCAACGCTAAATTGGCTTCGCGACAGAGGAGCTTCAGTAGTTGTTTGTAGTCATTTAGGAAGACCCGCCTCGGAAGATGATCGCGAGTTCTCGATTAGACCAGTGAGAGAAAGACTTTCAAGCGACTTTCCTAATATTGAAGTGCTGGAAAATCTTCGATTCAACAAGGGTGAAAAAAACAATAGTGACGAATTTGTTAACTATCTGGTTTCAGGAGCAGGTGGAGAGCCTTTCGACGCTTATGTCAACGATGCTTTCGGAGCGTCTCACAGGGAACACGCTTCGATAATGGGCCCACCAGCACATTTGCCTTCGGCGGCAGGTTTCCTTTTGTTGAAAGAAGTGCAGATGGTCAAGAAAATTATGAGTAAGCCTAAACGTCCATTTGTGATGGTTTTAGGTGGAGCGAAGGTTAGTGACAAGCTGTTGTTGATCGAACAGATGTCTGATGTCCTCGATGAGATACTTATTGGTGGAGGAATGTGCTTTACATTTTTAGCCGCACAAGGTGCATCAGTAGGTAATTCACTTTTAGAGACTGAGATGATAGACACGTGCATTAATTTACTAAATTCCGGTATTTCGATACGTCTACCTCTTGACTTTACGGCGATGAACTCAGATGGGCGGATTGGTGACCCCGATATTGAAACACAGATACGTCAATATGGTTCAACCATTCCAGACGACTGGATGGGTTTAGATATTGGCCCTGGGGCTGCCGTAGATTTCTCGGACGTAATTATGGAAGCCGGAACAGTCCTATGGAATGGACCTATGGGCGTTTTCGAAGACCCTCGATTTGCTGCAGGCACTAAAACCGTTGCACAGGCTATGAATGAGACATCTGCTTTTACTTTTGTAGGTGGCGGTGACTCGGCTTCCGCTATTAATAAGTTTGGATTATCTGATTCAATTGATCATATTTCGACGGGTGGGGGAGCCACTTTGGAGTTGATCGAAAAAGGTGACCTTCCAGGATTAAAAGTACTTCGCGAAAGCAGAATTTAAAGTTAAGGTACCGTTGTGAGAAAACCTTTAATAAGTGGTAATTGGAAGATGCACCACAATCACTTTGAAGCGATACAAACGATTCAACGTTTGGCTTATGCACTTTCTTCTTCTGATTTTGAGAATGTTGATGTCTCTGTACATCCCCCTTTTACTGATTTACGTTCGTTGCAAACACTTATTGAGGCAGA
>PBLL01000003.1 GCA_002721755.1 Actinomycetota bacterium
ATTACAAAGTCTGCCTCCAATTCATCCTCTTGATCGTCATTCGCACCTCTAAACCTGACACTTGTCATTCCAATATTTCTAGCTCCCGCAACGTCTGTTCTTTTCAAATCACCTATATGAGCAGCATTAATTGAATTAATCTCACCCATTCCTTTTAGTGCATGGTGAAAAATCTTTTTGTCAGGTTTATAAACCCCGACTTCGTCTGAAAACGCAAAAGAAGTTATGTGATGATCTACTCCAAACTTTTTCAAGTAAAACCTCAAATGTCGACCAGCTGACAATGATGTATCACTCACTATTGCAGTTTTAATACCTTTCTTGACTAAATAAGCCAAAACTTGATCCACTCCTTCAACAATATTTACTTCGAGGGCAAAAGAAGCTTTATCAAAGGTTTCAGCTAAAACCTCACGATCTTCATCTGTGATTTCTTGTCCAAAAACATTGAAAGCGTCTTCTAATGCTTCTTTGGCTGTGTATTGACGGCCAGCTCGCCATTCAATATCGAATCGGACTGGAAGCATTTCAAGAACAGATAGCAGAAGATCAGAAGAAATATTCAATCCTCTTTCATCAATAACTTCTTGCCAAACAGACTGTCTAACTTCAACACCACCTGGTTCACTAACCAAAAGAGTGTTCCAAAGATCGAAAGTTATACCTTGAAAATCAACATGTTGTAATTTCAATTTTCACTAACTCTTAATTACGACAAACATTGTCAGCAACTGCAGCTTTTGCAACAGCATCGGCAACTTTATAAGGCACTGACTTATCAAACACCGAAGGAACAATAAACTCTGGACTTAGTTCTTTTTCAGAAATTGAATCTGCTATCGCTTGCGCTGCAGATAATTTCATATTTTCAGTAATTTCAGTTGCGCCTACATCTAAAGCACCTCGAAAAATACCAGGGAAAGCCAAAACATTATTAATTTGGTTCGGATAATCACTTCTTCCGGTTGCCATCACAGCTGCAAGACCATCAGCTTCTTCAGGACGAATTTCAGGATCTGGGTTAGCCATTGCAAAAACAATAGGATCTGAAGCCATATTTCGAAGATCGCTAGCATCGATCAGCCCTGGTCCACTTAGACCTATAAAAATATCTGACCCCTTAATAACTTCATTCAAAGTGCCCATTTTTCTATCTGGATTTGTGTTCTCAGCAAACCATTCTTTAGCAACATTTAAATTGTCTCTTCCTTTATAAACAGAGCCCGTTCGATCAACACCTACTATTTCTCCAATTCCAGCACCAATCAATATTTTTCCTACAGCGACTCCTGCGGCACCCATACCTGCAATTACAACAGACTGGTTTTCAATATTTTTACCAGTCAAACGGAGTGCATTCCAAAGAGCAGCAAGAGTAACTACCGCTGTTCCATGTTGATCATCATGAAAAACCGGAATATCAAGAGCTTCTTGTAAAGCTTCTTCAACTTCAAATGCTGCAGGCGCAGCAATATCTTCTAAATTTATTCCTCCAAAAGAAGGCGCTAATTTTTTAACTGCTTCAATTATCTCATACGAATCACTTACATCTAAACAAATTGGAAAAGCATCTACCCCAGCAAATTCTTTGAACAGTAAAGCCTTTCCTTCCATTACAGGTAAAGATGCTTCAGGTCCTATATCTCCTAATCCGAGAACTGCTGTCCCGTCGGTAACTATGGCAACTGTATTTTTCTTAATCGTCAGATCATGAACTCGGGATTGATCTTCATGAATAGCCATGCAGACCCTTGCCACACCCGGCGTATAAGCCATTGAAAGATCATGATTATCAGAAATTTCTGTTAGAGGTAAAACTTCTATTTTTCCGCCCTTATGCATCTCAAATGTCCGATCATGCCAGGACAGCAACTCAACACCTTCTAATTGTTTTATATGTGAAATAACCGAATCAACATGATCTTCATCTCTGCAATTCACTACAACATCATTAGTTAATATTTCACCCCTGACATCAAACCCGCCCATTGAAACAATATTCGCGCCAGCCTCTCCAACAGCTGTAGCAAACCTCCCCAAAGTATTTGGAACATTTTGAAGTTCTACTTTTAGATAAATGGAATAAGCGGCAGTAGGTAGATACGGCATAAGGTTTAAGCCTACGAGATGTATTGGAAATACAGCTATTGATTTTCGTAATTAAACCCTAACTCTGGGGCTGAAATTAAAGCATGAAAAGAAATGCCCTCTTTTTCAGCCTCTGAAGCACAAGTGCCCCCCCGATCAACAACCGCAATAATCATCACCGGTACCCCACCTAGTTCTCGAACAACTCTTGCGGCTTCAAGAGGAGAAGTTCCCCTTGTGACAGTATCTTCACAAATAACTACCCGATCATTTAACTCTAAAGCACCAGCCAGCCTGCCTTTTACACCATGATCTTTAGATTCTTTTCTAATACTAAAGGAACGTAAAAACCTTCTATCTCTAGCGGCAACAGCAGCAATTCCAAATGCAACTGGATCTGCACCAGCAGTTAATCCACCAATTGCTTGAACATCCTCAGGTATAACTTCAAGAGCAGCTTGAGCTACCAACAACATTCCTTCAGGTCTACAAATTGTTTGTTTGGCATCACAAAACCAGTTGCTTTTGCGTCCTGACTTTAAAACAAAATCACCTTCTTGGATCGAATACTTTTTCAAATGAGTAATCAATCCATCTTTATCCATAAAAGAAAATTACCTCAATATCTCTAACTTTCCCCAAATGTAAATGGGATAGTTCAATTTTGAAAAAATCTCCTCAAATAATTGGTTCTGGTTTATAAGACGCCGCTAAAGGTCTATGTGTAACTATGTCTGCAATTTTTTCTACAACCGACTGAACTTGATTCGGAGCATTGCCTATCAAAACTTCTCTTTGATTAAACAATTGATTTATTTCTTTTTCTTCCAATGGAAATCTGTCATCATTAGCAAGGAGGTATACAAAATCCAAATCAGCTGAAGCCTCTCTTCTAGATGCCGCCGATTTTCTAGCATGTTCACTAATAATCTCATGAGCAGTCTCCCTACCGACTCCTTTCTGTACAGCAGCCATAAGAAGTCGCGTAGTCGACAGATATGGAAGTTCTTCTAGTAACTCTTTCTCAATAACTTCTGGAAATGGAACCAATTCGTCAAGCACGGTTATAAACGATTGGAACAAGCCATCAATGGCAAAAAATGAGTCTGGTAAAGCAACTCTTCTAACAACAGAACAACTTACATCTCCTTCATTCCACTGATCACCTACTAAACCACCAAGCATTGACAAATAACCCTTAAGTATTACTGAAAGACCGCTTATCCTTTCAGAGGTTCGTGTATTTGTCTTATGAGGCATAGCTGATGAACCAACTTGTCCCTCTTGGAAACCTTCTGAAAGTAAGTTATGTCCAGCCATTAATCTGATTGTCTTAGAAAAATTTTCAGGTGCACTAGAGATCTGAACTAGTGCAGCAATAACTTCAAAATCCAGTGATCGCGGGTATACCTGACCGACAGAATCTAAAATCTCATCAAATTCCAGAATTTCCGCTAAACGTTTTTCAATTAAATCTACTTTTTCAAAGTTGCCTTCAAATAAGTCCAGCAAATCTTGTTGCGTACCTACAGCACCTTTAAGTCCTCTAAGTGGAAAATTATTGTATAAAAAATTTGCCTTGTTATAAGCATTGATAAGTTCTTCTGCTGTATTAGCAAATCTTTTACCAAGAGTCGTTGGCTGTGCTGCAACATTGTGTGTACGTCCCGTTAACATCAACGAAGAATTTTCAGCAGCAAGACGTCCCAATCTGCTCAATGATGCTACAACCAAATCTAAAACTAAATCTAAGCTCTTTTTAATTTGTAACTGTTCGACATTTTCTGTCAAATCTCTAGATGTCATTCCTTTATGGACATGTTGATGTCCAGCTAATTCAGAAAATTCTTCTAAGCGAGCTTTAACATCATGACGAGTAATTTCTTCTCGATTCCGAATCGAACCCAAATCGACTTTATGAATGACTGATTCATAATCCGTGATTATTTGATCATCAATTTCAATTCCAAGCTCTTTTTGTGCTTTTAATACAGCAACCCATAGTTCTCGTTCAAGAATTACTCGCGATTCGGTTGACCAAATATCCACCATTTTCTGGCTTGCATAGCGACTAGCGAGAACATTTTCCACAATCAAAACGAATTCATTCTATCTTGACGCCATCAGCATTTGATCCAACAACACAAACCTTCATTTAATCTCGTCAATTTTGACGGCTGAAATATTGATGTCGTCCTGGACCTACTCCAACTAGATCAATGGGAATACTTAGAGAGTTTTCTATAAAATTCAAATAATTTTCAGCTTCTTCAGGAAGTTCAGATCTTTTTTTAGTTTCCGACAGATCACATTTCCAGCCGGGAAATTCCTCATATATCGGAATCGCATGATTCTGTAAAGACTGATTATGAGGCAGCCAGTCGAACCTTTCACCTTCAAATTCATAAGCAACACAAATTTTTATTACTTCTAAATCATCTAAAACATCTAGTTTTGCAATTGCAAGCTCAGTTAAAGAGTTAACACGAGCCGCATAACGAAGCATCACTAAATCAAGCCAACCTACACGACGTTTACGCCCTGTATTTGTTCCATACTCATGACCAATGTCAACTAAGTGTTCGCCAACTTGGTCAAACAACTCTGCAGTGAAAGGTCCTGCTCCAACTCGTGTTGTATATGCCTTAGTTATCCCAATTATCCGATCAATATCAAGTGGACCTACACCAGACCCAGTACAAGCTCCACCTGCAACAGGATTTGAAGACGTTACGAAAGGATAAGTTCCATAATCTAAATCAAGAAAAGTGGCTTGCGCTCCCTCGAGTAGAATTCGTTTTTTTGCCGATAACTCTTCATGAACTAAATGAACAGTATCTGCAATATGCGGAACTATACGTGGTGCAAAATCATCCAAGTACACTTTTGCGATTTCATTTGAATCCATGGGCGGGTGATTAAATACTTGAGTTAAGAGACTATTTATATATCTCATTGTTATTTCTAACTTTTTCTTAAAAATCTCACTATCAAGAAGATCTTGAACTCGTAGACCTATGCGTAAGGCTTTATCAGCATATGCGGGACCAATACCGCGTTTAGTTGTACCAATTTTTCCATCACCAAGATGATTCTCATAAAGTGCATCTAATTCTTGGTGATAGGGAAGGATTAGATGTGAATTCCCACTAATACGCAAATTTTTTGTACTCACTCCACGTGACTCAAGAGCATCGATTTCTTCAATCAAAACACCAGGATCAACTACTACACCATTACCTATTATCGGGATTACGTGTTCTGACAAAATTCCACTAGGAATTAGTTGTAAGGCAAAAGTTTCTCCATCTACGACTAATGTGTGACCTGCATTATGGCCACCTTGATAGCGAACAACCATAGACGCGTCCTGGGCAACAAGATCGGTAAATTTTCCTTTACCTTCATCACCCCACTGAGTTCCTACGACCACTGTCGCGGGCACATCAATCCTCCTAGATAGGGATTATTACCCGCTGAGCTTATCCCAATCTTTCAGTTTTTTTCAGTACTTGATACAGAACTTTAAATAAAAACGCATCAAATCTTTAGTTGCTTAAACTAAAGATTTTCTTTTCCACATGCCCTGTGGAAAAGTCTTTAATCCCCTTTCAGACAAAGGGGGTAATTGTGGAATGAAACCTGTTTGTAACCTTTATGTTATGAAATAATTAGACGAAAATTCCTTAAAACTGCAGGTCAAGAACGTTTCTGCTGTCGAAGCAAAGTAACACTTTGCTGAATTGGAACAAGATCTCGTCGATAGTGACGGTGCACTTCTGTCACAGCTTCAGCGATTTGATTTTTTGCCATTTCAAGTTCCCTGTTAAGACGGATTACTTCAGCCTCAAGTTCCAAAATTCGCTTAACTCCTTGCAAATTCAACCCTTCAGCAGTTAAATCTGCGATCCTTCGTAGAAGCCTTATATCAGCATCACTGTATCTGCGGTTTCCTCCAGCTGTTCTGGCTGGATCAAGCAATCCTCGACTTTCATAAATGCGTAAAGTTTGGGGATGCATTCCGGAAAGTTCAGCTGCAACTGAAATTACATAAACTGCTTGATCAGGTTGTGGTCGTTCCATATATATTTTCCCCTGTCCGAGCGGCAAAACTCAACTCACTCAAGACCATAGCTTTCTTAATCAATTATCTAATCCTTGGGCAACTTATTTGACATAGAATCATCTAATTCCTGAACAAGTGAGATTTCTTTCTCACTCATTTCTGTCGGAATTTGAACTTCGACCGTGACTAAAAGATCTCCAACATTCTTAGAAGTCGAAACACCTCTTCCTTTTACCCTAAACGTTCTCCCATTTGGTGTCCCCGCAGGAATACGTAACTTGACTTTATTGCCATCTAAAGTGCTGACTTTGATCTCAGAGCCAAGTGCAAGTTGGGGAAAAGTTACTGGAGTTTTTAAAGTCAGATTGTTTCCGTCACGCCCAAAAAGTTCATGTGGTTCTACTTGTACAACCACAAATAGATCACCAGGACCCGAAGGACCTTGTTGACCTTTTCCCTTAACTCTTACCCTTTGACCGTTTTCAACACCAGAAGGAATCTTTACTTTCACAGATGTAGAAGCCTTCCCTTGGCTATTTCCTAATGTCAAAGTCGTAGTGACACCATTAATAGCATCCATGAATGAAAGAGAAAGAGTGGCCTCTAGATCTAACCCTCTTTGCCTGCCCATATTAGGTTGATTTCCAAAAAAATTACCAAAAACATCACTTATATCAAAAGGCATGCCTCCTGAGCTGAAACCACCAAAATCGGAGTTAAAACCTCCACCAACAGGGCCTAAACGTCGAAATTCGTCATACTCAGAGCGTTTTTTTTCATCACCAATGACATCATAAGCAGCTGAAATTTCTTTAAATTTTCTCTCTGCCTCTTGATCATCGGGATTTGCATCCGGATGTAACTTACGAGCTAGTTTTCGATATGTCTTTGTAATTTCCTTAGATGATGCGTTTTCAGAAACACCAAGGATTTTATAGAAATCCTTTTCCAACCAATCTTTTTGAACAGTCACTTAATCTCTCACAAAAACCGTTAACCACGTACTTTAACCATCGCGGGTCGAAGTATTTTGCCTTCCCAAAAATATCCTTGTCTCAACACTTCGATTACTAGTTGGTCCTCATCCTCTTCATTACCAGGTTCATGAGAAATAGCTTCGTGGATAGAAGGATCAAATTTTTCCAAAGCTTTCCCAACAAGTTCTAAACCTTCAAGTTCTAATGAATCAATTAATGCTTTTCTGATAGCCACAACGTCATCAGCTCCTTGTAAAACAGCCGCATCACATGCATCAAGAACCGGAAGTAATTTTTCGACCAGATCTCCACGTGCATTAGTGCGTGTTTCATCAATCCTTTTGTCTGTTCGCTTTTTATAATTATCAAATTCAGCTTTGATACTTTGCAGAAGACTTAAATATTCATCGCGTTCTAGCAAAATTTCGTCAATAGATATATCTGTTAAAGACTCAGTGTTGCTAATTTCTTCCTGAGGCACCTCATCGAAAGATAAATCATTTACCTCTTCGTTAGTTTCTTTCTTTGAGGGAATAACATCATCTGAAACATTTTGAAGATTTTCTTCTGGATCTACTGAATTCACTGTTCATCTACAATTTCGGCATCCACCACGTCATCATTTCCCGCATTTTGAGATTCTGAATTTTCTTGAGCAGCAGATTCATAAATTCTTTGTCCAAATTCTTGACTGGCTGTCATCAATGCTTCTGTAGCATTTTTTATTGCTTCAATATCTTCACCGTCTAAATGCGATTTAAGTTCAGTTAATTTTTCTTGAACATTATTTTTTTCTTCTTCAGTGATGTTTTCAGACTGCTCTGCAAGCATTTTTTCAGTTTGGTATACAAGATTGTCTGCATTATTTCTAATTTCGGCCTCTTCTCGGCGTGACTTATCTTCTTCAGCATGAGTTTCAGCATCCTGAACCATCTGGTCAATTACATCTTTATCTAAAGCTGATTGCCCTGTGATGGTCATCGACTGCTCATTATTCGTGGCTTTATCTTTTGCCGAAACATGAACAATTCCATTTGCATCAATATCGAAAGTCACTTCTATTTGGGGCATTCCACGGGGCGCTGGAGGAATGTCTACTAATTGAAACTTCCCTAAAGTTTTATTGAATTGAGACATTTCTCTTTCACCCTGTAAAACATGAATCTCAACAGATGGCTGACTATCTTCAGCTGTTGTAAAGATTTCAGATTTTTGTATAGGAATAGTTGTATTACGATCGATAAGTTTTGTCATTACACCACCTTTGGTTTCTATTCCCAGGGACAATGGTGTTACATCTAACAAAAGAACGTCTTTAACTTCACCAACAAGAACACCAGCCTGAACAGCTGCACCAACTGCGACTACTTCATCAGGGTTAACGTTCTTACTAGGATCACTACCTGAAATTTCTTTTACTAGATCAACAACTGCAGGCATACGGGTAGACCCACCAACAAGCACTACGTGATCTATCTCCCCTTTACCTACATCCGAATCTGAAATCGCCTGTTCAAAGGGGCTACGACACCTTTTTAATAGTTCAGCAGTCAATTCATGAAATTTTGCTCTTGTTAGTGAATAATCCAGATGTAAAGGCCCGCCATCTGTGGCTGTAATAAAAGGAAGGTTTATTTGTGTCTGTTGAACTTGTGACAATTCTATCTTTGCTTTTTCTGCCGCTTCCTTAAGACGTTGTGTTGCCATTGGATCAGAGGACAAATCAACACCGTGATCATTCTTAAAAGAATTTACTAACCATTCAATAATTGCTTCATCCCAATCGTCTCCACCCAGGCTTGTATCACCATGTGTAGATTTAACTTCAAACACCCCATCACCTATTTCAAGAATAGAAACATCGAATGTTCCTCCTCCTAGATCGAAAACTAGAATTGTTTGATCAGAGTCTTCCTTGTCTAAGCCATATGCCAATGCAGCAGCTGTAGGTTCATTGATTATTCTCAGAACTTCTAGACCGGCGACCTGTCCTGCTTCTTTTGTTGCAGTTCTTTGTGCATCATCAAAATATGCAGGAACTGTAATGACAGCTTCGGTCACAGGAGTTCCCAAATAGGCTTCTGCATCTCTTTTCAATTTTTGCAAAGTTCTGGCGGAAATTTCTTGCGCTGTGTAACCCTTATCGTCTATTTCTTTTTTCCATGAGGTTCCCATATGTCTTTTGACTGATCGAATCGTGCGATCTGGATTCGTGATTGCCTGTCTTTTGGCTACTTCACCTACAAGAACTTCACCATCTTTTGAAAATGCAACAACAGAAGGGGTTGTACGCGAACCTTCCGCGTTTGCTATGACTACTGGATCACCACCTTCAAGTACACTTACAACTGAATTAGTTGTACCTAAATCAATGCCTACAGCTTTACCCATGTTTTACTCTCCTGGATTTCTTAATTTCACACCAAAACCTCTTAATTTTGAAGCGAAATGCAATCTTATATAATAAATATACTATTTTCTATGTTCTATCTACTATATAATCTTTAGTGGGGTATTAGCAACATTTGATTAAAGTATTTTAAGTATTGTTACAAAAGACGAAAAAACAGCGAGTTACCTTAATGCCAACACTAATTCTTCTTAGACACGGACAAAGTCAGTGGAACGAGAAAAACCTTTTTACTGGTTGGTATGACTGCGATCTAACCGATTCAGGAATAGAGGAAGCTCTTCACGCCGGGAAACTTCTTCTCGAAGCTGGTCTAGAGCCTGATGTAATACATAGCTCATTACAAAAAAGAGCCATTAGAACAGCTGAATTAGTGAATCAATTTTTTGAAAGTAAAGCTTTCATAAACAAAAATTGGCGCCTTAATGAAAGGCACTATGGCGACCTTACAGGAATGAACAAAGCAGAAGCTAGAGAAAAATTTGGTGAGGAAAAAGTCCAACAATGGAGAAGGGGGTACCGTACTCCACCACCTCCAATAAGCCAAGAAAATAAGTTCAACCCAAATAACGATGACCGGTATAAAGAGATACCTAAAGAATCAATTCCTATGAGTGAATGTTTAGCTGATGTTGTAGATCGACTAGTTCCCTACTGGCAGTCAAATATTGCACCGGATCTTGAATCTGGAAAAAACGTTCTTGTCGCAGCCCATGGAAATAGCTTGCGAGCTCTATGTAAACATCTAGACAAAATAGGAGATGATGAGATTTCAAAACTAAATATTCCGACTGGCATGCCTTTCATATATGAACTTGATGATGCTCTTAACCCAAAAAATAAAAAACCAGTTCTGGAAAGAGCACTTGATCCAGATTCTGCTCATTTGAAAGCTGAAGCAGTAAAGAATCAGACGCATTAATGAAATATCTAAAGAAACCTCTTAAATCTTGTATTATTTCCTTAATCACTAGAAAATTTTTCTAGAATAAAGCAAATACAAAGTTGTGCTTCATAAAAGCAAAATTATGTAGCAACCGGATACACGATAGGGTCCTCAATTAATGAAAAAACCCAGCATGCGACCACATCATGCGATTATTGGACTAGGTGTACTGATTGCTCTTTTCACAGCTGCTTCTGGGGTTGTGGCCTCAATCGCTCAATTCCATGATGATTCTCCTATAACAAGAGAAGTTTTTGAAAACATCCCCGGATCAATAAAATTTACTTTCTATGTAGTGATCCCCATAGTCCTTATTTACGGTTCTGTTCTTTTCGCTAATCGAGTTAAGAACTGGGGACGAGGAACTCCAGACAACCGAGCAACAAACAAAACAAATGCCAAAACTCGGTTTTCAAATTTCAGATCTGGCGTTTACATGAAAACTCTCTTACGTGACCCTGCAGCCGGAGTAATGCATTCCTTAATGTACTTTCCTTTTCTTATACTTCTAGCGGTTACAACAGTCCTAGAAATTAATCACCAACTGCCAGAAAGCATAAAATTTTTGCATGGAGATGTTTACCGCGCCTATACAGCTGTAGGAGACATTGCAGGGGCTTTATTTTTAGTTGGAGTCATTTGGGCTCTAATAAGACGCTACGGACCGAAACGTTTCCGTCCCTACAGAATAAGAATCAAATCTAAACCTGAACACGCCGTTGTATTACTTATCTTCTTGTCTATAGGCATCACTGGTTTCGGAGCAGAGGCTTTTCGAATCGCACTTATCGAAACAGGTGCAAGAAATGCAGAAACATGGTCGGTAATCGGCTACCCATTAGCAAAAATTATTGACAACTCGGATTCGTTGACAAATAATGCGCATGGTTGGCACCAATTCTGGTGGATATCACATGTGATTTCGTTTATAGCATTTCTAGCGCTTCTACCAATAACCATGATCCGACACATGTTCACTTCTCCTTTAAATATGTATCTGAAAGACCGTGATCGACCAAAAGGAGCAATGAAACCATTGCCTGACCTTATGGAAACCGAATTGGAATCCTTTGGTGCTTCTGTAATTGAAGACTTCACCTGGAAACAGCTGCTTGATACCGACTCTTGCACCATGTGCGGCAGATGCACAAGCGTGTGTCCTGCTCATGCGACTGGAAAACCTTTAGACCCCCGTGAAATAGTCCTGAAGACCGGAGAAGTAATGGCCGCCACAGGCGACCCAGTTGTTTCACCACCAATTGGAATGGATCCTGAAATTTCAATTTCAGCCGAATCAATGTTTGAAAGAGTTTCACCTGAAGAACTTTGGGCCTGTACATCATGTAAAGCTTGTGACGAAATCTGCCCAGTAAATATAGAAATTCTTGACAAGATTTTAGATATGCGTCGATATCTATCTCTAATGGAATCCAATTTTCCGACCGAGTTGGGCAACGCATATAGATCAATGGAAAATTCTGGTAACCCATGGGGATTATCACAAGGATCAAGAACAGAATGGGTGGATGACCTAGAAGGTGTAGAGGTCATCGAAGGCGGTGAACCACTGGAAAGCGAATTTCTCTACTGGGTGGGCTGTGCCGGCTCTTTTGATGACAAAAATAAAAAAGTCTCGAGAGCAATGGCCCAACTTTTAAATATGGCAAATGTTTCTTTCTCAATTCTTGGACCTTCTGAAATGTGCACTGGTGATCCAGCAAGAAGGTCGGGAAACGAATATATTTTCCAGATGCTTGCAGCTCAGAACATAGAAACACTTAATTCGATGGGTGTAAAAAAGATCATCACACAATGCCCCCATTGCTTCAATACTCTAGGAAATGAATATCCCCAACTTGGAGGGCATTACGAAGTAATACACCATTCTCAATTGCTCGAGTGGCTAATAGACCAAGGAAAACTAGATATGTCAAACTCGGAATTGAATGAGAGACTCGTCTATCACGATTCATGCTATTTGGGACGCCATAATGACGTGTATCAAGCTCCGAGAAAAGTAGTAGCAAGCATTGGTGGTCTTGAAGTGGTTGAAGCAGAACGTCAAGGCACAAAAGGAATGTGCTGTGGAGCCGGTGGTGGAAGAATGTGGATGGAAGAAAATACAGGCAAAAATATTAATGTTGAACGGTCACAAGAACTGCTTGCAACTGGTGCTGACAGAATAGCCACAGCTTGTCCCTTCTGTTTTGTAATGATCGATGATGGAGTAAAAGGCGAGGGAGTTGACGAAAATGAAGTCAAAGTCGGAGATATAGCCATACATCTATTAGAAGCTCTTCAAACAAAAGATCCGAATAAGGAGTCTTTAGAAACCGTATCTACAAAAAACGATGAGAATAGTTAAAAGTTTTCCCAATATCTACTTGCCTTAGGTCCTTCTTGACCCTTATATTTCGAACCTAATTCAGATGATCCATAAGGTCTGTCAGCTGGCGTAGTCATTTGAACAAAAGAAATCTGACCTATCTTCATACTCGGATAGAGAGTTATCGGTAAATTCGAGACATTTGAAAGTTCCAAAGTTAATTGCCCATCCCAACCGGCATCAACATAACCAGCAGTTGAATGAATTAATAACCCTAGGCGTCCTAAACTTGACTTACCCTCAAGCCGGGCTACCAAATCTTCTGGTACGGACACTCTTTCTAAAGTAGAACCCAAAACAAATTCACCAGGATGAAGCATAAAAGGGTCATCATCATCGGATGAAACCTCTTGTGTCAAATTCGACAAATCCTCTCTGACGTCTATATGACCTAAAGTATGGTTCTTGAAAACTAAAAAACGATAATCTAAATGAAGATCCACTGAAGATGGTTGTAAACAGTTTTCATCAAAAGGTTCAATTATGATTCGTCCATCATTAATTGCTTCTAAAATTGACCGGTCTGAAAGAATCATAATTCGAACAAGAAACTTTTTAAAAGAAAATTACTCATTTTTATTCCATGGATTTCGAAAAAAATCCTTGATAAGAGATTCATAATATTCAAGAGGATTTGACTTATAAGAAGGATCAAAAGCAGGAGAATCATATTCGGCACAAAACTCTTCGCAGTAGTCATAATGCTCATTTTCTTTAAATGCATCTCTAGCATTTCGATTGCCGCCCAAATGATGCCAAAAATAGTAACCCTGAAATACTCCATGATTTTCTACCATCCAATGGTTTGCAGTTGAAACAAAGGGTTTAAGTATTGCTGCTGCAACATCAGGATGATTATAAGGCGTCAAAACATCACCAATATCGTGCAACAAAGCACAAACAATGTATTCGTCATCACGACCATCTCGTTCAGCCCTAGTTGCAGTCTGAACACTGTGCTCCAATCGGTCTACAGGAAAACCACCATAATCATTTCGTAATAACTCAAGCTGTTCGATAATTCTTCCCGGTAGAGCAGCCTCTAATTCACCCCTCTGAGACATAATTAGCGCCCAGTCTTCTTTTGTGGAATCAGCGAAAGAAGTAAAAGCCGCTCTTGGCAATTGTTCAATCTCCTCCATTTGGCCTCCTAAGCTCAAAATAAAAATCGTAGATCAGAAACTTTAAAATATGCTTATTCACAAAATTTTATTCAAATACTTTCTGAACCCACTCAACAATTAACCTTATTTAGTGTTTGTTGAGTTTTCAAAACTCTAAGCTGGTCGCACTATATTTTATGTCCTAAGTAAAATTTAGAATTTAGGGTTTTCTTATGACTTTTGATTTCATAACTAACATTGAAAGCTGTGATTACCACACAGCAGGCGAACCTTTCAGAATAGTAGACGCGGGTCCAATGGAAGGTACAACTGTTATTGAAAGACGTTCCTGGGCAGAAAAAAACCTGAATGAGCTTCGTAAGTTTTTAATTCATGAACCTAGAGGACATGCAGACATGTACGGTGGTTTTATTGTTCCACCCGATGACACCGATGGAGATTTAGGGGTTGTTTTCTTTCATGCAGATGGTTTTAGTACAGCATGTGGACATGGCACAATCGCTTTGGTCACTTGGGCAATAGATAGTGGTTTAATTAAGTCAGACTCAGATGTGATTGAAGTCACTGTTGATGTGCCTTCAGGGAGATTATTCACAAAAGCAAAAATGCTCAATGGGAAAGTTGAGAGTGTTTGTTTTCAAAATGTCCCCTCCTTTGTAAGCGCAGAAGACATAGAAATTCGTACGAAATTTGGAACTATAACTATCGATATTTCTTTTGGAGGAGCTTTTTATGCCTCAGTTCTATGTGATCAATTAGATTTGAAACCAATTTCAAAAAACCTAAATGATTTGATTGAAATAAGCAGAGAAATAAAAACAAATACAGAAAATCTAGAATTTGCCGAACATCCTTCCGACAAAAGACTCTCAGGAATATATGGTTCAATCTTCTATGAAACTCTGGAAGAAAACCCGCTGAAGCAACGCAATGTAACAATTTTTGGAGACGGACAAGTAGATCGATCTCCATGTGGTTCTGGTACATCTGCCCGCCTTGCTTTATTACATGCAAAGAAACAAATTGATTCTGGCGAACCATTTTTTAACTTAGGGATTGCCGGCGGCGTATTTACTGGACAAATAATCGAGCAAAAAGGAAACACTGTTGTTACATCAGTTGAGGGCTCTGCTTACCGCTACAGCAATAATTCTTTTAGTCTAGATCCTCGTGACCCAATTGGTTTTGGATTTAATCTCAGATGAAAGAAATTCCTCATTTTTCCGCAAATGACATCTTTGCATTTGGAATAGGAAAAACAATTTCAGCTCTAAAAAATTTTCCAACAACAAACAATCCGCCTATTCCAAGAGAACATATTCCTTTGGATAAGGGAGAAGACTTTCTTCTTATGCCAGCGGTTTCTCCAACAGGTCTCGGAATAAAACTTGTTACTGTCATGGATAAAAATCCAAATCTCGGTCTTCCACTGGTCCACGGTTTCTATCTCTACCTTGACAGAGTGACCGGTATACCAAAAGCAACTTTTGACGGTTCAGCCTTAACAACACTTAGAACACCGGCAGCATCAGCAGTTGCAACGGAAATACTCTCACTGGAAAATGTAGAAACTCTAGGAGTTTTTGGTACAGGAGTCCAAGCACGTAGTCACATAGAAGCAATGCTTTTTGTTCGTCCTGGAATCAAGAAAATTTTAGTTTGTGGACGTTCTCTAGAATCTGCAAAAAAATTTATTGCCTCTTTAAATGTCGAAGGACGTGAAATCATTGCTGGCTCACCTGAAGAAACTGCTTCCTGTAATTTAATTTGTGCATGTACTAGCTCTAAAACACCTGTTATACCAACTGAATCAGTAAAACCAGGAGCACATTTAAACTTGATTGGATCCTTCTCTGAAGCTCAAAAAGAGGCAGACACAAAGCTTATAGAAAACGCCAAAATATACGTGGATCATAGAACAGCAGCTAAAGAAGAAGCTGGAGAGCTTATAAATGCAGAACTCGAAAGTACATGGTCTTTTGATGACATACAAGGAGATTTTTTGGAATTAGTTGTTGGAGAAACCAAGAGAAATGACCCTGAAACCATAACGCTGTTCAAATCAGTTGGACTTGCTGTTTGGGATCTAATGGTTGCTGAAATGATCTATAACGAAACGAATTAAAGAATTTATAAGTTTCCCACTGTGCCTGACTAGCTACAACGTGAAAAAATGTTTCTCTATGGAGATAGCTGAAAAATGAAAGACGATTCTTCGAGTTATTCAGATCCAGTTGATGAAGAACAAAACGAACTTTCTTCGTTGACAGCCGTAGTCATCGATGAAGAAGAGAGAAAAGAGTTACGAGAGAAAGACTCAGAAGTAATTTTTCCCGATGATCTTCTACCAGGTGTCAAATCAGAAGGAATAAGTCTAAAAAAAGGTCTCCGTCTAGGTGGAGGTGCAGCCACATTTTTTACTCTTGCTCTGTTATCCGGTTTAGAAGAACTTCAAACAGCAGCAATAAATGTCTTAGCGCCAGACATTAGAGACACTTTTAATGTCAGTGATGGAACAATTACATTTATAGCAAGCTCATCAGCAGCCTTTGTAGTTTTAGGTTCGCTACCTATGGGTTGGATGGCAGATCGACTAAAACGAATCCCAATAATTGGTTGGGCTAGTTCGATATTTGCTGGAATGGTTTTCCTTTCAGGAGTTGCAGTTAATGCTTTTATGTTCTTCTGGGCGAGATTTGGTGTTGGAATAGCGAAAGCAAGTACAATCCCAGTCCATAGTTCTGTAATCGCAGATACCTATCCAATAGGTATTCGTGGAAGGCTCGGTTCTTTAACTGGGATAATTAATAATGGATTAAGAGTGGTAAGCCCAGTTCTTGTAGGGGCAATCGCTCTTATTGCAGACGGCTCAGATGGAATAAATGGCTGGAGATGGTGTTACTACTTACTTGGAATCCCTGTTGTAATCGTTGCTTTATACTCGTTTTTTTTAAAAGAGCCAGAACGAGGAAAGTGGGAAAAAACGGATGTCCTAGGGGAATCTTTCATTGAAAATAAACCCTTACCAATTTCATTGGAAGCAGCATTTTCCCGTTTGCTGCAAATAAAAACCGTTAAAACCGTTGTGGTCGCTTTTAGCGCACTCGGTTTCGGATTATTCACAGCACCTGTCTTAGAGAACCTTTTTCTTGAAGACGAGTTTGGACTAGATGCATTTGAAAGAGGTATTAGTGGAACAGCTGGTGGCGTCTTCGCTGTTATCGCTCTTATTTGGGTAGGACCAAAATTTGACCGACTTTGGCGAGAGAATCCTACGCGAACTCTACACTTAATTGGTCTCGGAATTGCCTTGGCAGGATTACTTAAACCTATTCAATTCTTTATGCCAAATGTCGCTCTATTTGTAATAACTGGAGTTCCCAGTTTGATTCTCCTTACAGCATCTTTTGCGATGGTAAGCCCCATTCTTCAAGCAATCATTCCCTACCGTTTACGAGGTAGTGGTTCAGCTTTAGTTACCCTCTACATTTTTTTCATCGGAGCAACCGGTGGAGGTTTAATTTCTCTTCTCTTCACAGACACCTGGGGTCCACGAGTCACTGTAATAGTTCTCACTCTCCCTTCTTCAGTAATTGGCGGTTGGATAATGTACAGAGGAGCAAAATTCCTAAGAAACGACCTTTCGTTAAACGTTCAAGAATTATTTGAAGAACAAGAAGAGCAGCGCCGCAGATCAAGCTCAAAAGAAAAAATCCCTGCACTGCACGTAAACAATGTTGACTTTTCTTATGGCTCGGTTCAAATCCTTTTTGATATTTCTCTAGAAGTCGAAAAAGGTGAAACACTTGCTCTTTTGGGAACAAACGGAGCTGGAAAATCAACCCTTCTCCGGGTCATTAGTGGTCTCGGTGTGCCTAAAAGAGGAGTTATAAGACTGAATGGGCAAACAATCACTTATGCCTCTCCAGAAAGACGAGCCAAACTTGGTATTCAACAGTTGCCTGGTGGAAATGGAATTTTCAGTGATATGACCGTGCATCAGAATCTCGTAATGGGAGCTTTCATTCATAAAGCAAATAAAGAAGATGTTCAACAAAGAATCAACAATGTTTTCGAACTTTTTCCAGAATTAAAGAACCTGAAAAAACAAAAAGCTGGATCATTATCGGGCGGACAACAACAAATGTTGTCACTTGGACGAGTTTTGCTCCATGAACCAGAAATTCTCCTGATTGATGAACTTTCTTTGGGTCTCGCTCCAACAGTTGTACAAGACCTATTAAACATTGTCGAACGACTTCAAGATAAAGGACAAACAATGATTGTCGTCGAGCAGTCATTAAACATTGCTCTTTCAATCGCCGATAGAGCAATCTTCTTAGAAAAAGGACAAGTACGTTTCGAAGGTTCCGCACAAGAACTATCTAAACGTGACGATCTAGCACGAGCTGTTTTCCTCGGTGATGAGGGCGGATGAAATGTATAAGTCTTTAGAAGTTCTTTTACCAGAATCATCACAACTGCTTGCTGTATGGACTACACGCCAACTCTGGTTTGATGGATTAGTTAATGGAATGGTGTTTGGCTTACTGGCTCTTGGAATCGTGCTGATTTATCGTTCGACTCGTGTAATAAATCTTGCAGTAGGAAATATGGGATTACCCGCCGTAGGACTTATGGCATTAATGGTTATCAACTATGGATTTCCTTACTGGGTCGCTTTACCAATCGCCTTACTGGTTGGAACTCTAGTTGGATCAATTATTGAACTTGCTGTTATTCGTCGCCTTTTCAATGCACCTAGAGTAATCGTTTTAGTTGCAACAATTGGAATAGCACAATTAATGCAAGCAATTTTGGCTGCATATCCCGATATTGAAAGCAAAAGAGGAGTCCGGTTTCCAGTACCAATTTCTGGAAAATGGAACGATGTTTTCGGACTTCGAATTACTGGTCCAAAATTGACAATCCTAATTATTGTGCCCCTCTTAACCATCGCTCTTTCTTGGTTTCTAAATAAAACAATATTTGGACAAACAGTTCAAGCCTCCGCAAATAACGCTGATCTAGCAAAATTGTCGGGAATAAAACCAAAAGTAGTTTCACTTTTTGTTTGGACAGTAGCTGGGACACTTTCAAGTGTTTCACTTCTTCTCCTGTCTGGTAGTAGAGGTTCACTAACTGGAATTACAAACCTTGGTCCTAATACCATGACTAGAGCTTTAGCGGCAGCAGTTATTGCTGGAATGTCTTCATTTCCACGAGCTCTAATAGCCGGAATAGCTATAGGGGTTGCTCAAGCTCATGTTCAATTCATTTTTCTAGACCAAGTTGGTCTTATCGATTTCATACTTTTCTTGGTGGTAGCAATTGCAGTCGCATTTCAAAGTCGCTCTTCTGGTGCGGAGGAAAGCTCTTTTTCTTTCAGTCCAAGAAGAAAACCAATCCCTGAAAGACTTAATCAATTTTGGTGGGTTAGAAATTTATCTTCTGTGACTCTCTCACTATTATTACTTTTCGCCCTAGTCCTTCCATTTATCGTCACTTTACCCTCGAGACATCTGCTCTACGCTAGTGTCCTAGCATTTGCCATTTGTGCAATTTCTCTTACTGTCGTTACAGGTTGGGCCGGTCAATTATCCTTAAGCCAAATGGCGTTTGCTGGTATAGGGGCACTATCAGCTGCTGGATTTAATCGTGGTTTAGATTTGGGTATTGGTTTTGGTGAAAAATGGCATCTTTTTTCAATTTCTTTACCCAAATTTCCATTTTTAATTTCAATGCTTTTAGCAAGTGTGGTAGCGGGTATTTCAGCAGCAATCATTGGACTTGGTGCATTACGCGTAAAAGGCCTTCTATTAGCAGTTTCAACATTTGCTTTCGCTTTAGCAGCTTCACAATACATTTATCGACGCCCTGTTCTTAGTGGCGGATATAACCAAAGCGTTCCTTTCCGAAGAGGAAATTTTGGTCCTATTGAATTAGCAAGTCAGAGATCCTATTACTTCATTTGTCTCGGAGCTTTAGTTATTACTCTTTTTCTAATAAATAAACTGAGAAAAAGTGGTATAGGAAGATCAATAATAGCTGTAAGAGAAAATGAAAATACTGCAGCTGCATACACCGTAGTACCACACAGAACGAAATTGATTGCTTTCTCTTTAGCAGGATGTTTAGCGGGTCTTGGAGGTTCTCTTCTAGGTGGTTTAGTCCAGAATATTCCTTTCACTGAACGATTCTTTATGATTAGCAATTCACTAAAAGTCGTCTCAATGATTGTAATTGGTGGACTCGGAACTCTTATGGGCCCAGTTATCGGATCAATGTGGGTAATTGGATTACCAGCCATTTGGCCAGACAATGATCTCGTTCCACTTTTCACATCGAGTATCGGTCTCCTAGTGCTCCTGTTATATTTCCCAGGCGGGCTAGTACAAATCGCATATTCAGCCAGAGACACCTTATTGAATTGGGCAGAACGAAAACTTCCAATTGCTCCAATCAAAACAACAACCAAACCACCTGAATCAATAAGAAAACAAAGCGAACCTTTTACAGTTTCTGGAACTGTTCTGGAAACCAAAAATGTTTCAGTTTCATACGGGGGTCTCATTGCAGTTAATAACGTAGATATAAACGTAGGTTCTGGAGAAGTTGTAGGACTTATTGGAACCAATGGTGCTGGAAAATCAACACTTATGAACGCAATCGGAGGTTATGTCTCTTCAACTGGAAATGTCACTCTATTAGGTGATGATGTTACCTCATTAAATGCTGCAAAAAGAGCTCGCAGAGGTTTAGGACGAACTTTTCAAGCTGCTCAACTTTTCCCTGAGTTAACAGTTAGAGAAACCGTGCAAGTAGCACTTGAAGCTAGGAACCGCACCCGTCTATTACCTACTGCTTTATCACTACCAAATGCAACACGTAATGAAGTTAAGAAAACTAATCAAGCTGCAGAATTGATCGACTTTTTAGGATTAGGTAGATATGCAGACTCATTCATCGCTGAGCTTTCTACCGGAACAAGAAGAATAGTTGAGTTAGCCGGTCTTTTAGCTTTAGATGCAAAAATGTTATGCCTCGATGAACCAACCGCTGGAATAGCCCAACGAGAAACCGAAGCTTTTGGTCCACTCCTAAAACAAATACAACAAGAGCTTGGTGCGTCAATGCTAGTTATAGAACATGACATGCCAATGATAATGGCACTTTCTGACCGTGTTTATTGCCTAGAAGCAGGAACTGTTATATCTGAAGGTGAACCTTCTAAAGTTAGAAACGATCCAATAGTTATAGCTAGCTATTTAGGAACAGATGATAGAGCAATAAGTCGCAGTGACATAAAATAAATTCTCAGTCACCGTCACTACCAGGTCGACCATCCAATAAATCTCGTCTTATTTGTGAGTCTGGCTTCTCAACTATCACTTGATTTTCAACTTCTCTAACCCAAACTGTTCTTTGAGGGAAAGGTATCTCTATACCATTTTGATCAAAAGCTCTTTTTAAACGAGCTCTTATTTTTCTCGCGGTTGACCACTGCTCACCTGCCTCAGTTTTTACAGCTAAACGAATAGAAATTGAATCCGCTCCAAAATTTTGAACACCCCAAATTTCAGGCTCTTCAATAATTGTTGCTGTTTCAAGATCTTCTTTCCATAATTCATCAGCAACTTCTTTAATAACACTTGCTGCTAAATCAATATCAGTGTCATATGCAACATCGATATCCAAGACAGAACGAGCCCAAATTTGTGAAGAGTTACACACTCGACGAATTTCCCCATTAGGTACAACCCAGACCGCTCCATTTACATCTCGGAGAACCGTAGTTCTTAATGAAACACGCTCAACTGTTCCGGATGCTTCACCCAAGTCAACAAAATCACCTTCTGCATACTGATCCTCAACAAGAATAAATATCCCTGCGATGAAATCTGATACTGCTGATTGAGCTCCAAAACCAACAGCAAAACCCACAATTCCAGCACCAGCAATTAGAGGACCTAAATCAAACCCGATCTCTCCTAACACCAACAGAAGTCCCAAACTACAGGTAGTTAATGTCGCAACAGTACTAAGTAAACCACCTAGTGTCTTCGCACGTTGACGTGATCGTTCAGCTCTTTCACGATTTTTCTGTAATTTTGCTTTTGCTCGTCTTCCAACTCGCGCAACTAAAGCATCAGATTTTTCTTCATCTTCAATCAAAGGTCGCTCTTGTACAAGACGCTCTACGACTGTACTAATAGCTTTTTTTAATATTCGATTAGCTATATAAGCACCTAAAAGAATCAACAAAATCTTTAAAGGTTTTTCAACACCCCAAGCTACTATTTCTGCCAAACGTTCATTACCTGAAATATCCCAAACCCACTCACAGACAAAACCTGGTTCTAATCCACAAGCATCAGACAATCCGGATGCACCTACTTGAGCAACAACTTGCTCGAACATCAATTTCACCTCCAAGTGTCAATAATGAATAACCAATATTTAAATACAGATTAATTCAACCAATTAACCCAGCTAAAGACCAAACTGCAACAACTAAACCGACAATTATGTAGATAAAACTTCGCCAAAATGGTGCTCTCTTTAAAGATTTTATGTCTCGATTTTTTGGTGGATTAACTAAAGCGGCTAAATTCCCTACACACATTGCCGAACCAAAAGCTAATAAAAGCCATTCAAGTAAATTCTCTCCTAAAAACACAATTGGTTCTAAAAATTGCCTGGTTCAATATTAGAAACAGGTTTTTGTGCAATAGATTCAGGTTCACCCGCTCTTGACAAATCGGCAAACTTAGTGAAATTAGGCATATATGCTAATCGCACTCTCTCAACTGGACCGTTACGATTTTTTGCAAGGTTTATTTCAGCAATTCCCATTTCATTGCTTTCAGGGTTGTACATTTCATCACGATAAATAAACATAACTAAATCAGCATCTTGTTCGATAGAACCAGACTCGCGAAGATCTGAAAGCATTGGTCTCTTATCTTGTCTACTTTCTAAACTTCTTGATAACTGTGAAATGCCTAAAACTGGAGTTTCTAAATCTCGTGCTAAAAGCTTAAGTCCACGACTTATTTCGGAAATTTCAACTTGCCTACTCTCAGCTGCTGATCTCCCTGTCATAAGTTGCAAATAGTCAACAACAATTATTCCCAAGCTCCCTATACGACTTTTGAGTCTTCTAGCTTTAGCTCTAATTTCCATTATCGAAACACCCGGATTGTCATCAATATAAATGGGTGCCTCGTCTAAATGTCCAATACCTTTATTTATACGAACCCAGTCATCATCATTCATTTGAGCGTTCACAATTTTCTGAGAATCAACTCTTGCTTCTGAACAAAGAATCCGTTGAGTTAATTCCAAACGACTCATCTCCAATGAAAAAATCAAAGCAGGATTGTTTGAAACAGTTGCAACATGAGTTGCAATATTAAGACCCAAAGATGTTTTACCAACAGACGGTCTAGCTCCAATTATTATAAGATTACCTTTCTGCAAACCAGAAGTAAGTTGATCAAGTCTTTTAAAGCCAGTTGGAACTCCTGTTAAACCCTTACCCTGCTGTCTTTCTTCCATTGCATCGAGAGTTTGATCTAACAAATCACGCATCTGACCCATAGAATCATTTATTCTTCCTTGGGCTAATTGATATACAAGATTTTCAGCTTCATCAACAGCTTTAGGCACATCTTCAGGTCTGCTATAACCAATCTCTGCCATTTCATTTGCAGCACCAATTAATCCACGAAGCATTGCATGATCTTGCACAATTCTGGCAAAAGAAGAAGCGGAGGTAATTGCTGGTGTCATTGCTTGAAGATCCAACAACATTCCAGGACCACCAATGCCTTCAAGGAGTCCAGCGCGATCTAAAGCATCAGCAACAGTTACTGGATCAGCTGGTTCACCCGCTGCATAAAGACCACAAATTGCGTCAAAAACATGCGCATGTGAGGGTTTATAAAAATGCTCTGAAGAAGTTACCTCAAGTGCATCTGCAATTGCGTCTTTAGATAAAAGCATTGCACCTAACAAAGAAGCCTCGGCTTCAATATTGTGCGGAGGGACTCTGCCAATCTTCTGTCTTTTTGAAGGCGTCGGAAAGGATGAAAGTTCTTCAAAATTTTCCCAATCCTCTTCAAGTGCACTCAAAGTTATCCTCCAAACATTTCACACAAGTGTCCCACTTTGTCACTATTTACTTGTGGAACGCTAGAGGAAAACCCTAAAAACATAGGGGAAAAGTAGGTTTTTTAAGTGGACCAGTTTGTGAATTAACTTGTGGAAGACTAAAAATTTCTGGGGATAACTTCAAACTTCACTCTGGACATCGACACTTAACTGCATCTCGACTTCAGGATGCAAATGTAATGTAAATAAATGAGAACCCACTTCTTTTGCTGGGTCACCGGAAATATCTTTTCTGTCAATCTCTAAACCAACTTGGTCATGTAGTGCTTGTGAAATTTCTGCAACACCTACCGATCCAAAAAGTTTTCCACTCTCAGAAGCATTAGCAGAAATTTGAATAACCACTCCATCTAAGCGAGAAACGATTTCTTCAGCATCAGCCTTGTCTTCAATAGCTTTCAAAGCACGTTTTCTTTGCATGGCTTCAGCTTGAGCAGTAACTCCCGAAGATGCTTCAACGGCTAAACCTCTTGGCAATAAAAAATTTCTTGCGTGTCCACGAGCGACATCAACAATGTCACCTGTTCTACCAAGACCTTCTACATCAGAACGAAGAAGAACCTTCACAACTCTTCTCCTTCTTCACTTGTTTCACTTATTTCACTCTCAGAGATATTTGCAATCTGTTCATCAAACTCATTAGAAATTGAATCAATCACTTCTGGGTTCTTTTCAATTTCATAATTATCTGACAATTCAAAATCCTCACCCTCATTTGCAGGTGGAGGTGACGTTGGTTGTGGAAGTGGACCAGAAGCTCTATCTGAACGGTCGTTTTCATTTCTTCTTTCACGCCTCTGCGTGGTAACTGTCGCTTTATAGGGCATTAATGCCATCTCACGTGCGTTTTTTATAGCTTTTGCAACAGCCTTCTGTTGCTGAGCATCATTTCCACTGTTATGACGCGCTTTAATTTTTGATCTCTCAGACAAAAACTTATTCAGCAAATCAGTGTCTTTATAATCAACATAATCTATTTTTCCAATTGTCAGAGGACTAACTCTTACTCTTCTTATTCGACCATTTTTGTCATCAAATTGTGAATTTTTCATTTCTCTTCGTGCCATTAGAACGGTTCCTCATCTGTGGGATAATTCGAAGTGCTATCTACTGAACTGGAGTCATTGACACCACTACCTCCACTGCTATCACTATCTCCACCTCTAAACTCGTTACGAGTTAAATCAGCTGTAGCCCATTTCAAACTCGGAGCAACATCATCGGCAACAATTTCTACTTTTGATCTTCTTTCTCCATCCTGGTTTTCCCATGACCTCTGATCTAAACGTCCGTAAACAATAACGCGAGAACCTTTGCTTATTGATTCAGAAACATTCTCAGCAAGATTTCTCCAACATGTGACGTCAAAAAATGAGACTACGTCTTCATCATTTTGACCTTTTCGATTCCAAGCAACCCCAAAATTAGCCACCGCCGCGCCAGCTGGCGTATATCTAAGTTCCGGGTCGCGCGTTACGTTCCCAACAATTGTTACCGTATTATCAAATGCCATATCTACTCCAATTCAAATTGTTATTTAAACAGTTTCCCCTTCTAAAAGACCCCGTTTTACCGCTTCATCGTCAGGAAGACGAATGATTTTGTGTCGCACTATTTCGCTTCTATCAGCTAAGCGAAGAATACGATCGCTCGAATCAATATTTGATGCTTGAGTAGCTATCTCAAGCACAACATAAAACCCTTCCCACTTGTGGTTAATGCGATAACTAAATTTACGTCTTCCCCATGGCTCAGTGTTTAAAAGATTCACTACTTTGCCGTCTTCACTCTCTACAGTTGAAGTGATATTGGACAAATAACCAGAAACGGCTTCTTCACTAAGATCGCCATCAAAAATAATCATTAATTCATAAGCCCGCATAACAGGCATCACCTCCTATGGATCTGAACAAACCCTCTATTTGTCCAGAACCCCTATTGGGGCAGGGGAAATATATTTTACCCTCTTTAATAACAAGTTAAGACTAACGACGGTAATTATGTTGCCAAACAATTTTCCCATAACTATAAATACTGCTTCACAGGTGTGACAAATCTTTACATCGCTCCATAAAGACCAAGTTCTTCTGAAGTTTCTGAACTTAAAAAATATGATTCATCTTCTGAAGGAAAAGAACCGTTTCTTACATCAGATATGAACTCACTTAAGGCTGAAACGCCTTCAACATGAAACTGAGCATAACTTCTAACAAACTTAGGGGTAATTTTCTTCTCAAAACCTAAAAGGTCATGCAAAACTAATACTTGACCGTCACACTCTGGTCCAGCTCCAATACCGATTGTTGGAATGTTAACTGAGGTTGTAACCATCGAAGCCACTTGTGAAGGAACCCCTTCAAGAACAATTGCAAAACACCCAGCATGTTCTAACGCCTTAGCAGCAGAAACTAAATCCGTTGCCCCTTTTGTGTCACGAGCTTGTACCTTAAATCCACCCATTGCATTTATTGATTGAGGGGTTAGACCAATATGACCCATTACAGGAATCTCTGCTGAAAGTAATGCTTCAATCATTGGGATTCGCCTACGACCGCCTTCTAGTTTTATGGCATTTGCACCTGCTCTAATTAGTTTGGCAGCGTTTTTAACAGTCTCTTCAATAGAAATGTGATAACTAAGCCAAGGCAAATCTGCAACAATAAGTGCTTCTGGTTTAGTTCGAGAAACAGCTGCAGTGTGATGAGCAATATCTTCAACTGTTACTTGAAGAGTGTCTTCATATCCAAGAACAACCATTGCTAATGAGTCACCAACAAGAATCATGTCAGCACCTGCTTCATCTACCATGCGCGCGCCAGGCGCGTCATAGGCTGTAATCATCACTAAACGCTTTGATCCAATAGCACCTTTATGCTCACGAATGTCAGGAACAGTTGACTTTGGCACCTTAATATCTCCTTTTCAGTCCAGCGCGTTAGCTGCCGGCTGATAATTAATAGTACCAAAAATTCGAAACTAAAAGTTTTGTTGGATACTTTTAATTCCCACCCAAAGATGAACTCCGTACCAGGTGATTCCATCCACATACAGAACATACTTCAATCACATAGGCAGACAACTGAGCTTTTCTAGCATTAAGTCGTCTAAGTTCTCCTTTTGAGGAAATACAACGCCCATGCGCAGGTAACCTCGGACCAAAAACATAAGTCACATAATAAATTTCATTTATTTCGCAAATAGGACACTCTTCACCTGTAGGAACTCCACAATGAGTTGCGTTTCGCTTAAGCATGGGCTGCGCATCACATACGGTTTCTGTGTCAATTTTCCCATTCTTCCAAAAATCAACAACCACTTGTCTTGCTAATCTGTACTCGACATCCGTAGCACTTTCGGTTGCAATTAAATCTGACTTTTCAAGATTGTTTTTTTGCTTAAAAACCCGTAGTTTTTCTGTCCTTACTGAAGACATCAACACACATTAATCATTTACTTGATTAATAAACCTGTTGGAAAATAAAAATTATTCACTCCATTTATTCAAAACTCTAGTCTTAGCTTCATCAGATGTAATAAGTCCTTCTTTAAGACGTATTTCCTTCAACCAAGTCAAAATTTCGCCTACTACTGGTCCGGGATTTAAATCAAGCAATTCCATGACTTCCTGAGAAGTTAAAACTGATTCAAAAGAAGTTAGATCTTCTAGAGAGCTTAATTCATCTAAAGAATATAAAAAATCCGCCTTATTAAGATCCGAAGCCTCGATAAGACTAATCGAATCATGAACACCCCAATTCGTTAAGTCAATCAACCTTCGAATCTCTTCATGACTCCATTTCTTTGATTTCGGACCCTCAGAAACCTTATTTAAAAAAACAGCAATACTTTCTATTTTTCGCATTTCATCTTTAGACATCCTTAAGTTTTTTACAAACTTCGATATCTCCTTTCGTGAAACTCCATTAACTAAAACAGAAAGTCGCATCACAGGGTCATTCGGTTTCAAAACCGAAAATGTTTTATCCAAAATTTTTATATTTGAAGAAATATCGAAAGGAAACACTTTCTTTAACAAATCAATTTCTTCTAAAAATTCAAATCCTTTTTGGGGATTATGTAAAGAAAGAAGTTTAAATAACTCTTCTCTTATTCTTTCTGGAGAAACAATCAAAATTCTTTCAGCTAACTCCTTAGCCGTGTCAATTATTTCTTGAACGGGCGCCAAATCGTATCTTGCTATAAACCTCGCTGCTCTTAACATTCTCAAAGGATCATCATTAAATGATTCATAAGGATCTAAAGGAGTTTTCAAAACACGATTCTCTAAATCAGATTTTCCATTAAATGGGTCTAGGAAATTACCATTATCAGCTTCAATCGCCATCGCATTAATTGTGAAATCTCTTCTACTTAAATCATCTTCTATATTCAAAGAAAAAATCACTGAAGGTTTTCTTGATGAACTTATATACGACTCTGATCTATGAGTTGTTATTTCCATTCTTAAATCACGAAAACTTAAACCGATTGTTCCAAATTTTTCACCTTGTAACCAAACTGCATCAGCTAGAGGTTCAACCAAAGCTCGAATTTGATCGGGAGTTGCGTCAGTTGTGAGATCTAAATCAGGACTTACCATTTTTTCATTTACTAATGCATCTCGAACAACTCCTCCAACTAAAAAAAGATTGTGTTTTGCTGCAAGAAATTTTTCAGTAATCGGAACAATCAGACTTCTTAAATAATCGAAATTTTCAATCATGGATTAACTCCATGCAACCGAGCAACTCTCTTCACAGTTTCCAAACCGGGTCCGGCTCCAGTTGACGCTTCAAGTTGTAAATCAAATCCCATTATGGATGAAAATGAAGCAGTCACGGAATCAGCTAATGCTTGAAAGTCATAGCCTCCCTCAAGAAAAAAAATACATCTACTCTTTGGTGCCATATGAAATATCTGAGTCGTTAGATCAGCAAAATCTCCTGAAGTTAATCCCAAATCAGTAAGTGGATCGTCTCTGTGTGCATCAAACCCAGTAGAAACCAATACCCAATCTGGTTGAAAATCCTCTATACATGGTGAAATAATCTCATCTAAAGCAGCTCTATATGTGCCACCAGTTGATCCTGGTGGAAGGGGAACATTTACTGTAAAACCTTTCCCGTCTAATTCACCAATCTCTTCTTCTTTTCCAGTTCCGGGATATAAAGGCCATTGATGAATTGAAATCACTAGGACGCGAGAATCAAAATAAAAAATGTCTTGAGTGCCGTTTCCATGGTGAGCGTCTATGTCAACTATGGCAACTTTCTCACCATTTTCTATAAGAGATGCAGCAGTAACAGCAATATTATTCATCAAACAAAAACCCATTGAACGATTTGAAGTTGCATGATGACCTGGTGGTCGAATCGCACAAAAAGCAGTCTCTGCCTTAGTTTCAATTAATGCATCAACTGCAGCCAGCCCTGATCCTGCAGCTAATCGAGCTGCATCCCACGAGCCCTTACTAATTGCAGTATCAGGATCCATGCGCCCACCACCCTCTGCAGCCAAAATCTCCAATGCTTGAATATGCTCAATTGGGTGACACCGTAAAAGCTCTGCTTTAGTGGCAACACGAGGCTCAATTCTAACTAAATCTTCATCTAGGTGTATTCTGTCCAAACCTTGCCAAACCGCTTCTAAACGCGCGGGACATTCTGGATGTTTTTTCCCCGCAGTGTGATCGAGAAAACGCTCATCAGTCAAAAATAACAACGACACTTAAAGATCGTAGTTCGAAGTTCGATTAATGTATGAAACTTTTAGCAAGTCTTAAAAAATAATCACTTACGAAATCCATTTATAGGCCATATTCTGTAGTTATTAAGATAAATAAACCCTTTTCTATGATAAATGTCATAAAGCGATACACCTATGTATCTTTTTTTATTTCAATCATCTTTACTTTTTGTTTATACACACCAGCATTCGCACAAGATAAAACAGAAAAAGAATCTGAAAAAGTAACTCCTATTTCTATTTCATTTATTTCAAAGGTTACCGCTAATCCACCACTTAAATCTGACGGAACTTATGTACTTGATAGGCAAGCCGTGAACCAAATATCAAATTTAGTTGAGGTTCTTAATAATCACCCAGAAATAAAACTGACAGTTAGTTTGCCTCCAGCAACTATCTCGGGACTTTCTCACTCACAAAGCAATGAACATGAGCTCTTGCTTACAAAACTTAAACATTTAGCAGAAACACAATTACACATTGTTTCCTCGCCATTTGTGACAAGCGACCCTGAATCCTGGAGACTAATAAGTTCTTTTGAAAACTATAACGATCTTCTAAAACGGGGAGATCTTCAAATAACAAATCATCTTCAAACAGAACCAGATCGATCATTTGCATTTATCTCACAAAGCGCTGTTATAGAAACTCTGGATGTGCTAGATAAACTTGGTATTAAAACCTTTATCACCGAAACTTCTCACCTCGACCCAAAACCCGCCAACGAAGCAAATCCTTTAATTCGAATTAAAAGTCAAAACGGAAAAGAATTTAAAATAATTTTTTCTGACAGAAAAATTGATTCTTACTTAGCGGATATAGGAGAAAAGAAAACAGATGGACAAACCCTAACCAAAGATCTTTCTTCGCTAACAGTGAATACATTTACAGAGGAAAAAAATTTAGTTGTAAAAATTCCAAGTAACGTTTCAGGGAAAATTTTAAATCAAATTTTTGACTTTTTTAAAAACGTTCCGGGTTCAACAATAAAAACACTTCCGACTTTTGTTGAACATCTAGAAACAAAAAACCTTTTAAATGACACAAAATACTTTCTTTGGAATAAATCATCAAAAGATGTTTCGCAGATAGCTCCACCTCAAAATCTCGCAAAAGCAGCAATTGACGCCTACTCAGAAGTTATAGGTAGACCACACCCAAATACTTCTTTTTTATACGAACTTCTTGCAACAACTTCTGCTAGTGAACTAGTCGACAAAGAAACATCTGCCTATTTCAACACTATTTACGAAGAAATTGTAGAAGTAATTGATAGTTTCACAAGTCCTCAAAATCAAAATGTAAGACTTACAAGCAGAAAAGCAGAACTACCATTTACTCTTAAAAACAATCTGACTCATGAAGCAAATGTTGCGCTAATACTTCAAAGTGATGGACGTATCAGTTTCCCAGAAGGTCAAACTTTAGAAGTTCAACTGAACCCAGGTACTAATAAAATAAAAATACCAGTAAGTTCTCGTACATCTGGAAATTCTCAAATCCGTATAGGAGTCAGATCTCCGGATAAAGATCACTTATTACAATTAGACTCAAATTCGCTTTTAATAAGAACAACTCGATTATCGGGTGTAGGAATCTTACTTTTTGTTGGAGCTGTTTTTTTCCTCGCATTCTGGTGGTTGCGTTCGCGACGACTACGCTCCATCAATAGGTAGGAGGAATTATGAAAATCCAAATTGTTACAGATAGCGCAAGCGACCTTTCTGATGAAGAGGTATCAAGCTTAGGAATTCAAATAGTCCCACTAAGCATCAGGTTTGGTGAAGAAGAGTTAATTGACCGTATTGAACTTGGAGCTGATGAATTCTACGAAAGAATGAACAATAGTGAAGATGTTCCGCAAACAGCTGCCCCATCTCCGGGTGCATTTAAAGAAGCTTTCGAAAAGTGCTTTTCAGAAGGAGCAGAAACCGTAATTTGCATAAATATCTCTAGTGAACTGTCTGCGACAATCCAAGCAGCAGAAGCAGGAGCACGAGAAATGTCAGATAAAGACATAAGAATTTTTGACAGTAAATCGGTAACAGGCGGTTTAGGCACAATGGTTTTAGAGGCTGCAAAAGCTTCACAAAATAATCAGTCAGCCGACGAAATCATTGACCTTTTGGAAAATTTGCGCTCAAAAACGAGAGTGTACGCGGCGATAGACACTTTAGAAAATCTTAAAAAAGGTGGACGAATTGGTAATGCTCAAGCCCTACTTGGAAGCATGCTCTCAATTAAACCACTAATTGATGTCAGTAGTGGAATTGTTGAAGAAGCAGGAAGACAAAGAACTAGAAAAAAATCTCTTATATGGCTGCGCGATAAATTAGCTGAGTTCGAGAACAATATTGAAAACCTAGTAATTATGCACGCCCGTGCCGAAGATCTTGATGAACTACTTGACATGATTGAAGATCAAATAGATAAATCAAACATGCGCGTAAGTGCTCTTGGTCCAGTTGTAGCAAGTCATGGAGGACCTGGGGTAATAGGAATTTGTTTTACTGTGAAGAACTAGCAAATCAAAAAATAGAATGAACACAAATAGAAATAATGAAGAACAAAACCGAACTGGTTTAATCACAAATAAATTTATTGAAATAGTTTCACGATTTAGATCATTCACAACCGATCCGATAATTACCTCATCAAAATGGTTTATTTACGGATTAGGAATTTTTACTTGCGCACTTGTAGCCATAATTCTTTTAAGCATTGCCATATTTAAAATCATTGATCAATCGATCCCTGGTGGGTCTTGGCTTACGCTTTTTTCTCTCGGTTTATTTTCTACTGCTCTAGGAATTCTCTTACTAAAAAAAGCAAAAACTGACATACATTAATAATTAGAACAACAGGAAAATAGATGTCCAATACTCACAACAAAATAGTCATAATAGGATCTGGTCCGGCAGGCTTAACCGCTGCAATTTACACCGCTCGGGCTGATCTTAAACCCCTAGTTATAGAGGGAGAACCCTCTTCTACTGGAGATCAACCAGGTGGACAATTAATGCTAACTACAGAAGTAGAAAATTTTCCTGGTTTTCCAAATGGAATTTTGGGTCCACAATTAATGGCTGAAATGAAAGCTCAAGCTGAAAAATTTGGAGCTGTTTTTATAACCAGAAAGGTGAGCAAAGTTGATTTAACTCAAAATCCATTCAAAATTTGGATTGGTGATCCAAACGAAACACCGCCAACTCATACTTCAGATGCACTAATTATTTCAACGGGTGCCCAGTCAGTAATGCTTGAAGTTGAAGGTGAAAAAAGACTTCTAGGTCACGGACTTTCAACATGTGCAACTTGTGACGGTTTCTTTTTCAAGGACAAAAAAATAGCAGTTGTGGGTGGAGGTGATTCTGCTATTGAAGAAGCAAGTTTCTTAACAAAATTTGCCTCTGAAGTAACCATAATCCATAGACGAGACCAACTAAGAGCATCAAAAATTATGCAAAAAAGAGCTCATGAAAATCCAAAAATCAACTTTCTTTGGAATACAGAAGTTACAGAAATACTTGGTTCAAATTCGGTAGAGGGTGTAAAAATAAAAAATACAAAAACCCTTGAAGAAACAAAAATTGATTTAGAAGGAATTTTTATTGCGATAGGTCATACGCCAAATACATCACTTTTTTCAAATGAACTTTTAATAGATGATCTTGGATACATAAAAACAGGACCTAACAATACAACAACTAATGTCGAAGGTGTTTTTGCATGTGGTGACGTTCAAGATCACAAATATAGACAAGCAATTACTGCGGCCGGTTCAGGGTGTATGGCGGCAATCGATGCAGAACATTGGTTAGAAGCTAATCAAAACTGAACAAAAAATAGAAAAAATTCTAAAGGTGTTCTGCATCAAGCGACTATAAGGTGTAAAAATTCTTTAGAACAAATACCCATGGAGAAAATAATGAGCGAGTCAATCACAAATCTTTCATCAGAAACTTTTGAAAGTGAAATTAATTCAGCAGATAAACCAATACTTGTAGATTTCTGGGCCGAATGGTGCGGTCCATGCAAAATGATTGCTCCCATATTAGAAGAAATTGCTGATGAACAAGAAGGAACAATAAAAATCGCAAAAGTCGATGTAGATAGTTCACCGGAATTAGCCCAAAAATTTGAAATAATGAGCATTCCCACTCTGATCGTTTTCAATAACGGCGAACCTGCAAAACGTTTGGTTGGAGCACAAGGAAAACATCAACTGTTGGATGCGATTTCTGAATTTATTTAAATATTTACCTCAAAAATTTGTGCATAAAGAAAAAATATTAAAAATTGGGGATGAAGGGAATGAAGTCCTGGATCTACAAATTCGTTTATCGAATTTGGGTTTCACAGTTAGTAGTAATGAAACTGCTGTAAAAAAATTCGGTCCCGACACACAAGAAAAGTTAAAAGCTTTTCAAAAATTTCGAGGTCTAAAAAATGATGGAATTTTAGACCATGTAACTATTGAAATTCTAATAGAAGCAACATTCAAGTTAGGTAACAGGCAGCTATATCTTCAATCACCAATGCTTAAAGGAGATGACGTTTTTGAACTACAAACTCAGTTAGGAAAATTAGGCTTTGATGTTGGACGTATAGATGGAATTTTTGGTCCGCAAACAGTTAAAGCTTTAATAGATTTTCAAAAAAATTTCGGTCTGATTGAAGATGGTATTGCCGGACATGAAACGATCCGGAACCTTCAAAACATTAAAAATAAAGAAACTCCCGATACCCAGATTTCCAAAATTAAGGAAATTGAACATTTGAGAAATAAAAGTACTGATCTAGGGTCTCGTCGATTGGTTATAGGTCATTTTGGTAACAGTGCAACTCTTGCGAATGCAACAGCAAGAATGCTCAGAAAAAAAGGAGCAAAAGTTATTGACTTGAACAATCCTGATGAAGAAATACAAGCTCGAACAGCAAATGGTTTTGAAGCGGAAATGTATCTAGGTTTTAATATTGAGAATAATTCTCAATTTTTAATAAGTTACTTTAAAACAAAAAATTCACAAAGTGAAGGGGGTCTCCGCTTGGCGTCACAGTGTTCGAAAGAAATGGACAAAGTTCTCCAAAAAAAAGCTGAAACTCAAGGAATGCAAATACCGATACTAAGAGCTACAAGAATGCCAGCAATTATGTGCTCTCTTGGTCCAATAGAAGAAGTTATTAAAAATACTGATGAGATTGCTCATGCTTTTGCTAAAGCAATTTCAAATTGGTTCCAGGAACCATCAAAACTAGTTGAATAATTATACGGTTAATACTATAAATATATAATTAAGTCAAAAATTCTTTTAAGGTCTTCAGAGTCGGCAAATTCAATGGATATCCTTCCCCTTTTTCCCCTTGCGACAACAGAAACTTTTGTATCAAATTTCTCCGAAAGTATTTTTTCTACCTCTAAATGCGCAGCTTCTTTACTTGTTTGACTGTCGATTAATTTTTCGATGTTTTTAGCTTTGTCATCATCATTAAGGTCACTCACTATAAATTCAAGTTGCCTCACAGAAAGACCTTCTGAAATAACTCGAGATGCTAATTTTTCCTGGATTTTATAATCAGTCAATCCAGCCAAACATCTTGCGTGACCTGCTGTTAAATCTTCATCCATAATCATCCTTTGAACCACAGATGTCAGTTGTAAAAGTCTCAAAGTGTTCGCAATACCCGGACGGCTCCTGCCAACTCTTTCAGCAACCTGTTGCTGCGTCATATTAAATTCATCAATTAGTCGATGAAATGCAACAGCCTCATCAATTGGATTCAGATCTTCCCTATGAAGGTTTTCTATAATCGCCTGTTCAAATGATTCAAGATCTTCAATTTTTCTAACAAGAGCTGGTAATGAAGATAAGCCAGCTCTTCTTGCAGCTAACCATCTTCTTTCTCCTGCTATTAATTCATACCCTGAACTTTTTTCTCTAACTAAAACTGGTTGAAGAACCCCGACTTCCTGAATGGACGAGGTCAATTCAGCTAATTTTTCGTCATCAAACACAGTTCTTGGTTGATACGGATTTCTCTCAATATCAACAACAGGTATTTCTCTTAATTCGACTCCGGGACCATCAGAATAATTTTCCCCATTTTCAAACTCATCACTCGTTGTTCTTTGTTGCACACCACTTGATGAATCTGGAATTAATGCAGACAAACCCTTGCCCAAGCCAGTTTTTTTATTCATTTACGACCTCCTTAGCCAACTCCATATAAGCAACAGCACCTCTAGAAGTTGGATCAAATATTGTGATTGGTTGACCATATGAAGGAGCTTCAGAAAGTCTCACAGATCTGGGAATAATCTGTTCACAAACTCGATCACCGAAGTGATCACGAACTTCATCAGCAACTTGTTGTGAAATTTTTGTTCTAGAGTCATACATGACTAAAACAATTTTCGAAATTTCTAAATCGGGGTTTAAATTTGATTTAACTAAATCAACATTCCCTACTAGTTGTCCTAAACCTTCTAAAGCATAATATTCACACTGAATTGGAACTATCACCTCTTGAGCAAAACACAAAGCATTAATAGTCAAAAGACCAAGAGCTGGTGGGCAATCAATGAGAATGTAGTCATAATCATGAATAACTTGTTCTAAAGATTTAGAAAGCCTTTGCTCCCTGCTAAATGCTGTAACGAGTTCAACCTCAGCCCCAGCTAACTCAAGATTTGACGGTAATAAATTTAGATTTTCTATTTCTAGACTAATAATCGCCTCAGACGCTTCTTTTTCTTGAATTATTACTTGATAAATAGAAATGTTTAAATCACTTGTAGAAACGCCCAAACCTGTTGTCGTATTTGATTGTGGATCTAAATCTACTATCAGAACCCTTTTACCTATTTCTGCGATAGCTGCCCCGAGGTTTATCGTGGTTGTAGTTTTACCCACTCCGCCTTTTTGGTTTGCAATAGCAATAATTCTTGGCTGCTTTTTAGGTGCTTCTTGCACGTCGGTGTAATTAGTAGTCAACATTTACCACAGCATTACCCATTGGATAATAACAAACAAGCACCCTTACAAATAAGTGTTTCACGTGAAACATTGACAGATTTTTGTTCCACGTGAAACACTTAAAAAAGCGGATTTTGTAAGATTTTTTTGAATTTTCTTGGATAAACATCAGGACAATAGCTCTCACGAAAAAACGACCTATATCCCGCTAATCCGGTATGCCAATAATTTTTGTGTTTTAAACCCAAAAGAGACAAGCCTTCTACGGGCCATCTTTTTTCAACTTCAGTCTTGTTTATATAAGGAGGCTCACTAACTACAAATAAACCATCTTCTCGTAACAAAGGAGCAGCACACTCAGATGTAATAGAAGGTGTAGCAAAACCTCTAGCTGTAACAAGTTTTACTTTCTCCCTATAAGAGTTGTCACTCAACTCTTCTGCAGAACATTCAACAACTTCTACCCTGTTTGTAAGATCTAATTCATTAACAGCTTTGTTCAAAAAACTACATCGTTTTTTACTGCGATCTACCAATAACCACAAACAATCTGTGAGAGAAGACAAAATTAAGCCAGGAAGACCTCCACCTGTACCTAAATCAATAGCTAAATCTGTTGTTTTAAGATTGTTGAGAAAAATGTGATTATCTTCAGAAAACAAAAACCCTTTGCTGTGACTTATCCCAGTATTTGAAGCTTTATCAGTCAAAAACCCTTTAGTTACAGCTAAATCAAGGATTTTTTTAAGATTAGTGTTGCTACACCGTTTCATCAACAAGGATTACGACATGACGATCATAATCTGAACCTTCTGAACGAGTTGTTACACCTTCAACTTCAGAAATTGCATCATGAACAACTTTTCTATCAGAAGCATTCATCGGATCGAGGGCAACCGATTGACCTTCATCTAAAACTTCATTTGCTTGATTAACTGCAAATTCAGCCAAAAAAGTCCTTCTTCTCTCTCTGTATCCTCCAATATCAACCGTGAGTTTACCTTCAGCTTCACCATCAGAAAGACGTTGAATCATTGTGTGTGAAAGTTGAGTAATGGCACGTACAGTTTCACCCCTTGGACCGATAGCCAAACCAAGATTTAATCCCTGAGCTTGGACAATAGCTCTATTATCCTCTATTGAACTAACGACACGAGCCTGCAAACCCATCTTTTCTAAAAGACCGGCAACAAAATCTTCGGTTATTTCTGCTTGTTCTTCAAGATCCATTGTATTTTTTTTCACATCACCACTAACCGATTTTTTAAGCTCGGAATTTGATCTATGGTTTCCTTTCTTACTGGATTGCATATCATTATCGCGCTTTTTTGAAGCGTCTGTCACATTCGTGGAGGTTTTATTACTCTTTAAATTTTTCTGATTTTTGCCTTTAGTATCAGCTTTTTGTGGCTGACTGTTCTTATTTTTATTCCTTACTGAATTCCCAGAACTTCTTTTATTATTTCCGGCTTGTTTTTTAGTACGTGAACGACGATCAGTTTGCTTAAGTCTTGTATTTACTGGTTTTACCCTGGCTCTTAAACGCGCTTCTTTTCGTTTCAAACGAAATAAAGAATTGCTTCCTTCTTCGATTATCTCGAATTGCATATCATCCTCTGCAATTCCCAAACGATCTAAAGCTCTGTCTTTTGCCTCATCAACGGTGGATCCCGTTGTTTCGATCCACTCCATATCTATTTCCTTTTCTTTTTCTTACGTTTTTTATTACTTCTAGGAATATTCGTTCCAGAAGGTGTAACTCTTCCTGTTTTTATAGGTTTATCTGAAACAGTTGAGTTATCAGTCTTTTTAGATTTCGATTTGTCCGATACTTCTTCTTTAGACTTCTTAGTCTTTTTATTAGATTTTACATCTTTTTCTATATATAAATGAGAATCATTCTCATAACTTCCAGCAGTAGTTCTTTTCTTCTTTGCTTCAGATGAAGAAACTGTAGAACCTTTTGATACCGCCTTAACCTCTTTTTTTATTGTTTTTTCAGCTTTTTTGTTCGGCTTTCCAGTTTCATTAGCTTGAGAATTGACAACAACAGGATCATTCTTAGCTGCATTCTCACCATAAAATTTCCTAGTTATGTAACCCTGTTGGACAATCCGATACAAGTTCGAGATAACAAAATAAACAACCAGCGCCGCGTCAAAACTAAAAGAAATAACAGGTAAGAAAAACGGCATTATTTTAAAAATCATTTGTTGTTGTGGGCTAATTGCGGCTTGCTGATTTCTTCCTCTTATTTGTTTTTGTTGATACCAAGAAGTGACAAAAACTAAAAGTATTAAAATGAAATATGGAATTGAAGTAATAAAACTTTCAGAAAGCGCATCACTTGTAGAACGCGCGAGATCAATTCCCCAAGAAACCATTTCATTTTCTTCGCTTAAATCCTGAAACAAAGCGCTTTGATGATCTATGTAATCTGGATAGAAAACTCTTTCCTGCTCGGGTGGAACAGAAATTGCCTGATTAAAGCGCCCTGTTACCCATCCAGTATGTTCACCCAAATTTGAAAGACGTCTTGTCAGTCCACTAATAACATTATATAAAACAAGGAAAACAGGTGCTTGTACAAAAAGTGGAAGACACCCTGAAAGAGGATTCACATTGTTAGCCGTGTAAAACGCCATAACTTCTTTATTCATTCTTTCTTTATCATTTTTGTATTTAGTTTGAATTTTTTTAAGCTCAGGCTGAACGTGCTGAATTTTGATCATTGATCGTGTTTGTTTAAGAGTTAAAGGTGTAAGAATAAGCATTATTAACAAAGTCAATAACGTTATCGACATTCCATAAGACGGCCAAAAATCATAAAACCAGGAAAGTAATGTTGCCAACAAATCAAACATTTACTTTTCTCTTTTCATCAGGAACAGAATCAACCCCATAACCACCCCAAGGATGGCATCTAAACAACCTTTTACCGGTTAAAAGAAAACCTTTAATAAAGCGGTGTTTTTGAAAAGCTTCAATCGCATAAGTTGAACATGATGGAATAAACCTACATGTGCTTGGTTTTCCCTCAAAAATTTTCTGATACGAGGTAATTAAAAAAACAATCACATTAACAAAAACGTTTTGTCGTTTATTTTGCTTCATAAATGAATAATCAATAACCACGTGAACCAATATCTTTTCTTAAATCTTCAACAATTTTCTCTAAAGTTTGCGTCAAACAGGTAAAAGACTTATTTTCAGCCCCTGGAAAAACCCTTATTAAATAGTCACCAGAAGGAATAGAAATCTGTTTATTAATCATTTGATGAAAAACCTCTCGAAGTCTTCGTTTAACACGGTTTCTTACAACAGCACCACCAACAGAACGCCCTATCGCAAATGCAACCCGCACACCATCCGAAAAATCGTCCCCCGGGTTAAAAGCAACGCTTAAAAAACCCCGTTTTACTTTTTTTCCATTAATACGAAGGTTGTCAAAGTCGCGCCTGTAATGCAAACGACCTATCAAGCTGATAGCCGAGCACGACCCTTTTGCCTGCGAGATTTAAGTACAGATCTTCCTGCTCGCGTTTGCATTCTGTGGCGGAAACCATGTTTTCTTGATCTCCTTCTATTATTTGGTTGAAAAGTTCGTTTCATAAATTAACTCCTGTTTAACTTGCCTTAGTAGAAAAAGAGACAAGTTATAACAAATAAAATCTTTCTTTTAGCTGTGTTTGTTTTGTCGAATTTAACAAACTACAACTATTGATCGTATGGCAGGGCACACTAGACGCCAACCGATAACAGAACCCACAAGCAAAAAATTTACCTGTGAATAAATAATTTGCTAAATACACAGAAAAATAGTCTGTGAATTTTTTTTGCAAAAAACAAAGATTATAAATTAAACGCCCGTCTTGCGAGTAAGTACCTGTCTAATGTACGTTTTTCGATTTAGTGGCATGAAATAAAATGTTTTTAACCCCAAAAGCTTCAAGTTTCTTTCCACACCAAAATCCACAACTGTGGATAATAAATTAGGAGAAATTTTGGAAGAAATAATTGAGGAAAATGCAACATTTTTGTGGGAGTCATGTTCACAAGCAATCAAATCACAAGTTTCTGAAGTTGTTTGGCAAGTTACCTTTAGCTCGGTAGTACCAGTAGAAATAAAAGACGACCATTTAATTCTCCAAGTCCCAAGCACCGTAGTTCGAGATCGAATAGAGGGAAGATACAAAAAACTTGTTTCTGAAACTCTTTCTGAAATAAGTGATGACCAATTCAAAATCTTTATAAACGTTGTAACCGAACCCCTAAACGAACCTCTAATCAAACCACAGGAAGAAGATGATTTTTTCGCATTAGAAAAAATAGAACAACTCGAAAACAATATTGTCTTAACATCTCTAGAAGAAACCACAGATGAAAAAACTCGTACTGATGTTTCCCTGTCAGAAGAATCCGAATCAACAACCACCTCCGGAACAAAAACATTTAAACACACATTTAATGATTTTGTTATAGGTTCTTCCAACAGGTTTGCACATGCTGCAGCTTTAGCGGTTGCAGAAACCCCTAGCCGTTCCTACAATCCTCTGTTTATTTATGGCGATGCAGGTCTTGGTAAAACACACCTATTACAAGCGGTGGGAAACTATGTAGCTGATCACTATAAAAACCATGAGGTGCGGTACGTTTCAAGTGAAACCTTTATGAATCGGTTTGTTGAAGCCATCAGAAACAAAACCCTGCCAGAGTTCAAACAACATTTCCGTGAAATCGACGTTTTGTTGGTGGACGACATTCAATTCATGGAAGGGAAGGAGGGGCTTCAGGAAGAGTTTTTCCATACTTTCAACACCATCCAACAAGCAGGTGGACAAATAGTTTTATCAAGTGACAGGCCGCCAGATTCAATTCCAACTCTTGAAGACCGTTTAAGAAGTCGTTTCAAAATGGGTCTAGTAACAGACATCCAAGCACCTGACCTTGAAACACGCTTGGCGATTTTGAGTAAAAAAACCGAAGAGAACCCTGGTGGAATAATTGTTCCAGATGAAGTACTTCAATTCATTGCAGAAAACATCACAGAAAACATCAGAGAGCTTGAAGGTGCACTAACACGTGTTTCTGCATATGCAAACCTAAATCACGAACCCTGTACTAAAGCTCTTGCTATAACCGTTCTCGGTGATTTAATAAGTTCAAACGCACCACGGCCAATTACACCGGAATTAATTTTTGAACAAACAACAGAAATGTATGGCTTTTCTAAAAACGAACTTATTGGTGGTAGTAGAAGAAGACCCTTAGTAACAGCACGACAGGTAGCAATGTATATTTTTCGTGAATTGACAGATTTAAGCTATCCAAGTATTGCAAGAGAGTTTGGTGGCCGTGATCATACAACTGTTATTCATGCTGTTGAAAAAATTAAAGCACTGATGGCAGAACGGCGAGAAATTTATGATCAAGTTACAGCATTAATTTCAGCTTTGCGTGATAATAAATAATTGTCCACAAGTTTATTTTATGTTTCTTTTTTCTGTGTAACCCTGTGAATTAAAGGTGGATTATTAAACAACACTTGAACTGCACAAATAAAGTTTTATCCACAATTCACAAGTACTACTTCATCTACTAAGTTAAGAAAAAACAAAGAAGTATAAATGAAATTTAAATGTGAAAAAGAAACGTTAGAAAAAACCTTTTCATTAGCCAGAAGAGCAACACCTAATCGTTCAGGAACAAATCCTGTTTTATCTGGTCTTTATGTAGAAGTAAAGAAAAACAAACTTGTTGTTTTAGGAAGTGATTTAGATTTAACAATCCGAATAGAAAATGAGGTTGGTGGTGAAGAAGACGGAAAAGCTGTAATTCCAGGAGCATTACTTGCCGACATAATTCGGGTTTTGGATGATGGGCAAATAAGTTTTGTTTTAAAAGATAGTGAAATACAAATTAAAAGTGGTAAATCGGAATTTAATTTACGTACATTACCTGTTGATGATTTTCCACGATTTGAAGAACCTGGTGGAAATAAAGCAACAATAGAGACACAAAGCTTGTCAAATGCTTTTGAGCAAGTAGTTAAAGCTGCAAGCACAGATGATGCACGACCAATTTTAACAGGTGTTTTATTATCAGCTGAAGAAAACGGGTTAAGGCTTGTAGCTACAGATTCTTATCGAATGGCAATTCGTGATATTCCAGGAACTGAAATTCTTGGAAGAGATGAAATTGTATTAGTACCTTCGCGAGCGTTAGATGTTGTTAAACGAATTCTTGACGAAGATGATCATTTAGATGTTGTTTTGGGTGAAAAAGAAGCTGTTTTTAAAATTCAAAACATTAGTATTGTCACAAGATTAATTGAAGGAGAATTTCCAAATTACAAAGGACTAATCCCTGAAAAAAATAAAAACAAACTTGTAATTAATCGTGAAGAACTACTTTCAGCATTGCAAAGAGTAAAACTATTAGCAAGAGAAGCAACACCAATTCGATTATTGATGTCAGACAAAAAAATAGAACTTTTAGCAATTGAACAAGACATCGGACAAGCTACTGAAAAAATTGACGGAAAGTATTCGGGAGAAGAAATAACGGTTGCATTCAACCCTGATTATTTAATCGATGGATTGGATGTACTTACTACAGAAGAAATTTGTTTAGAAACAACAGACGCTTTAAAACCAGCCATTTTAAAAGGTTTAAATGAAGAAATTTTTCTATATTTACTAATGCCAGTAAGAGTTTCATAAAAATGTTTTTGAGCCAACTGTGGCTAACCAATTTCAGAAATTATGAAAACTGCCATTTGAATTTTAAAGAAGGAACTACGGTTATAACTGGTAACAACGGCAACGGAAAAACAAACCTACTTGAAGCGGTTGCATGGTTAGCAAAGGGAAAATCATTTCGTGGTTCCCCAAACGAAGCTCTAATTCATCAAGGAAAAGAAAAAGCAATAATAAAAGCTGAAGTTATACATAAAAATAGAAAAACAACATTAGAAGTAGAACTAAACACTTTTGGAAGAAACCAAATTCAAATTAACGGAAAAAAAACAACCAAAAAAAAAGAACTTCAAGAAAAAATAAAGACAACAATTTTTAGTCCAGAAGACCTCATATTAATTAAAGGAAGTCCTAGCGAGCGCCGTAATTATTTAGACGAACTTCTTGTTGATTTACATCCAAAAAACCAAGCACTTAAAACAACATTTGAAAAGTGCTTAAAACAAAGAAACACGTTGTTAAAACAAGCAAAAGGAAGAAAAACCAGTGAAATTGAAACAACGCTTGATGTCTGGGATGAGAAATTGGCTGAAAGCGGAAAAGCACTTGTTATAAAAAGAAAGGAACTTTTAGAAAACCTGAAACCAAAAATAGAACAAAGTTTAAAACAATTCACAAACAACCAGGACAGGATTACTTTGCAATATGAAAAGACATGGCAAAGCGAAAAGCTAGCTGAGCAATTTTATACAGATAGAGAAAATGATCTTAGACGAGGGATTACAACAAACGGCCCCCACAGAGACGAAGTTTTCATAAAAGTAAACAACCTGTTGGCAAAAAGCCATTCTTCCCAAGGAGAACAAAGATCATTAGCTTTAGCTTTACGCCTAGCTGGGCATGAAGTTATTAAAACAACAATCGGGCACGACCCTATTGTGCTTTTAGACGACGTTTTTTCTGAACTTGATGCCACAAGGTGCCAAATTCTTATTGAGTTGCTTCCGAAAGAACAAGCTGTTTTAACCACAACCGGCGATTTACCATTTGGAGTAAAACCAGATTATAAATATCACGTAGTAGAAGGAAGTGTTGAAATTAATGAATAGTGAACCCGTTCATTTACGTTCCGTTTTGGAACAAATACTAAAAGATTTTGGGACGCCGGATATCAATAGCATCACTTCAATTGTTGATCAATGGGAAGACATAGTTGGGTCTGAGTTGGCTTCAAAAATTTCTGCTGTGGCAGTTAAAGGTTCTGAGCTCATTGTCCGGGTAGATGATCCAGCTTGGGCAAGTCAATTAACCTGGTTGGAGAGTCAACTTTTAACAAAAATTGAGGAAATTTTGGGTGCTGAAAAGGTCTCTTCAATTCGTGTTAGGACAAACTTAAAATAATTAATTACAGTCAAAAAAATTGACTTTTTAATAGGTTTTTGACACCCCAAATAACGCCTGAAATGCTATGATGGTTGAGTTGTGTTATTACCCTCTGACCTGCGGTTTTGTCAAAAAAACTTCTTAATTCTTCAAAAATATTCTGTTGAAAATAGGGTTAAATGAGCGGCTCTGAAAGTACTTATAATGCATCTCAAATAACCGTTCTTGAAGGGTTAGAAGCTGTTCGTAAAAGGCCCGGAATGTATATAGGTTCAACCGGCCCTTCAGGACTCCATCACCTAGTTTGGGAAGTGGTTGATAACTCGGTTGACGAAGCTATGGCTGGTCATTGTTCAGAAATAAACGTAACAATTTTATCCGATGGCGGTTGTCAGGTTGTTGATAATGGAAGAGGAATACCAGTGGGTAAACACCATCAGGAGTCAGATATGTCTGCTGCTGAGGTGGTTTTCACCAAACTCCACGCTGGGGGAAAATTTGGTGGCGAGGGATACAAGGTTTCTGGGGGTCTCCATGGAGTTGGCATTTCTGTTGTTAACGCTCTCTCGTCAAAGGTAGAAGTTGAAATTGATCGTGATGAAAAACGGCATTATATGGATTTTTTATCTGGTGGAAACGTAGACACTAAATTAACGGAAACAGGAAAAGCTCCCAACAACAGAACCGGTACAACTGTAAGGTTTTGGCCCGATTCTGAAATTTTTGACGATGTTAATTTTCGTGCTCAAACACTTTTGGAAAGATTCCAAATGATGGCCTTTTTAAACAAAGGTTTACAGATAAGTTTTTCTGACTTAAGAGAAGAAGCCGTAAACAAAGATGAAATTGTTTATAAATATGATGGCGGAATTAGAGATTTTGTAGAACATGTAAATGCGAGCAAGGAGTCACTTTTCGCAAAAGTTGGTTTTTTTGAAGCCCAAGAAAGTGGGCAAGAAGTTGAAATAGCTTTTCAATGGAACACTGGATTTAACACTGACGGTCTTCACTCATTCGCTAATGGCATAAATACGATTGAGGGCGGAATGCATGAAGAAGGTTTCAGAACAGCATTAACTGGTGTTATGAACAGGTATGCAAAAAAGAGGGGAGTAATAAAAGACAAGGACGACAACCTACAGGGTGAAGACATAAGAGAAGGACTTACTGCAATTATCAGTGTTCGTCTAGGAGAGCCACAGTTTGAAGGTCAAACAAAATCTAAATTAGGAAATGTAGATATGCGTTCATTGGTTCAGAAAACCACCAATGAAAAGCTTGCAGATTGGCTTGAAGAGCACCCAGTAGAAGCAAAAATAATTTTACAAAAAGCAATCAATGCACAACGTGCGCGTTTAGCAGCTCAAGATGCAAGACGATCTGCAAGACGCAAATCAGCTTTAGATGGTGCTGGAATGCCTGAAAAATTGAAAGATTGTTCGTCACGGGATCCCAGAGAATCAGAAATATTTATTGTCGAAGGAGATTCTGCTGGTGGTTCTGCCATACAGGCTAGAGATCCCAGAACAATGGCAATTTTGCCACTTAGAGGAAAAATATTAAACGTTGAAAGAGCACGTGCTGATCGAATGTTACAAAACTCAGAAATCCAAACAATGATTCAAGCATTGGGTGCAGGTTTTGGTGATGATGAGTTTGACTTGGAAAGAATCCGTTATCACAAAGTTATTCTTCTTTGTGATGCTGATGTTGATGGAAGCCACATAAGAACCCTTCTTTTAACGTTCTTTTACAGAAAAATGAAACCATTAGTTGACGCTGGACACATATTTATTGCTCAACCACCTTTATTTTCAACAGTTGTCGGAAAAGAAAAAATTTATTTAAAAGATGAAAACGCGAAAGCAAATTTTTTAAACGAAAAACCAGATCATAAAAAAGAATTTCAACGCTTAAAAGGTTTAGGAGAAATGGACTTTGAGGAGCTTTGGGATACAACAATGGACCCTACTAGAAGAAGCCTTTTACAGGTCACAGTTGAAATGGGTGCTGTTGCAGATGAAGTATTTTCAACATTGATGGGAGAAGATGTTGACAGTCGAAAAAGATTTATACAAACAAATGCTCGCGATGTTCGTTTCCTTGATATCTGATGTCTAAAGAAACTAATGATCCCACGGAAAGTGAAGCTGTAGGCGAAGAATCTTTGGTTGGTTCAATTCAACCAATTCCAATTCAAGAAGAGATGGAGCAATCGTTTCTTGACTATGCAATGTCCGTAATTGTTTCTCGTGCACTTCCAGACGCCAGAGATGGTTTAAAACCTGTTCATAGAAGAATTCTTTGGGGTATGTATGATCTCGGTGCAAGACCCGATCGACCAACAATAAAGTGTGCTCGTGTTACCGGTGAAGTAATGGGTAAATATCACCCACATGGGGATTCAGCGATATATGACTCTTTGGTAAGAATGGGACAAGCATTCAGTCTCAGAGACCCGTTAATTGAAGCAAAGGGAAATTTTGGTTATTCTCCAGACGACACTCCTGCCGCTCCGCGATACACAGAATGCAGACTTGATCAAAGAGCAATTGCCTTACTTGATGGAATTGATGAAAACACAATTGATTTTATTGATAATTATTCAGGTGAATTTAGAGAACCAGAAGTTTTACCTGCAAGACTCCCCAATCTTTTAATTAATGGCTGTCAAGGGATTGCAGTTGGCATGGCAACAAATATTCCTACTCATAATTTGGCTGAGTGTATAGATGCAACTGTTCATCTTCTTGATAACCCTGAAGCAACTATAAATGAATTAATTGAAATTATTCCTGGGCCAGATTTTCCAACAGGAGCTTTAATACTTGGCAAAAGCGGAATTAAAGAAGCCTATTCAACTGGACGTGGATCAATTCGTATGCGAGCTAGAACCGATATTGAAGAAGATGGAAGGACTAATCGGATTGTTGTGAGTGAACTTCCATATCAAGCCAGTCCTAATCTAATAATGTCAAAAATTCGTGATCTCGTTGATGCAAGAGAGATAGAGGGAATCGCGGATATTAATGATGAATCGGCAAAAGGTGTGGTTCGTATTGTCATAACCCTTAAAAAAGATGCACCCGCTTTGGTGATATTAAACAATTTGTATAAAAGAACACCTTTACAAACAACATTTTCAGTGAATGCTGTGGCACTGGTTGATGGGGTTCCTAGAACTCTGAATATTTTGGAACTTTTACAGGCTTATATAGATCATCAAATTGTTGTTATAAGAAGAAGAAGTGAGCACCGTCTTTCTAAAGCGCAAGATGAAGCTCATATAACGGAAGGGTTAATTAAAGCTTTAGAGAGAATAGACGATGTGATCGCTTTGATTCGAGGTTCAGCAGACCGTTCTGAAGCGAGAACAGGGTTAATGGATGAAGATTATGGTTTTACTGAAATTCAGGCGAATCATATTTTAGATATGCAACTTGTACGACTTACCCGTCTTGGTAAGAGCACACTTCAGGAAAGAATGAAGGAATTATCTGAAATTATTTCTGAGCTTGAAGCAATTCTCGCAGAAGAAACAAAAATAAAAGCAGTGATAAAAGAAGAACTGCTTGAATTAAAAGAAAAATTTTCTACTGAACGTAGAACTGAATTTGTTCCAGATCCTGGTGAATTAGATATTGAAGATCTTATAGATGATGAAGAATTAATTTTTGCAATGACTTCAGCTGGTTATGTAAAAACAATGGCTCTTTCTGAATTTAATTCTCAAGGCCGCGGGGGTAAAGGAGTAACTGGAGCAAAACTAAAAGATGAAGACGCTTTGTCCCATATGATTCATACAACTGCTCATGCATATCTACTTTTCTTTTCAAATAAAGGGAAGGTTTATAGATTAAAAGCTCACGAAGTTCCATCTGCTAGTCGTACGGCTAGAGGAACATCAATTGTGAATTTATTACCATTGCAGCAAGATGAAAAAATTCAAGCTGTTGTAGATACAAGAGACTATGAAACAAACAGATTTTTATTTTTTGCAACTAAAAACGGAAGAGTTAAAAAAACATTATTTACTGCCTATGATTCTTCTTTAAAAGCAGGACTTATTGCCATAAAACTAAATCAAGGTGATGAATTAGTAAGTGTTGTGCCTACGAATGGTTCAGATCACATTTTTCTAGTTTCATCCTCAGGTCAAACTTTGAGGATAGATGAAGAAAAAATTAGACCTATGGGTAGAACGGCTGCTGGAGTAAGTGGTATGAAGTTTCGCACTGGTGACGGTCTTGTTTCATGCTCAGTTTCCAAAGAGGGCTCAATGTTGCTTCATTTAACGACAGAGGGCTTCGGAAAACGTACTGAAATTGATGATTTTTCTGTAAAAGGAAGAGGTGGTCTTGGGGTTAGAGGAATTAAAACTACAGAATCTAGAGGAACTGTAGCTGGTTCACTGGTAGTAAAAGACGATGACGATATTCTCGCTGTTACTTCAAGTGGAAAGATTATTCGCCTCGCTGTTTCCGAAATTTCAATTCAAGGTAGAGACGCAACTGGTGTAAGAGTAATGTCACCAGGTGAAGGAGAGATAATAACAGCGGTTTCTCCTGCTCCTACAGATGCTGAGGACTAATAAACAAATAAAACTGTTTATGTCAAAGCGACCTGTTTGATAGGCGTCGTACTTCTAAACTGTAAGTGTGAGTGAAACAGAAGAAGATTTTTTTGATAAAACCGAAACCGAAGACGCTTCTTCTGTAACGGTGACAAAAAGGTTAAAAAAATTAATCAGTAAATCTGAAGAGAAAAATGAAACTGTTCAGTCTTCTGTTTTAAAGCAATCAGAAGAACTTTTGTGGGGATCTGAAAAATTGTCACCACGTAATAAACCAAAATTTTGGAACACGTTTAAACAAAGAGAAGTTAAAGCGCAAGACAGGAAAGCCGGCTACAAAGTTAGAAAAGTAAGAAGGGTTTTTCGCCATATCGAGCCCTGGTCTGCGCTGAAAGTAGGATTGATTTTTTACACATGTATTTGGGGTCTGTCTACGATTGCTGTAAGAATTTTATGGAATACCGCTGAAGATGCAGGAACTATAGAAAAAGTAGAGTCATTTATTGAAGATCTATTTGCTTTAGAAGTATTTGAATTTGATTCCGATCAAATTTTGAAAATTTTCTTTTTAGGCGGGCTTATTATGGTTGTAGGTGGTACGGCGATAACTGTGGTCTTAGTTGTTTTGTTTAATCTGATTAGTGATCTCACAGGGGGAATCAGGTTCACGATGATTGAAGAAGAGACAGCAGTTCGAAGAAGAAAAATTAAATCAACTGATGATATTTATGATGAAGTAAAAAATCCACCAACATAATAAGTAACGACAGTTTTTAACATTTAAAGTTAAATACTTAAGATTTGTAGTCATTCTTTGACATTAGGGCCCATAGCTCAGTCCGGTTAGAGCGCACCCCTGATAAGGGTGAGGTCGCTGGTTCAATTCCAGCTGGGCCCACAATGAATATATTGAGACGTGCTTTAGCAGCAATAATTACTGCTGCTGCAGTTGCAGGTGCGGTGCGTTTTAAACAGGAACCTGGAATTGAAAAAAGAACAGGCGGTTGGAAGAAAATTTCTAATTTTGGTAACAAATAGTGAGAGCACTTGTTATCGGGGCTGGAGCGGTAGGAACGAAAGTTGCTCAACAGCTTTTAGCGTCAAATTCAGTAGATCAAATAGTTCTTCGAGATATTTCACCTGAAAAACTTGGAACTGCATCGAAGACTCTTAGTGGACGAGTAGAGGTCGAACATTTTCCTTTTTCACAAAATATGGATGCAGATGTTGTCGTAGTAGCGTCTCCTAGGGGCACACAGTTAGAAGCAGTAAAAAATTCAATTAGATTGTCCAGACCAACAGTTGTTGTTTCTGATGGTTTAGCGGAAACAATTTCAATTCTGAAACTAGAAGAAGAAGCTTTTAATCTTAAAGTACCTGTGGTAGTAGGAACAGGATTTGCTCCAGGTTTGAGCTGTGTTTTGGCTGCCTATGGAGAAACAATGCTAGATGAAATAGAAGAGATTCATGTATCAAAAATGGGTACTGGAGGTCCAGCATGTGCTCTTGTTCATCATCGTGCATTAAGCCGGAGTTCCTATGGGTGGAGAGAAAATTGTTGGGATAGAAAACTAGGAGGATCAGGTAGAGAACTTTTATGGTTCCCAGAACCAGTAGGACCACAAGATTGTTATAACGCTTCACTTGCGGATCCAATTCTTCTACATCATGTTTTTCCTAAAGTGTCTAGAATCTCAGCGAAAATGGCAGCAACACGAAGAGACAGGTTTACTGCTTTTTTTCCAATGCTTACCCCTCCTCACAGTGAAGGAGGAATCGGTGCAATAAGGGTTGAATTACGTGGGCAAAAAAACAGTGTTCATGAAAATGTTGTTATAGGAGTTGCAGAACGGCCAGCTGTAGCTGCCGCTTCGGTTACAGCTTTAACCGTTGAATTTTTGTTGAATAAAAAAACTAAATTAAATCACATGTCTACACTTGGATTAATGATTGATGCATCCGAGTTTCTCTCAGAATTGGCTAAAAGAAGTATTGATATACAAATTTTTGAAGGCGATAAGACAACTGTCTAAAAGAAATATTATGAAAAAATTATCCAAAAACTTTTCTTTACTTTTTTTCATTATCACACTTTTATTTATTGCCTGTGGTGGTGAAAGTGACGTGGCTTTAGAAGTTTCAACAGAAGAAATGTTAGAAGAAGTTGAATACCTAGTAATTACCTCACGTGAACATACAGATGAGAATGTTGATTACCCAACTATCCCGCCTGCTGGAGGTGACCATTTAGGAATTTGGCACACTTGTGGAATTTATAAAGTTGAATTGCTAGATGAAGCAGCAGTTCACTCCCTTGAACACGGGGCGGTTTGGGTTACTTATCAGCCAGAAATCCAAAAAGAAGAATTAATAAAATTAACAACGATGCTTTCAGGGAACCCAAAAATCTTGTTATCACCACATTCTCAACAAGGTTCGCCAATAGTCGCGACAGCATGGGGTAGAAGAATAGAGTTAGAAACTTCAGATGACGGGAAACTCGAAAAGTTTGTTGATTTTTTTGTCGACGGAGAAGCTTCTCCTGAAGCAGGAATTACTTGTGATAGAGGAATAGGCCGACCACCTAATGATCCGTACACGCTTAATCGTTAAGAGAAGCTAATAAAAGAGGGTGAAGGATCCTATTTGCCGCTAAAGCGTTTCCTCCATCAGGAGTTACGACATTTTTGTAATCAGTGAATATGCCCCCAGCTTCGGGAATTATTGTCAACATAGGAGCAACATCCCATTTGTTTACAATCGGATCAATCATCGCATCAACACGACCAGTCGCTACCAGTGCATAGCCGTATGCGTCGCCCCATGTTCTAATGGTGGTGCCCGCTTTTGATAAAGATTCCAGAAAAGACAAAGAGGACCAATAATCAATTCCGCTGGTCACCACAGAACAATCATCGAGAGTTTCAACAGATGAAACATGTGCTTGTTTGCCGTCTGCGAAACACCCCGTTCCTCTACCGGCCCAAACACATTCATTAATTGCGGGAAGATTTATTACACCAACAGCGGGACCATTTTCATCTTCAAGAGCGACAAGATTTCCAAACAATGGAACACCATTTATAAATGATTGAGTTCCATCTATTGGATCTAATATCCAAGTTCGCCCTGAAGATCCAAAAACATTTTCTTCTTCTTCACCGACAATCGAATCATCGGGGAAAGAATCTGCAATTCTTTCCCGAAGTAATTTTTCAGCACTCCGATCAGCTTCAGTTACAGGCGAACCATCAGATTTTTTGACAACTTCTAGATTTAAATCATTGAAAAAAGAAAGTGTTAATTCTCCTGCTTCTTTAGCTATTGATACAGCAAAATCAACTAATTTTTGGTCTACATTCATGCATTTATCCAAAAGACATCTTTATAAACACAGTTTATAAAGTACGCGAAGTGAGATTTGTTTATTAAAAAACAAACTCGCTAGTACCGTGTTTGAAATGGAATATTCACAGTTGGGTAGAACAGGATTAAACGTCTCAAAGATTTGTCTAGGGACTATGACATTTGGAAACCAATGCGACGAGAAAACCTCGCATACAATTCTTGATAAAGCTAAAGATGAGGGAATCACGTTTATTGATACTGCAGACATGTATCCCGCTTCCGGTAAAGAAACCATAGGTGACACGGAAAGAATTATTGGAAAATGGCTTAAAGGAAAACGTGATGAAGTTGTTTTAGCAACAAAATTTTGGGCACCAATGGGATCTTTACCATGGCAAAGAGGTTCAAGTCGGAGACATATTTTTGACGCGGTTGACGCTTCACTTGAGAGGCTTCAAACAGATTTTATTGATTTGTACCAAGTTCATTTCCCCGACTATCAAACTCCAATAGATGAAACAATCGGAGCTTTAGACGATTTAGTAAAAATAGGAAAAGTCCGATATTTGGGTTGTTCAAATTATCCTGCATGGCTACTTGCGCGTTCCATCGGTCGAAGTGAAACGCTTAACTTAGAACGATTCGAAACTGTGCAACCTCGATATAACCTATTATTTCGTCAAATGGAAAGAGAACTTTTTCCATTGTGTGAACATGACCGGATTGGTGTCATACCTTACAATCCGTTAGCTGGAGGTCTTTTAACAGGGCAGCATAAAAGAAGTGCCCCTCGGGAAGGTTCAAGGTTTGCTTTAGAAAGTGAACAAGGAGAACGATACAGGGAAAGATATTGGAGAGATGAATTTCATGACACAGTTGAACAAATTCAGCCAATTGCAGAAAAAGAAGGAATTACTATGGCGCAATTAGCTATCGGATGGGTTCTAGCTAAACCATTTGTTACCTCTCCTATAGTTGGGGCTACGAATCCGACACAACTTGATGATGCTATAGCCGCTGTTGCTAATCCACTTTCAGAACAAATAGTTGCTGAGTTAGATGAGGTCACTAAAAAATATCGAACCGGAGATGATGAACGCTAATAACTAATTGGTTTGTTATCAGGAGCAAGCAATGGAACAAGAAGAACGTTGGAAAGAACAAGAAGTCAACTATGCGGGTGT
>PBLL01000004.1 GCA_002721755.1 Actinomycetota bacterium
CGGGTTGGCTAGCTGATGTACGGCAAGCCATTACAGAACTCAAAAACCATCCGCGAGTAGATAAGGTTTGGTTGGTTGGATTTGGAAGTGGTGGGGCGATATGCATTTGTGCCGCTGCTAAAGAGTCAGAAGTTAAGGGTGTGGGATCACTCGCAGCTCCAGCTGACTGGTCAGCTTGGGCAGCTTCACCAAAGAAGTTGCTCGTACATGCGCGTAGAGCCGGAGTGATCCCTGACCCCACCTTTCCAGATGATCTCGATTCCTGGTCAGCAGAACTGAAACTAATCTCTGCTGAATCAGCCATTCCACAACTCAGTGAAACAAGCGTTCTTATTGTTCATGGAACTGAAGATGATGTGGTTTCTTCATTAGAAGCTAGAGCTCTTTCAGAGGCCCACGGGCATTCCGACATGAGATTGATAGAAGGAGCAGGCCATCATTTGAGACATGACCCTAGAGCTATAGCGGTTCTTCTCGGATGGTTGGACAGGCAGAGAAGGCTAAACAAATAGAAATTTAATATTAGTCCATTTTCTTAGTATTAACCCTCGATAATTGTTACTATCTATATAGGAGAAATACTCCCCCAGTAGGAGTTAAGAAATTGACATCAAGTGAAATAGGTGTAGATCTAAGTAGTTATCAGCTCGGTTGGAGCGACGAAGAAGATTACATCTACAAGCCGAAAAAAGGGCTTAATTCGGAGATCATTAAAGAGATGTCCGGAATGAAAAACGAACCTAAATGGATGCATGATTTCCGCCTCAAATCACATGAAAGATTTCTAAAAAGACCTATGCCTGCATGGGGTGGCGACTTGGGAGAGATCGACTTTGACGATATCTATTACTACATAAAGCCAACTGAAAAACTTTCAGACGATTGGGAAGATGTGCCGGAGTCAATCAAGGACACGTATGAGAAATTAGGAATACCTGAGGCTGAACGTAAGTATCTGGCCGGTGTAACTGCGCAGTATGAATCAGAAGTCGTTTACCACAAGAACCGAGAAGATCTAGAAGAACAGGGTGTCATTTTTTCCGACATGGACACTGCACTTCGCGAAAACCCTGATTTAGTGAAACAGTATTTCGGCAAAGTAATACCCCCAAATGACAACAAGTTTTCTGCTCTTAATTCAGCTGTTTGGAGTGGAGGATCATTTATTTATGTTCCCCCTGGAGTAAAAGTTGAAATGCCTCTCCAAGCCTACTTTAGAATTAATGCTGAAAATATGGGTCAGTTTGAGAGGACACTAATAATTGCTGACGAAGGTTCTGAAGTTCACTATATAGAAGGGTGTTCCGCCCCTGTCTACACAACAGATTCTTTGCACTCGGCTGTCGTTGAAATAATTGTGAAACCATCAGCGAGGGTTACCTACACGACTATCCAGAACTGGTCAAACAATGTTTACAACTTAGTTACCAAAAGAGCAGTTGTTGAAGAAGAAGGTCGGATGGAATGGATAGATGGGAATATAGGTTCGCAGTTGACAATGAAATATCCGGCAGTTGTTATGACAGGTCCTAAAGCATCAGGTGAAGTTTTATCGGTGGCTTATGCGGGGTCGGGGCAACATCAAGATGCAGGAGCCAAAATGACCCATGCTGCACCTGAAACGTCATCGAAGATAATCTCTAAATCCATTTCGAAAGATGGAGGGCGAACGAGTTACAGGGGTTTGGTGAGAGTTGAGGATGATGCGTATGGTTGCAAGAGTCACGTGCAGTGCGATGCCTTAATACTCGATGATGAAAGCATCTCAGACACATATCCATATATGGAGGTTGGAACTTCAGATGCTGTTATAGGTCATGAGGCAACTGTTTCTAAAGTAGCGGATGAGCAACTGTTTTATCTGATGAGCAGGGGACTCTCCGAAGACCAGGCCACTTCTTTGGTTGTAAACGGATTTATTGAACCAGTCACAAAGACCCTTCCGATGGAATATGCGGTTGAATGGAGCCGTCTCATTGAATTACAGATGGAAGGTTCTGTCGGCTAAAAAATATTTTTTGGCTTCTGAAATGACATACTGTTTGTATGCCGATGAGAGAAGATTGTAAACAGTTCGAAAGTAGAAGTTATTCGAACGGTGAAACAGTAAGAAAATGCAATTTAGATAAAGCCCCGGAAGCACCTTGGCGGTGTCCGGAAGATTGCACTTTTTATGAAAAAAGAAGAGTAGATGTGAATTGGAGCTATGGGAGCTTAATAGTGCCAGAAACCCCCAAGGAGCCATCGAGTCTAGGGGAAGATGAAAGTATCGCAGCACTACTTGATGCAGCGGAAGACGTTATAAATGAAGCCGGTCCAAGGGTGCTAGCCGAATTTGAAAAGAAACAATCAAAAAAAGGACGATCAAAGTTAAAGAAAATTTCACGGAAATCAAACAAGAAACGGAGAAAAAAGTAAACCCGTTTCATCGCAATTTCAAAACCCAGTGATGCTGCAAGTTTTCTTTCCTGTAGTCTGAAACTCGCAGATGCAGGATACAAAAGTTAGATTCGAACTCCCTGGCAATGACCTCATGCCTGACCTGTTGGGTCAGAGTGATGAGCTGCTGCGAATAATTGAAACTTCTTTTCCAGACGCAAAAATTCATGTTAGGGGCAATCAGGTTACGATCGCCGGAAACAGCGCCAACCTGGTAGAACAAGTATTCCATGAGATGGTAACGATGCTTGAAAGAGGACTACAGGTTGATGTAAATATTCTCAACAAAACAATTGAAATGGTTAATGCACAAGAAAACCCTGCAGAAGTCTTAACAACAGAGTTACTTATAACAGCAAGAGGAAAACCAATTAGAGCTAAGTCTGTAGGTCAAAAAAATTATCTTGATATTGCAAGTAGAAATATAATTACTTTTGCTATAGGTCCTGCTGGAACAGGAAAGAGCTGGCTAGCAGTTGCCTTGGCAGTCAATGCTATGCAGAAAGGCGAAGTTGACCGCATAATTCTCACCAGACCACTAGTCGAGGCTGGCGAAAGAGTAGGTTTTCTACCAGGTGATCTGATGGCAAAGGTCGATCCTTATTTTAGGCCCTTGTATGACGCACTTTTTGACATGCTTGACCCTGAAAAAGCTGAGAGGCTACTCGATCGGGGTCAGATTGAAGTTGCGCCACTGGCATTTATGAGAGGCAGAACACTTAACAATAGCTTCATAATTCTTGACGAAGCACAGAATACGACACCAGAACAGATGAAAATGTTTCTTACAAGAATTGGTTTTGGATCACGAGTCATAATCACCGGTGATGCGAGTCAAATAGACGTTCCGGAAGGTCGAAGTGGCATTGAAGGTCTGGAAGATACATTTTCTGGGATAGATGGTTTAGGTTTTGTCAAACTTGGGGCTCGAGATGTCGTCAGGCACAAAATAGTGCAAGACATAGTTCAAGCGTATGAAAACGCCAGTAGACAGTCCAAAAAAAATACTGGCAGTAAGTAACTTGTCTGAAAAAGCATCAAAATCAGACGATCAAATCTGTATATACGTAATCGATAAACGACTTGACAAAAACATCAAAGTCCACACTAAATCTTTGGGGAAATTTGCGGAAAAGATCGTTAGAGACGCAGCTCCTGACAAAAGACCTCTTGAAATGAGTTTATTTCTTTTAGAAACAGGAGAAATTTCAATTCTTAATGAAAAGCATTTATCTAAAAAAGGACCTACAGACGTATTGGCTTTTCCAATAGATGATCCGAATAGTGAAACAGATTCAACTATTTACCTTATGGGCGATGTTTGTATATGCCCTGAAGTTGCTACAGAACAAGCAAAAGAGAAAGATCTAAAATTCGAAGACGAAATGATCCTTCTTTTAACTCACGGGATACTCCATTTACTTGGATATGACCATGATGAAGAAGCAGCAGAAAAAGAAATGAAAGAAATGGAAAAGATCTTGATTGACCGCCACGCAGAAGAGTCAAGAGGTAGTGATGCTTGAAAAGTTTCTAAGCAAGTTTTTCAAGTCGAAGGAAACCAGAGTTGTTTCGGAAGACGAACTGTTGGAAACCGCCAAAAAAGCTCTCGAGTCGAAGTCAATTGAAAATGACGAACATGAACTCATCGAATCAATCTTGGCGTTTGGTGACACCTTAGTTAGGGAAGTTATGACACCGCGACCTGACATCGTCAGTGTCCCTGATACTTTCACTGTTTCGGCAGCAATGGAAGTTGCAGTTTTGAATGGGTTTTCTCGCGTGCCTGTGAGCAGTGAGAGTCTAGATGAAATAGTAGGGGTGGTTTTCGCAAAGGACATGATGGAAGCTCAATTAGACGGAGATGGGGAAATATCAGTCAAAACTTTGGCACGTTCACCACAGTTCATTCCTGAAACAAAAAAAGCAGGACTGCTGCTTCGTGAAATGCAGTCCAACCATTATCATCTGGCGATAGTCATCGATGAATACGGTGGAACGGCAGGACTGGTCACCTTAGAGGACTTGTTGGAGGAAGTGGTAGGTGAGATAGTCGATGAGTTTGACAGTGAAGAGCCGCTGGCTGAACCTTTAATCGGTGGAGGATTACGTGTCCACGGGAGAATGCCAGTTGATGAGTTAAATGAATTACTAGGTGGAGTTCTGCCGAATGGCGATTGGGATACTTTAGGCGGTCTCATCTTCGACGCACTTGGGCACGCTCCAGAGACCGGTGAAAATGTGGATATAGCAGAACACCATTTCGTAGTTGAAAAAGTGGTTGGTCGCAGGATTACCCAGGTGAGAGTTACAAAGCCGGGTCAGTGAAAATGAATCAATTACCAGAAGGCAATCCACCCATAGAAACGACAGAAAGTCACCGTTCGGGTTTTGTGAGCTTAGTAGGTAGACCAAATGTGGGTAAGTCGACCCTGCTTAATGCTTTTCTACAGAAAAAAGTAACGATTGTTTCAGATAAACCACAAACAACTCGTACGGAGATTAGAGGGGTTCTTACAGGCTCTGAATTCCAGATAGTGTTCTGCGATACTCCCGGAATTCACAAACCGAGAACTCTTCTCGGTAGGAGATTAAATGACACTGCGCGATTCACACTAAATGAGATAGATCTGATTCTCTTTGTAGTCGAAGCTGATTCCGTAATTGGCAAAGGAGACAAATTTATAGCAAATTCGCTACCTCCTGAAAAAACTGTTTTAGTCCTTAACAAAATTGACAAAGTAAAAAGCGGAAGAATCTTGACCCAACTAAATGAAGCTTCAAAATTTTCCTTTATGGAATACTTTCCAGTTTCGGCCTCTACGGGGGAAGGGGTCACAGAACTACTTGAGCATGTCAAAGCAGAATTAATTCCTGGACCCCAGTATTTTCCTGCGGAAATGGAAACTGATTTTTCTGAGTCTTTTTGGGTAGCTGAATTAGTCAGAGAGCAACTTCTTTCAGAAGTCCATGATGAGTTGCCGCATTCGATAGCGACGCGAGTAACAGATTGGAACTGGCCACACATACGATGTGAGATATTGGTAGAACGTGACTCTCAAAAAGGAATTGTGATTGGACACAAGGGCCAAGTACTAAAAAAAGTCGGAAGTGAAGTGCGCAAACAGTTACAAGAAGGCGCATATATAGAATTGGTGGTAAAAGTGGAAAAAGATTGGCAGAAACGACCACGATCACTTGATCGATTTGGATATTGAAGTGACAAACTTTCGCCCAGATTTTCTACATGATTATTAGACGGATAACTTCAAAACTGTGATACCAGATTATTTAGATCCCGAATACATACCTGAGCACATAGCTTGCGTGATGGATGGAAATGGTCGTTGGGCGCAAAAGAGAGGATTAAAAAGAACGGATGGGCACACCGCAGGGGAAAAAGCTCTCTTTGATGTAGTAGAAGGAGCTATTGAGATAGGAGTTAATTGGTTTACTGTGTTCGCATTTTCAACCGAGAATTGGAAACGACCTGCAAAGGAAGTGCAGTTCCTGCTTGACTTTAATGAGCAGATAATAATACAACGCCAAGAAGAGTTGCATGAAAGAAACGTGCGTATCTGTTTTTTGGGTCGACGTGACAAAAAAGTACCGCAAAGAATCCTAAGAAGAATGCAAGAGGCCGAGGAGTTGACAAAAAACAATACAGGTTTAACTTTCACTGTTGCTTTCAACTACGGAGGGAGAGCCGAAATTGTTGACGCTGTTCAGAAAATGATTGACTCCGGTATCAAAAGAGTTGATGAAAAAACCATTGAACGAAATCTCTACAACCCTGAAATGCCTGACCCGGATCTAGTGATCAGGACGTCAGGTGAATCTAGAGTTTCAAATTTCCTGCTATGGGAACTCGCCTACAGTGAACTGATCTTCAGTGATACTTTATGGCCAGATTTTTCTCGAGAAGATTTGTTTCGTGCAATAAAAGAATTTCAAGACAGAGATCGACGATTCGGTGGTCTTGGCGGCACTTGAGAATGGCTCTATATCGCGATCAGGGAATAGTTATTCGCACGTGGAAACTTGGCGAATCGGACCGGATAGTTGTGATCCTGACCCAAGAGAACGGAAAGATCAGAGCTGTTGCCAAAGGAATAAGGAAAACGAAAAGTAAATTCGGTGGAAGATTGGAACCGACCAGTCATGTCTCTTTACAGTTGTTCAGTGGAAAAGGGGAACTCGGGATAGTAACTCAAGCGGAAACAATAGACAGCTTTCAAAATATAAGATCAAATCCGGATTTGTTTAGTGAGGCATCCGCCATGCTTGAAGTAGTCGATCATGTGGCTCCCGATGATTCGCCTGACACCAATCGTTACAAAATGCTTCTTGGAGCATTGCGGACATTAGACGAAAAAAAACCACCTCTATTGGTCCCAGCTTTTTTCTTGAAGCTACTTGATAATGAAGGATTGGTACCCGAATTGGGTTTTTGTGTCAAATGTGGAACCAAAGAAAATTTGATGTCAATATCCATCAGTGAGGGAGGAGTTTTCTGCAAAGAATGCAAACGGGGACGAACTGTCACTAATTCATCAATTGCCGTGATGAGAGCAGTCTTAGGTGGTGGACTAAAAAGTGCGCTTGAGGTAAAAGATGAAGAAATTGTCGCAGAAATTGACCGAATCGCTAATGAAGCGATGGAGTTTCACTTAGAAAGAAAAATACGCTCACGAAGAGTTATGGATACTTAAGAAATATTTCAAAATGCACCCCAGATGCCTAGTACGCTTCGATCATGGGTGTTAACAAAGAGGAGATCTTCGACAAAGTCGTAAATCTGTCAAAGCGAAGAGGTTTCATATTTCAATCGGCTGAAATCTATGGAGGATTTAGGTCCACCTACGATTATGGACCAGTCGGTGTACTGTTACTCAGAAACGTTAAAGAACAGTGGTGGCGTTCCATGGTGCAGCTTCGCCAAGACGTGGTAGGTCTGGATGCTGCGATTCTTTCGCCACCGTCTGTATGGGAGGCATCCGGACACTTAACAAATTTCACAGATCCACTGGTTGACTGCCGTGAATGCGGTTCGCGCTTTCGAGAAGACAAACTTGAAGACCCGAATACCTGTCCAAGTTGCGGTCAAAAATCATCTTTTACTGAAGCTAGACAATTTAACCTGATGTTCAAAACCCACGCAGGACCCGTGATTGATTCTGCAGCAGAGGTTTATCTACGACCTGAGACAGCACAAGGAATGTTCACTAATTTTGGGAATGTTTTGAATACAAGTAGAAAGAAACCACCTTTTGGTATTGCCCAAATAGGAAAGTCATTTCGAAATGAAATCACACCAGGAAACTTTGTTTTCCGAACCAGAGAGTTCGAACAGATGGAAATGGAGTATTTCGTTCCACCTGCCGAATCAGACGAATGGTTTGAATATTGGTGCGGGGAGAGGATGAACTGGTATCTGAATTTAGGCATGAAAACAGAGTCTTTGCGTCTGAGGGTTCATGAAAGTGATGAATTGAGTCATTATTCGAAGGCGACCTCCGATATAGAGTTCTCATTCCCATGGGGATGGGATGAATTAGAAGGCATCGCGAACCGAACTGATTTTGATTTGAATCAACACGCTCAAATTTCGGGAAACAAGCTTGAATATAACGATTCAGGTACGGGTGAAAGATACGTACCGCATGTTATTGAACCTGCAGCTGGTGCTACACGGACTGCGATGGCTTTTTTAATGGATGCATATGACGAAGAGGAAGTGAATGGCGAAGTACGTACTGTTCTCAAATTAGACCATCGTCTTTCTCCCTATAAGGTAGCAGTTCTACCTCTTTCGAAAAAAGATGAACTCATTGAACCTTCAAAACAGGTGCTTGACCTCCTTCAACCGAATTGGATGTGCGATTACGATCAGACACAAGCTATAGGTCGTCGATATAGACGACAGGATGAAATTGGAACTCCTTATTGCGTGACCATTGACTTCGAAACCATCGAAGACAATGCAGTAACGGTTAGAGAACGTGATTCAATGAGTCAAGATCGTATTTCAATAAATGAACTTGTTGATTACTTGTCATCTCGTTTAGTTTCATAATCATCCCATGCAAAACGAACACTCTCTCGATTGGTTAATGGAACTTCTGCAGAATGCGAAGACCGAAGGCACGGACGAAGCTAAAAAAAATGCCGTTTCCTCTGTCTCGGCTTCGTTACTTGAGTCGTTATTGCACGATTCTGTCTCTGCAGATTCTTCAAGCGAATTAGAACTTTTAGGTACAGGAATCGCTGCTAGTCCTGGTGCAGCATCTGGAATTTTATGTTTCTCAAGTGACGCTGTTCTTGACGCAACTGACAGAGGTGAAAAAGCAATACTTGTGTGCAACGAAACTACTCCTGCAGACGAAATAGGAATGAGAATGGCAGAAGGAATAGTTACTGTTCGAGGAGGCATGGCTAGTCATGCAGCGGTAGTAGCTAGAGGGTGGGGTATACCAGCTGTCGTAGGGTTAGCAGATCTTGAAATTTCCGCTGAGAGTATGACCATAGGCGGAACTCATTTGGAATACGGGACCCATATTTCTATGGATGGGACTACAGGAAATGTATTTGCTGGGAAAGTTCAACTCCAAAAATCCAGTGATGAGTTAGCTGAAATTCAAACATTATTGGAATGGGCGGATGAGATTAGATCTGATCAGATACAAATCCGTACCAATGCTGATACTGGAGAGGATGCGGCTAAGGCGCTTTCGTTTGGAGCTGAAGGCATTGGTCTTTGTCGTACTGAACACATGTTTATGGGGGACCGCCTTCCTCTGATACAAAGTTTCATTCTTTCCGAGAGTGGAAGTGAAGATGAAAAGAAGAGTTTAGAAGTATTGATGGAAGCTCAACGCGAAGATCTGGCTGAAGTCATTGAAGCCATGGCGCCCTACCCTGTCACGATAAGACTTTTGGATGCGCCGCTTCATGAATTTCTCGGACCTGAAATTTCAGATGAGTGGTCTGAGCACAATCCTATGTTGGGAACAAGAGGTGTCAGATTGGCCATATTACGAGAAGAACTTTACCGCATGCAGACACGTGCAATAGTGGGTGCCTTGCAGGACGTCAAGGAGATGGGGAAAGAACCAAAGGCAGACATCATGGTTCCTCTCGTTTCAGATGTTAAAGAACTAGACCTAGTACGTTCTTGGATTGAACAGGAGGTTTCTTATCTCGAAGCTGAACTTCATCCGAATATAGGAACCATGATAGAGACACCACGTGCTTCAATCACTGCAGAAGAAATAGCAGAAAGTGCAGATTTTTTTTCTTTTGGAACAAACGATTTAACGCAACTAGTTTTTGGATTCAGTCGTGATGATATTGAAAGCCGAGTGATAGGCATGTATTTGAATGAAGGCATTCTTTCGGCAAATCCGTTTGAGACATTAGATCAAAATGGAGTTGGTCACATGATCCAACATGCGGTGGCAAAGGGTAGAAAAACCGATCCGGATCTTGAGATAGGAGTTTGTGGTGAACATGGTGGAGACCCTGAATCAATTGCATTTCTTCTCAAAGCAGGTATTGATTACGTTTCATGTTCTCCCTTTCGTGTACCAATAGCGCGATTGGCAGCAGCTCAAGCAGTTATTTCCTCTTCAGACTGATTATCTTGCTATGGCAAGCAGCTCTTTCAGACTGCTAAGTTTCGAGTATGGGGATTGTGGATGATGATATTCGCCGAGTTCGCGAAGAGTCTGACATAATTAGAATAGTCACACAGCATACGCAGTTAAAGAAGGTCGGTCGTTCCTGGAAGGGTCTATGCCCGTTCCATAATGAAAAAACTCCTTCGTTCACCGTAAGTCAAGAAACAGGACGGTATTACTGTTTCGGTTGCCAAGCAAAAGGTGACTCGATCGAATTTTTGCGTGAAATGGAGAACCTTGATTTTGTGGCTGCTGTTGAAGCTCTCGCATCTCAAAACGGAATCTCGCTCAGGTACACCGACAAAAAAGAAAGTAGATCACGGAATCGAAGAAAAGAGTTAGTGAAACTAGTGGCAGAAGCAGTTGATTTCTACCACAAAGAATTGCTGAATATGGATAAGTCAGAGGTTCGTCCGGCTCGTGAATACCTAAAAAAGAGGGGGCTGGATAGTCGAATTGCGGAAAAGTTTTCAATTGGATGGGCGCCGGATTCATGGGATTCGCTCTGTAATCATCTCTCACTTTCAAATAAGGATCTAGTCGATTCAGGACTTGGAGGGATAAATAAAAACGGTGGACAATACGATTTTTTTCGGAACCGTATACTTTTTCCAATATTTTCAGAACAAGGAGATCCAGTTGCCTTTGGTGGACGAAAACTCCCCGAAGGGGATGGTCCTAAATATAAAAACACATCAGACGGAGCTGAGATTTATTCAAAAAGTCAGATCTTGTATGGTCTCAATTGGGCTAAAGAGGAAGCTGCAAGAGTGGACGAGTTGGTTGTTTGTGAGGGTTATACCGATGTGATTGGATGTCATGAGGCAGGGATATCAAGAGCAGTAGCAACCTGTGGAACTGCTCTAACCAAGGAGCATGTGAGAAAGATGTCCCGCTTCGCCAAAAATGTAGTTTTAGCTTTTGATGCTGATAGCGCTGGTCAGTCTGCAGCTGAAAAAGTTTACGAATGGGAATCAGAATTCGATGTACTTTTCAAAGTCGCTGATCTGCCAGAAGGTCAAGACCCTGGAGATTTAGCTTTTTCTGATCCCGAAGAACTGAGAAAAATAATTGAAAACTCGATACCTCATATGCAATTTAGAGTTGACAGAGTTCTCGAAAAGGGAAACCTAGAAAGCAAAGAGGGTAGAGCAAAAGCAGCCATTGAAGCAATGAAAGTAGTAGCTCAACATCCAGATGAATTGATCCGAGATCAGTACATAGTTCAGATAGCCGACAAATGTCTCATAGGAGTAGATGAAATAAGAAGACGAGCCTCCGAAGAAAACTCAAAAAGTACAACTGAGGAAAATAGTTCTGTTGGCGACATCCCGAATCGACCAGCGGAAAGAACGACGACTGAACATCAAGTCATCAGAATGCTTATTCATAAACCAGAAGAAGTAGCAGACTGGTTCCATCCTGTTCTATTGTCAGATCCACTTGTAGAGAGTGTTTTCGAAGCTCTGAATAGCTCAGCTGACCTGCATGAGGCGAATCAGATGCTTGGACAGGAGGCATCTGATCTGATTGGACGCTTATCCGTGGAGGAAGCAGAAGACGATAGAGCAGTAGGTGTTTTTTCAAGACTCCTTTCGTTAGCTGCAGAACGAAAAGCGATTGAGTTGGAGTCTCTAGCGCGTCAATCGGGTGAAATAGTTGAATACCAGGCAGACATTTCCTTTCTAAGGAGAAGAGTCATGGAGTTGAATGAAGAAGGCCTCCATGAAATCGAAGAAGGAATGGAATTACGTAGTTGGCTTATAGAAAAATCTGAAGTTTAGATAGAGCTAAATCATAAAGATTTCTATTTAGTCTTTGAATAGTGACAGGTATGGTTAACTGACTGATAATATTTCATTCTCCTTCCGGGGTAGCTCAGTTGGCAGAGCATCGGACTGTTAATCCGCTGGTCGTGGGTTCGAGCCCCACCCCCGGAGCTGAAAAATGTTCAGGTTTGTATTGGTGAGTTCACACACCTGAGAAATAATCCACGGGAAAATTTATGAGCGATGAAGTAAAAGGTAGAGGTCAAATAGGGGAGTTGATTGCTAAAGTTTTTGGATTCTATGAAGAAAACGAGCTAACAGATAAAGAAGACTTTCAAGAACACGATCCTTTTATACAGACGTAACGACGGTTGCTGCTTGCTTTTCAGAAATATTTAATTAGGTATAAAAATCATTTTGGATGAGCTAAAAGGCATGAAATTTTGTTTTGCCACCCTTCTGCTTTACGGATGTCTGACAATAAGTCAGTAAGTTCATGGTAAGCAATTGTTAAAGGTTTAAAAGTCTTTATATTTTTAGTCAGACCATATTTAACTTTTCGCACCTCGGGTTCGAAAGTTCCAAAAATTTTGTCCCAGGTAATGAAAATTCCAGCATAGTTTTTGTCTATGTATTGAGGGTTTGCGCCATGATGAACACGATGATGAGATGGTGTGTTGAAAAGATTTTCAACTGGTTTTGAAAGCCTTCCAATGGTTTCGGTATGGATCCAATATTGGTAAAGAAGGTTAAGTTGACCAGCTTTCATAACCTGCTCAACAGGGATTCCTAGAAGTGGTAAAGGCATGTGAACCCACGAGACGAGATAGCCAGACCATGGTTGCCTAAGGGCGGTTGAAAGATTGTAGTGTTGGCTCGAGTGGTGGGTTACATGGTTAGCCCAAAATATTCTCCTTTCATGCTGCAGTCGATGACTCCAGTAGTAGAGAAAATCCCATCCGATCATCGCGAGTAAGAATGACAGTTTGCGATTCTTGATATCAATAAGTCTATGTGAGTAGAGGAGACGGTAAATTTTTCCCAAAATTAGAGCGAAAAGAGTATTAATTGTGATGTTTCCTGCGAGCATTTTAAGACTTGCTTTTGTGTCGTTAACCTCATATCCGATAGGCACTAAAGGATCAGGGTTGGGATCTGCTCCGGAAAGTTCTTCTTCAGACGCTTCATCCATATCTCCCAAGTCACGCAAGTGCGGTCGGTTCTGAAGATTTCGTGCTTCGGCGATCATTGTTACAGCAAACATGGGAAGTGATATTGCGTCTATGAAGTCGAATTTTATTGGGCTGTTTTTTTGCATAGCTACGACCAGTCTAAGCGCGAATATTTCTCCAGCTGAAACGTGAACCTAGAAGATGTCCACCTGGCATGACAACTGTGAGTGTGAGAAGAAAAGCTAATAGAGGGTCAAGACTAAACCAATTCACGAAAGCGTTAATGGCTAAAAGTCTTAAAAACATCAAAACACCAAGTGCGAGTTGCACTCCTGCAAGTCGTCGAATCCGATCTTTTAAAGTCCTTACCGGGCGACCGGCAAAAGTCCACAGATCGTGAAGGAGTATTGTAAATAGAATTCCTCCTTCTCCTGCAATAGCAGCGGATCTAGTTAGGTTCCAATTATTGATATCGAAAAGCCAAAAGAAAATTATTGCATCTAGAACTAAGGCTCCCGCGGTAACGGAAAGGTATCTCACAAGGGCGCGACTTCTGAGGGGCTGCACACGTAGTCGCAGCAGATGTCTCAGATAGGAAATGTAGTGGCTTACAGCGACCTTGGATTTTCCAGATGACCTTTCAAGAAAAACATATGGAATTTCTTTAACATTGTTCGCTTGAGAGCGTGCAAGGATCTCCAAAAGTATTTTGTAACCAACTGGGTCTAGTTCAGTTTCAGCGACGATGGATCTTTTCACGACAAAGTATCCGCTCATTGGGTCAGTGACGGTGCCTATGGCCCCAGGGATGAGTAATTGACCTAGAGTTTGCGCTCCTTTCGAAAGCAGCCGACGGAAGAATGACCATTTTTTTATACCTCCGTAAGTGATATAACGACTGGCAATTACTATCTCGTGATTACCTTCATTAAAGGTGTTGAAAAGATCTTTAATGGTTTTTGATGGATGTTGTCCATCCCCGTCCATAACCCCTAAGAGTCGACCATTTGAATGCTGCCATCCGCAAATAACTGCTGTAGCAAGACCCTTCTGACCTAACCGGCGTATTACGGTCAATTCAGGGATCTCTTGAGTTAGTCCCACTGCAATTTTCCATGTTTCATCAGGGCTGTCGTCATCAACGAGAATTATTTCAAAGTTGATTTGAAGTTCCAAAAGAGATGAATGGAGTGAGCGTAGGAGCTGCGGAATACCGGAAGACTCGTTGAATGTAGGTATAACGACACTTAGATCAACGTTTTGTTTATTCGCGGCGGACACCCCCAAGAGTTGAGAGTCATTCACTTCTATAAGATTTTTAAAATCCACTAAAACTCCGGTATTTGGCCATTGATACTAAAAATAATCGTACTTGCTAGCTCAGAACTAAGGCACATGGCAATTGTTTTGTAATACTGCATTGGGCCGGTAGCTCAGTGGTTAGAGCAGACGACTCATAATCGTCCGGTCGCGGGTTCGATCCCCGCTCGGCCCACTTATGAAAGCAGCACTAATCACCGACAAAGAAACGATAAGTTTTCTCGAATTTGAAGATCCTGAACCTAAGTCAGATGAGGTTGTAGTCGAAATAACTTTGTGTGGAATTTGTGGAACTGACATACATGGATATAAAACCCCAGGCCCCATGAGACCATCAATCTGCGGACATGAGTGGACGGGGATTGTGAGCAAAACAGGATCAGAGGTAAACCGTATCAATGAAGGTGACAGGGTGGTCGTGGCTGTGCCACCTTCTTGCGGCTCTTGCGATTCATGTAGGGCTGGTCAAATGGAAAAGTGTATGACCGTTCTCGAAGCGACAGTCGCCGCAGGTCGCTTTGATACACCGCACGGTGGTTTCGCTCCGCGTATTGCTGTTAACCACTGGAGAACAATTCTGGCTAATTCACGCTTAAGCGAAATTCAAGCCGCGCAAATAGAACCAACAACGATCTGTTTTCACGCAGTTCGTTCAACTCCTCCTCGACTCGGTGATGTCGTTGTAGTGCAGGGAGCTGGCCCAATAGGGTTAACCACTCTTCAATGGGCTCGTGTGGCCGGAGCAGGAACACTTATTTCAGTAGAACCTGATTCGAATCGACGAGACGTTGCAGCTAACCTCGGAGCTGACTACACCGTGGAGGCAGGCGACCCAGCCCAGAATTTAGTAAACGAACTGACATCAGGACTCGGAGCTGATGTCGTATATGAATGTGCTGGAGTAGCACCTGCACTACAGAGTGCAGTTGATTTAGCACGTAGGGGAGGAAAGGTTTCTCTAATAGGTCTTGCGGCGTCAGACGCAATTACCAAACCCGGGGAATGGCTCCGCAAGGAAATTAGTGTCTTTGCATCACTGGGATACACACACGAAGAATTTGAAATGTCGATGTCCTACGTTGCTGATGGGAAGGTGGACTTAGACGCCATACACACTGGAAGTATTCCGCTAACAGAAATTCAGCAAGCCTTTTCAGAACTGTCGAGTGGGACTTCAGGGCAACTAAAAGTTTTAGTTGATCCTAGATGAAGTTAGATCCATTCTCCGATTTTCCACCCGGCAATTGATCCAACTGGTACAAGTATTGCAAAGGCCCACCATTCTTCTACCAGCCCTCCAGCAATAATTGCCCCTGCAATTGAGAAGATTGCTCCAAAAAATAATGGTGCAATTGTTGATTTGCTCATAGCGCTCCTATCTCTAAAGTAACAGTACAAGATTTAGTGTTCGTGCTCTCGGACTGATTCAAGAAGATGCAACTACCTGAAACGTAGGAAGAAAAGTGTCCAGAGGAGTTTGAAACACTGCAAGCGTTTTTTCAGCGAAAAATAAAGACTTTTCTCACTTTAGGACATTTTCTAACCACAGAGAGTGGTAAAATATTCTTACTAGAAAAATTTAGGTATTACATGGAAAAAGATTCAGAGGAACAAGATAAAGCGTACAGAGCTCTCGTCGGCGAAAGAATTCGTTCAATTCGCAAGCAGAAACGCCTTTCCTTGCAAGAAGTGGAATCCAGATCGGACTCAGAATTCAAGGCATCTGTTCTGGGAGCATATGAAAGAGCAGACAGAGCAATTTCTGTTCCACGATTACAGAGACTTGCAATTTTTTATAACGTACCCGTTGATCAACTTTTACCAGGCAAGGATGCACTAAATGAATTGACTGGAAATTCATTTTCTTCAACCGATACTGATTTTAGCGAACGTAGCGTAGTCATAGATTTGACAAAACTAGCTGAGTCCAAAGCGCCTGAGTCGACGGTAATTGACCGTTACCTAAAAATCATTCAAGTTAAACGACAGGATTTTAATGGTCGTGTTTTAACTATCAGGCGAGATGATTTACAGGCACTAGCGGCGATAATCGGCACAACAGTGGACGAAGCCCCCCAACGCCTTGGCGACTTAAATTTACTCCGAGATGAGATTTCAGGCTAAGACCCCTGACACCAGCGGGTAACCTTAACGACCATGAGTGTTTTATCCCGAGTCCTTCGAAGTGGTGAGGGTAAGAAACTTAAAGCTATTGAATCTTTGGTACCTGACATAAATTCCTTCGAACCTGAAATGGAAAAATTGTCAGATCAGGCTCTACAAGCAAAAACCAATGAGTTTAGACAAAGGCTAGAAAGAGGTGAGGATCTCAACGATCTGTTGGTTGAAGCCTTTGCCGTGGTTAGAGAAGCTGCAAGGAGAGTGATAGGACAGCGTCACTATGACGTCCAGATGATGGGAGGTGTAGCTCTTCATCTTGGATGGGTGGCTGAGATGCGAACCGGAGAAGGTAAAACTCTGGTTTCGACTCTTGCAGCATATTTAAACGGTCTAGCTGGAAAAGGTGTCCATCTTTGTACTGTCAATGATTATCTAGCTACCCGAGATAGCGAGTGGATGGGTCAACTTCATAAATGGCTTGGACTTTCAGTCGGATTAGTTGTGCCTTCCGTTTCTGATCGGATTGAGAAAAGAAAAGCTTATTTGTCTGATATCACATATGGCACGAACAATGAACTTGGGTTCGACTACTTGCGTGACAACATGGCTTTAACCAAAGACGAGCTCAGTCAGAGAGGGCATGCTTTCTGCATTGTTGACGAGGTGGATTCGATTTTAATTGATGAGGCTAGAACCCCCTTGATTATTAGCGGCAAGGCAAGTGACGCTTTAGAGCTTTACCAGAGATTTTCAACAGTTGTAAGAAACTTAAAACGAGATTTGCACTATGACGTTGATGAGGAAAAGAGAATCATCGCTCCTACGGAAGATGGTGTAAAGGCAGTCGAGAAAGCTTTAGGAGTTGAGAATTTGTATGACCAGGTTTCCTCAAATCTGGTGCATCAGTTGCATGCTGCAATCAAAGCAAAAGAACTTTACCAAAAAGACCGTGATTACATCGTGACTGACGGTGAAGTGAGAATCGTGGATGAGTTCACAGGACGTGTTCTTGAAGGGCGCAGATGGTCTGACGGTATACATCAAGCGATTGAAGCAAAAGAGAGAGTTTCGGTAAAAGAAGAAAATCAAACCTTGGCCACAATCACCTTGCAGAACTATTTCAGGATGTACGAAAAACTTTCTGGTATGACCGGAACTGCTTCAACAGAGGCGGCGGAATTGTCGGGCATCTATGGATTACAGGTGGTCACGATACCTACCCACAAACCAATGGTTAGGGATGACCGTCCTGACCTTGTATATAAAACAGAAGCTGGGAAGTTTCAGGCCTTGGTGAGCGACATAGTAGATAGGCAGTCAAAAGGACAACCAGTGTTAGTGGGAACCATATCAGTCGAAAAATCTGAAAAAATTTCACGCGAGTTGGAGAAACGGGGGATCTCACATGAGGTTCTCAACGCCAAACAGCACTTTCGAGAAGCCGAAATAGTTTCACAAGCTGGACGTCCAGGAGCTGTCACTGTAGCTACAAATATGGCTGGTAGGGGTGTGGACATAATGCTCGGTGGAAATCCGTCTACACATGGAGAGAAAGTTCTTGAGAGCGGAGGTCTTTATGTGTTGGGCACTGAACGTCACGAAAGCAGAAGGATAGACAATCAGCTTAGAGGAAGAAGTGGCAGGCAGGGAGACGTAGGAGAGAGTCGTTTTTACCTGTCACTTGAAGATGAACTTATGAGACTTTTCGCGTCTGGGGCCTTACGAAATGTAATGGACAAGACCCTTCCTGAAGACGTTCCAATTGAGTCAAATATGGTCTCAAAAGCTATAGAGCGAGCTCAAACCACTGTAGAGCAAAAGAACGCTGAAGCTCGAAAAAATGTCTTGAAATATGACGAAGTCATGAACGAACAGAGAAAAGTCATCTACAGAAGGCGGAATGAAATACTTAACGGGGCAAATCTTAGAGATTCTGTGATGGAAGCAATCGATGCAGTGGTCGGCGAGATGCTTGAAACTTTTTGCCTTGAAGAATTACCAGAAGAGTGGGATTTAACAGGATTGCTAAATGAAGTGGGTGGATACTGGCCGAACAATATTGCACTATCTGATTTAAATTCAATTCAAGAAATTTCTGATTTAGAAGAACTTCTAAGAAGAAGTGCGATTGAAGTTTTCGAATCGAGAGAAAAAGATCTTGGAATTGACAACTTACGTGAAGTTGAACGGCAAGTGATGTTGAGAATCATTGACCAAAGATGGAGAGAGCATCTTTACGAAATGGATCACCTTCGGGATGGGATTCATTTAAGAGCGATGGCGCAGAAAGATCCAACCACAGAATGGCAACGAGAAGGCTTTGAGCTATTTCAAGAGCTAACGGAGATACTGCAACGAGATTTGGTTCGCTATATTATGCGAGTCCAGTTATCAACGACCGATGAACAAGATCGAGTTCCGGAAGAAATTGAAACAAGTGGGCCAGAAGGTCCGGTTGCAGGTGCGGCAGCAGTGGCAATGGCAGCTGGTGCTCCAGCAGAAGTGAAAGAAAGTAAAAGAGTTGAAACTCAACAGAAAGTAAAAAACGAAAAAGAGTCAACGCCGAGAAACGCTCCGTGTCACTGTGGGTCTGGACGCAAGTTTAAACATTGTCACGGTCGTTGATATCGAAGTCAATTAGACTAATCGAGCGTGCCCTTTAGGAGAAATATTTTTAATGAATGATTTTTCAGAAGAAATCTTACTTCTTCGTCAACGACTCAATGAAGCGGAAAAATATTTAAAGATAGATGAATTGAAAGCTCAGAAAGTTCTCCTAGAGGAAGAATTAGCTGATCCACAACTTTGGAATGATCAGGATAAAGGGCGTCAGGTGCAGACCGACTTGTCACGAGTACTCGAAGATCTAGAACGCTATCTCAATTTGAACAGTCATATAGAGGACGCTGAGACTTTGATAGAAATGGCAGCCGAAGAAGAAGATCAAAGTTTGAATGATGAAATTGAAAGATTAATTTCTGCAACCATAGAAGATTTTGATTCCTTGGAAGTTCAAAGCCTTCTCTCTGGAGAGTATGACGTAGAAGATGCCGTATGCCAGATCCAGGCAGGTGCTGGAGGCACGGATGCTCAAGACTGGGCTGAAATGTTGCTAAGAATGTACACGAGATGGGCTGAGAGAAAGGGTCTAAAAATAGAACTAGATTCGGTTTCGCCTGGGACTGAGGCAGGAATCAGTTCCGCAGAGTTCATTATCCGTGGTCGTCACTCTTTCGGCTTTCTACAAAGCGAAAGAGGCGTTCACAGATTGGTTCGTATATCTCCATTTAATAAAGAATCGAAAAGACACACTGCTTTCGCCTCCTTTCAGGTAGTTCCTTTTTTTGAAAAAGTTACTGAACAAGTAGACATCGATGAAACTGAATTACGCGTAGACACTTACAGATCTTCTGGAGCAGGCGGCCAACATGTAAATGTGACAGATTCGGCAGTACGAATCACTCATATACCTACCGGAATAGTTACCTCATGTCAGAATGAGCGCAGCCAACACCAAAATCGTGATCGTGCCATGCAAATGCTGGCTGCAAAACTACTTGACCTAGAAAGGCAGCGACGCGACGAGCAAATTGCTGAGATAAGTGGAGAACAGTCAAACGTTGATTTTGGAAGCCAAATTCGTTCATATGTCTTACATCCTTATCAGATGGTGAAAGATTTGAGAACGGATTTTGAAATCGGTGATGTTACTAGAGTTTTGGATGGAGATATAGACGGCTTTATGGAGTCGTTTCTCCGATGGAACAGAGCAAGGTAATCGGGCAAAGGAGAGGTAATGAAATGTTTTCTTATCGTCTTTCTGCTACTTTCTCCGCGATGCCAAAAGTTATATTTATGAGTCATTTAATGATAGAAATTGATAGTAATTTTCAAGTTAACAGCACAAGGAATGTGACAGGGGGCGAGAATGATCCGATTTGAAACTGTCACTAAAACTTATAAAGGCAAAGTGGTAGCTCTAAGGGAAGCATCTGCGGAGATACAAAGAGGTGAGTTTGTTTTTCTAGTGGGTCCATCAGGCTCAGGAAAATCGACTTTTATCAGATTGATAAACCGAGAAGAAGTACCAGATACAGGAAAAATTTTAGTTGCTGGAAAAGATGTGAGTGCACTCAGTTCTTGGAAAGTTCCGTATCTGAGGCGAAACATCGGTTATGTATTTCAGGATTACAAGCTTTTGCCTAAAAAAACTGTTATAGAAAATGTTGCTTTTGCTCTGGAGGTAATAGGGAGACCGAGACCCATAATCAAACGTCAGGTGCCCGCAATTTTAGAACTTGTTGGTCTTTCAAAAAAAGCAGATCGTCTTCCTGAGGAGTTGTCTGGTGGGGAGCAGCAGCGTGTGTCAATTGCTAGAGCTTTCGTAAATAGACCTTTAATACTGCTGGCTGATGAACCCACCGGAAATTTGGATCCAGCTACTTCTGTTGGCATTATGAGGCTTTTAGACAGGATAAACCGCAGCGGAACCACTGTGGTAATGGCAACCCATGATCGTGGAATCGTCGACACGATGAGGCGAAGAGTGATCGAACTTGACAGAGGAGTACTTGTACGCGATGAGTCACGTGGAGTCTACGAATGAAGGCAAGTTCGCTAACAGTGAGAGTCGATATCGATGATTTTTAGATTCTGGTATTTTATTCGTGAGACTTTTGTAAGTCTTTGGCGTAATCTGAGCTTAACTCTTGCCGCTATTTTGACCGTTGCTATTTCTTTAGCATTAGTTGGGTCATCCTTGTTAATTAGAGAAGGCGCTGATCAAGCAACTGCACAATTCCAAGAAGGGGTTGAGTTCATTGTCTTCATGAATGCTGATGCGTTAGAGAACCAGAATGAAGCAATTAGAAAAGTTTTAGATACAAGTCCTGCAATCAAAGAATATGTTTACGTCGACAAATTCGCAGCATATGAAGAATTTCGTGAACTTTTTGTTGATAAACCTGAGTTGGTTGAGAGTGTTACACCAGAAATAATGCCACCCTCTTATCGCATTGTTCCGAGTGATCCTGATGCAGACAATGTTACTGAATTAGCCAGACAGTTTTCCGAACAACCAGGTGTGAAAGAAGTGGCTACTGCAACCGAAGCTATAAGACAGATAGAAGACTTCTCAACGCGAGTGAGCCAAGCCCTGTTAGTGGCAGCAATAGTTCTGGTAGCCGTTTCAGCCGTATTGATACTGAATACCGTTTTCACGGCCATATCGGGTAGAAGAACTGAAATAGAAGTTATGAAACTTGTTGGTGCAACAAACTGGTTTATCAGAATTCCATTTATGCTCGAAGGAACTATTCACGGTCTCATGGGAGCTGGACTTGCTGTTCCAGCTCTATTTGTTGTTGATAGTAAAGTTCTCGCTTATTTTCAAGAGTCCGAGGCGGTACCTCTTTTCAGAGGATTTGCTGTTCCAGATGGTTTCGTGTGGAGTACGAGTGTCTGGATACTAGTGATTGGAGCAGCGATCGGCATGATCGGTTCAGCTTTTGCTGTAACCAGATACTTGGACGTCTGACTTTTGACTGTAGACGATGCCTACCGAATAACTGACTTAGATCCACCTGAACATGGTCAAATAACAGAGGTTGCCGTAGATGGTAGAGACCTCATTGTGTGGAAAACCGATAAGGGGAAGTTGTGTGCTATGGATGCAAGGTGTCCACATCAGTGGACACATCTTGCCTATGAGGGTGTGATCGTAGGAGAAGAGATAGTCTGCATGACACATTTTTGGCGTTTTTCAACAACGGGAGAGGGTTGCAAGGAAAATATAAAAGGTAGACGTGATCCTAAAGGAAGTATTGAAGTTTTTCCTTGTCGTGAAAAAGAAGGGAAAATCTGGATTGCTATGGAAGGAGAGGATGAACAGTGAATGCGAATATTGATTTAGAGAAATTGCAAAAATATGCGTTGAACACATGGTTGTTCAAACAAGGTGAGATGGTTTCTTTGGTTATACATCTCGGTCATCGGTTAGGTCTTTATGAAGCAATGGATGGTGCAGGAATGATTACAGCTGAAGAGCTATCTGAGTCTACAGGGTGTCATGAAAGATGGATTTTAGAATGGTTAAGGTGCAATGCAGCCGCAGGTCTGATTGAAACCTCCGACGGAATCAATTTCAGGTTAGAACCAGAAGGTGCTGCAGTTCTTGCACAATCTGATAAACCAACTTACGCTGCAGCGGTTTTTGCAAATCTTAAACCAATTGAAGTTGTAGACGGTATCGCAGATGCTTTCAAAACAGGCATCGGTTTAAGTTATGACGGGCAAGGAGATGGTTCGGAACATGCGGTGGAAGCAATGTGCGGTCCGATGTCAAAAGCACTATTGTTATCGCAGGTCGTGCCCCTGTTTGATGAACTGGAAAGCAAACTGGAAAAAGGAGCGCGAGTTTTAGATGTGGGTTGCGGAACAGGACTCGCGATCGAACTTTTAGCAGAAGCATTTCCTAAGTCTGTTTTTATTGGTTATGACCCTTCGACTAGAGCCATAGACGCAGCTAAAAAAAGATTCTCAACATTTGACAACGTTGAACTTTTCAATCTAGGTGCTGAAAGCATTCCTGAATCTAATGACATAGATTTCGCCATGACATTAGATTGCTTACATGACATGCCACGCCCCGATATAGCTCTCAAGGCGATTCATGGCGCCTTGAATGACAGCGGAACTCTTTTAGTGAAAGAAATAAAGTCCTCAGCAACATGGAATGAAAATTTGAGAAACCCAGTTCTTGCATTGATGTATGCAACTTCAATAACGACATGCTTGTCTTCAGCAATGTCAGATCCAGACACACTAGGGTTAGGAACTCTAGGTTTGAACCCTGACTTGCTAGAAGAATTAACACGAGAAGCAGGATTTACTTATTTTCAACAACACAAAGTTGAAGATCCCACAAATCTTTATTACGAAGTTCGCCCTTGATTCAATCAATATTCACGGGATAATCAACTGGAATGATGCAGCCAGAGAGGTTTTGCATTCTGCTTTTCCCATCAAAAGTACAGGGAAAGTTATATTCCAGATGCTGTATGGACGAAGGTCTTGTAGGTTTCTCTTGAGTAAATGTTCCAAAAGAAAAACCAGGAGTATCTACCACCCCTAAATTTGACAGCGTTTCGTGAATTTTTCGTCGACTCGGGTTAACACCAGCATCGTAGAGGGCTCGAGCTACATATCTGAGAAGCGAACAGACCCTTAAAACCGTTTTAGTCCTTCGAGTGTCAATAGTGTGTTGATCCAGAATTGAGACGCGCGAGTACTCGTTCAAGCACATATTCTCGAAATCTGAAAAACTACTGTCGTTTACTCTTTCGTTTTCTACGTATGGATAAGAGAAAATAACAGTCCCGTCGTAGTACTCTGCAACCTCTCGTCCGCCGTAGTTAAAGAGATGATTAGTTGAAAGCTCATCGTCTTGAAGGTTGAAACCTGACTGGATTATTTGTGGTTTAGGAACACCATTTTGAAGCATCTGAGTCAACAACTCAGGGAGTGAGACAGGATTAAGCACTGGGAAAAGCACATCAGGAGGATTTCCCAAAAGTCCATCAATAGTGCTACTCATCCCTGTATTGCAGAAAATACCGCCTTCGCAGTTGAGCAAATAGATTGAAGGGTTGTAGTTGAGTTCTCTGAGAGGCTCCACAAGTCCCGAGATGACTGATTCAAAATTCTCCAAAGTGTCATCAACAACTACGGCTATTGATTGATTTCGTAAAAGTTCCTTTTTTTCAGAAAAAGCGAGCATCAGGGAGAAGGCTTGCTCAGCAGTAAAAGAATCAGGCAGGAGTCTGTTGTCGGAGTTATCTAAAAATTTATGAGGTACAACTTTTGATGTCATTAAAGCAGTTTTTTGTTCATTGGCAACACAATTTTCAAGAGGGCCAGAGAAGGCAGAAATATCTATAACTATTACAGAAGGGATATTTTTAGTTGCATCAAGACAAGCAATGCTACCCAAAGTTGAAATGTCGATTTCTGAAATTTGCAGAGGGGAAGTAAAAACCTCTTGGAGGTCTATTTTCCTCCCGTGGAAACCACCACAATCTTCATTCAAAATTCTTACAAAAGAAGAAAAAATCTCTGAAAAGTCACCACGAAAATCTTCAAACCCATATATTGACAACTCATCGTTCGCAGTACGGATATAGGAGACGGTTACTGAATTTTCAGTAATTCCTCTACCAGTCGCCTGGGGGCCTTTTCCGATTTGTAGTTGTTCCCCAATTCTAATTTGCTGACCTACGAAAATTAAATTCGGATTCTCAATGTCATTCATTTCAATTATTTCTTCGACAGTCAGATCATGTCTCGATGCGATGATTGCAAGAGAGTCACCTTTCTCAACTTCAACAGTTGCTGGAACGACCTCCTCTTTAATCGGAGGATAGGCGGAGCAAAATTTTTCCAGTGGTTGGAAAGGATGAGTTCTGTCTACTTGAAGGCCTGGATCAGGATAGTTCAAGGATAAATCCCAAAAGCTATTAGTGTTTTCAGAAAGATCGGAGGTTTCTTCTTGGAGGTCTTCAGCAGGGTAAGAATTTCCTTGTTCAACTATTGTGCCCACAGCGGGCTCTGGAGCAAAAATCAAAGATGTCCCGGTCGCGATCGTGCTATCTGCAACTTCCACATCCTGAACGGCGTTCGTCGAGCAGGCAGAGGCGGCAAAAGATATTAGGAGGGCAAATACCAAGTATTTCCTCTGCATGAATGAATCTCCTTAAATCATTAATATATAGACCGAGAAATGAGACTAGTGTCTAGTATTGCGGTTTAAGTGTCAAGTAAAGAATTGTAAATAAAAACTTAGAAGTGAACCAGTTCATGAGTGTCTATCGCGTATTGTCGTGATCAGACCAAGGAAAAAAAATGGGTGAAGAGGACAGCGAAAATCACTTAGACAAAGAAGTCACAGACCAAAGCAATGAAAAATCGGAAAGTGAGACCGAGGAAAAATTAGAACTTTCTGATGATGAAACGCGAACCAGAAGACAAACTTTTTTCAGAGCAAGAAATCTACCACGATCCCCAGTAGCTGCATATCAAGTAACACCTGGCGACAAATGGTCTTCGAAAGAAGCAGATGAAGAAATAATGAAGTTTCTAAAGCGTTTGGCCGGGGAACGTGATTTGATCGATAACACGGACCCAGTTGAATTTGCTAAAGAAAATGATCTCCTGTTGCTTTTTGGACCGGATGAAGAAGAAGAATTTGCTCGATTGGCTCTACGTTTCCCAGAAGGAACTGTTGAGAGTTGGGCAACTCTTCTAAGCGGCGGTAACAGGTCCGAAGCTTTTGGTCCAAGATCTAGAGCAGAAAGACGCAACGAAGCTGCTATAGCGTCAGAACTTCAAAGTGCAGTTTTTAGACGTGTGATGGCTGCGGCAATAGGTATTGGCTTACTTTTGGTAGCTTTTTTTGCGATCAAGTCATTAACGCAAACTTCTGAAGAAAAAGGTGGTATTGGTCTTCGCTTTTCTGAAGTTTCTTTGACAGAAAACGGTGAAGTGGTGAAAAATTTCCTTGCTTTTGCTAATCCGGTTACCGAACCCGCCCTAGTAGCTGTTGCAGATCAAGTGGTCGCGGTCAAAGAAGGAGAGGAAGCACTGATGGAACGTATCGAAATTGAAGTTCCCGAAGGACTTCTCCCGATACTTCCAGGTGTGCTAAGTGCTACCGTTTTTCAATACGAAGAAGGACAAGTTGCTCTAGTCGGTCCTGACGGTTGGGTCGCGGAATCGTGCACAATGGTTTCTGTCACAACAAAAAATTTAAGACCCTTAGATGTGGTTTATTATGCGGGTGCAAATGCTACGTGTCCTGTTCATTTTCAGACAATCAATTCTGATCCGACTTGTATTGGTGATTCAGTACTTATTCTTCCTGTACGGATTCCGCAGAAAGATGATCCACAAAAACTTTCTGAAGGCGGTGTCGGCTGGGCTGAAAAAGTTCGATTCGGAGTCGAAAGTCCTGAATCTAAAATGAATGGGTGGGAAGCCCTTTCAGTGAGAGGAACAATTGAAGTTCCGGAAGGTGTTGAGAATGTAGTGATACCGAAATTCGGTGGTGCTACAGGCGACACACTTGAAATAGATCTGGGTATGAGTTCCAATGGTCGGTCAGTAGGGTCGTGCGTAATTGGATAGAAAAAAGTTACTTTTCGACGAAGATGGAGTATTCAGCTCCAAGGGTTTAGAAAGAACCGGTGAACAAGTCACTTCAACTATGATTGCTCTTCGCCGGAAAGCAGATATAACGATTTTGCGCTGGCAGGCTCATTTTGATTCTCCACTCGCAGATCGTTTCATTCCTTGGATTGGGGCATTTTTACTGACTTTATCTTTAGCACTCTTATCTCTCGCACGATTAAGAGACCTTAGTGTTGGGGAGCAAATCGGATATTACATACAAGCTTCGCATCTTATGGAAATTGGTGAATCGCCTGAAGTTACTCAATTGGGAGTCAATATTTTTACACTCCAGGCATCATGGTTATTTTGGCCAATAGCGTCACTTGCACGTTTTTTTCCAACTGGAGAGTTTCTTTTGGTAATCCAAGCAATTGCATTGGGGCTTGGTGTGGTGCCTATATGGCGGATAGCCAGGGGTCCCGCTAATTTAAGAACCGGAGGCGCAGCCGCCCTTGTCTTTGCGTATTCTCTGCATCCGTCTATTCATAATTTGAACCTTGCTGGCTTTTATCCAGAAACTGTTGCCATTCCAGCTTTACTTTCAGCCTATCTAGCTGGATATCGGGAGAAATGGTGGATCAGTTCGGGATTGATGCTCCTTGTTTTGCTCTCAAGAGCCGACCTGGGTTTAGCGATTTTTGCTCTCGGGGTAATTTTCTTTTTGGAGAATAAAAAGATCGCGGGAAGAATAGCCATGTCTTTTGGAGTTGCATGGTTTCTCGTTATGTCATTTTGGGTCCAACCTTCGATTGGAACTGGTTCGTATCCTCACATTGCAGCGTTTGCACATTTCGGTAACGGTCCTTTAGATGTACTTTTTGGCATTTTCTCCGACCCGGTAGGTCTCTTTAAGAATCTCTTGGCTCGTAATAATTTTGAGCAACTAATTTTGATAATCGCTCCTGTACTGTTTCTTCCATTGATACACCTCAGATATGTGATACCGATCATCCCGTTATTCACCTTTTATTTAATAGCTGATGTCCCAGTCGGAGTATTAGGAAACCCTCAACAAGACATAGCTGTACTAGCCGTAGTATTCATTTCCGCTTCTTACGCTTTAAGAAAAATTGGCTCATCTGGTGTAAATAGAGTTCTGATAGGGCGGCGAATATTAACTGTCCTGTTACTAACTGCAACTGTTTTTTTCATCCGTGATTCAGCTTCCTCTCCTTTTGAGAAACCTTGGGAATGGGGGAAAAGAGATGAGACAGATGTTGCACGAGTTACTTCAGTGTTTTGGCTTGGTGATGAAGCAAGTGTTATTACACCGGCAAATCTGTATCCCGAAATAGCAAATCGTAAAAATGCTTTTGTTTTAGAAACTGCCGATCCTTTTACACCGGAAAGAAAAAAGTTGAAAAATGCTGATGCGATCATTATCGATGCGAGTACAGGAAGCTGGAAGAGCGCGGATATAGAAACTTTCGCTGAAAAAATGACAGAGCTAGGGTTTACACTTCGTTATGAGTCGAAAGGGATACAAACCTGGATTCGGAAACCGGGATCAGGTTAGCTTCTAGTTGTTTGTGTGACCGGCTTCAGTAAGGCATCTTGTCAGAAGTTCCAAATCTTCGGTCAATTCATCTGATGAGATATCAGAATTGGCATTAGCAAAGTCAAGATGACTCATATCATCAATAGGTATTACGTGTAGGTGTACATGTGAAACTTCGAATCCTGCGATTATCAGCCCTACACGATTTGGTTTGTAAGCTTTCATTTGTGCTTTCCCAATTGTCTGCGCAACCCTCATGCAATGAGAAGCAGTTTCTGCAGATAGGTCGGTCCACATGTCAATTTCCTGGATTGGTACTACCAGAGTATGGCCGCGATTGATCGGTCTTATATCAAGAAAAGCGAAACACTCTGAGTCTTCCCAAAGTATGTGTCCAGGTATTTCTCGTGTGAGTATGCGAGTAAAAATTGATGACATAAAGCTAGCTTTTCAACTATTACTTCTTAGGTCAAACGCGGCTAGATCTAAGCGGAAGATATTCTGTGCTGGAAGATGGGTAGATTGGCATTATGGGTAACAGGATTTTGACCGTTCCTAATCTGATTAGTGTATTGCGGCTTCTTTGTATCCCTTTGTTTGTTTGGATTCTATTTGGAGTCGAAAGTAGATCCGCAGCAGCAATTCTTCTAGCTGGGCTTGGAGCAACAGATTGGATTGATGGATGGATAGCACGTAGGTTTGATCAAACTTCGGAACTAGGAAAAATTCTAGACCCAACCGCTGACAGACTTCTTCTCATAGTCGCAATACCGGCGCTTATAGTGGATGATTCAATTCCTCTCTGGTTTGCTGTGCTAGCTCTGGTTAGAGAGTTGTTGGTGGGTGGGGGCACTGTACTGCTAGCACTTCTAGGAGCGAAGAGAATAGATGTTTTATGGTGGGGGAAAACAGGTACCTTTGCGATGCTTTTTGCCGTTCCTTCCTTTCTGGCGGGTGAGTCGACTATTTCGATACATGAGTTTTTCGCCGTGTTCGCCTATCTTTGTGGGATACCAGGACTCTTGATCTCTTGGTTTGCGGCGTTCATGTACATACCTTTGGCAGGGGAAGCTTTACGAGAAATTCGACAAGGCGACTAGTAGTTGTGCAGAATTTTTCTTTCTGTACTATAAAAATCTTTAGTTTGAGGCTAGTTTCGAATCTATGAACATTCCCGAAGATCTTATGTATTCTGCAGATCATCAATGGATTCGGGTCGAAGAAGACGGAGTTATCCGAATCGGGGTAACAGATTATGCTCAAGATGCGTTAGGTGAGGTTGTATTTGTTGATCTCCCGGAAATTGATCTAGAGATTGAAAAAGGAAACATGTTAGGGGAGGTCGAATCGAGTAAGTCAGTTTCGGAAATTTCAGCTCCCATGAGTGGAAAAATAATTGAGATCAATGATGATCTGGAAGTGTATCCAATGAAAATAAATGAAGATCCCTATGGAGAGGGATGGATCTGCTTAATGCGCACTGATGGATCAAATCCGATAGATGTGCTTTTAGATGCTGACTCCTATCGTTTAATTTTGGAGGGATGATTACTGTGAATGGAGAGTCTGAGATTTTCAGTGATGATGAGGCGACAGATGCAATAGAAATAGATCCAGAAATTCCTCATCGTCTGGATCGTGAAATGTTTGAAACAGACACTGGAATACTTGTTATTGAATCTGGTCCAAAATCGGGTTCGCGTTATGCTCTGGATTCCGAATCCATATCAATTGGACGAGAAAAAGATTCTGACATCTTTCTTGATGATGTGACGGTTTCCAGACAGCATGCGGTTATTAAAAGAAATGGAAGCAACTACACAGTTTCAGATGTGGGGTCATTAAATGGAACATATCTAAATGCCAATAGTGTCAATTCTGAAGAGCTGGCTGATGGTGATGTTCTCCAGGTCGGAAGATTTAAACTTGTGTTTTTTCACGGAATTGCCCATAACTGATGGAAGTTTGAATTGTCGGAAAAGAAATTTTTCAATATAGGTCAAGTATGTGAAAATCTGGTGGAGGAGTTTCCAGAAATCACAGTCTCGAAGATCAGATATTTGGAATCGCAGGGTTTAGTTGATCCAGTTAGAACTGAATCCGGGTATAGAAAATTCTCTAAAGACGACTTAGAAAAACTGGTTTGGATCCTCAGGCAACAAAGAGATTATTTCGTGCCTTTGAAGATGATCAAGGAGAGACTTGATAGAAATACTGTTGATTTTCAAACTTCGACAGCAGGTGGGGGCTCAACTTCTGGAAAAGAATTTGAAGAAAACCCGATAACCACCGGAATAAGTTTAGATTCGAAAGGCTTAGCGAAAGCTTCTGGAGTTTCCTTAGAGAAAGTCGATGAACTGATCGAATTAGGGATTATCAGAGGGCGAAAAGTCGGAAATAAGGAGATTTTCGAAGGTGAAGCGTTGTTGACAATCAAATCGGCAAAGCGTCTATTTGAACTTGGAATGGAAGTTAGGCATTTGCGGATGTATTTGGTAGCAGCACAAAGAGAAGCAGGAGTTATAGAGCAATTGTTGGCTGCTAAAGCTAAAAGTGGAGATCTTAAATCGAGAGTTGAAGCGAAAAGAGAGTTGGATGAAGTTGTTACTTTAGGCAGAGAAATTCACAAGTGTCTACTAAAACTCTCTCTGGATGGACTAGAAACTTGGTAGATGGATTTTCCAAAATTATTACAAAACGAACAAGAAATTGAATGCAGGGTTCGTGAGTTAGCTTCTGAGCTCGATGATTATCTTGGTGAAGGTGACGTTGTCGTAGGAGTGCTCAAAGGGTGTCTGCCTTTTCTGGCTGACCTGGTGAGAGAACTCAGACATGGTATAGAAATAGATTTCCTAGCTTTGACTTCTTTTCAAGAAAATACCGGAAGAGTCCGCTTAACGAGGGATTTAGGTATTGATGTGGCCGGTCGCAACGTCTTGCTCGTCGAAGATGTAGTGGATACGGGGTTTCGGCTTAATTTTCTAAGAAATCATCTCGAGACTCACCAACCAGCGGAGGTCAGAGTTTGCACTCTTTTTGATCGCTCTGATCGGCGTGTCCTACCCGTCGAAGTTGAATATTCTGGTTTTGTACTGCAAGAAGGTTTTATTGTTGGATACGGAATTGACCATTTGGGAATGTTCAGGAACCTCCCATCAGTTGTCTCGGCTAATCAAGCAATTCTTGATGAAGAGTTCGCTAAGGGCGAATCAAAGCTGGTTGACGAAATTTTAAAAATCGCCCATGGTAAAGAAACAGTTAAGTGCTAAGTTTGCAGTTTTGGAGTAAGTGATGAATGAAATGGTTGTGATTGGAGTTCAGCAAGTTCTTCCCTCCAACACGCCTGTGATCCTTCTTCGTGAGAAAGAGGGAGAGAGGCTGTTGCCTATATTCATAGGTTTACCCGAAGCTACAGCGATAGGTTTGACTCTTGCAGGCCAGGAGCCACCCAGACCAATGACCCATGATCTTTTCGTTACAGTATTAGAGTCATTTTCCGCCACTCTGGAAAGAGTCGTGATCACACAACTACGTGACCGTACTTTTTATTCAGACATTTATTTAAGGGGACCAGCGGGAGTGGAGGCTCTGTCAGCAAGACCCTCGGATGCAATAGCATTGGCAGTTCGAATGGGAGCGGATGTTTTTGTTGAAGAGGATGTACTGGAAGAAGCCGGATATATCGCACCTCCTGAACAAGAAGAACCAATTACGGATGTTCAAGTAGAAGAGTTTCGCGAATTTTTAGACAATGTAAATCCTGATGATTTCGCGGGTTGAAACGGGTTAACAAGAATCTTTACACAGTTCGATTGTTGACCTAAAGATTCTTAGCGTCTATCCTGTAGAATAACATTGATGTAGTTCTCTGAGCGAAATACAAGTTTGTTTAGCTGTTTTCGCGCGAGAGAGGGAAGAACATGGCTAAAGAACAAGGTTATAGCGGTGACGAAGCCAGGAAAATTGTCGGTATTACTTACAGACAGTTGGACTATTGGGCCAGAACTGAACTTATAAGACCTTCTCTGTCCGACGCTAGCGGCAGTGGGACAAGAAGGAGATACTCTTACCGGGATTTGCTTAAGTTAAAAGCTGTGAAGGCTTTAATCGATGCAGGTATCCGTTTGGCTTTGATTAGGAGAGTATTCGAATTTCTTGAAGAGAAACTTGATGAAGATGTTGTTCAGGTGAATTTGGTAATTCAAGGTTCTTCTGTAATGGTCCAACGCGGTGAAGACGAAATAATCGATCTTTTGCACAATGGTCAAGGAGTGTTAAACATTCTTCCGATGGCTGGCGTCAAGGAAGACCTAGACGCGAAGATCGTTGAACTTTTCCCTGGTGCTGATATCGAAGAAACCAGTACAGAGATTGATGGCAAAGCTGTTGGGCAGTAGTGATTTCAGAGTTAGGGGATTTTCTATTTAATGAGTGAAGTCCACAAATTTCCTACGAGAAGATCTTCAACTTCATTCGCTCATGAGTCTGAAGAAAAAATAGCCCAGTTGTTGGACTTCTACGAAATCAAATGGGAATATGAGCCCACAACTTTTGTATTAGAAAGAGATTCTAAGGGTCAACCCAGATCGGCTTTTACGCCAGATTTCTATTTGCCAGAGCACAATCTCTATTTGGAGGTGACGACATTGAAACAGTCACTGGTCACCAGAAAGAACCGCAAAGTAAGAAGATTGCAAGCACAGCGTCCTGATTTGAGTATCCGGATCCTATACAGAAGTGATATCGAAAGACTTTTCTTATCCGACGCGGCTTGATTATTTAGTCGAGCAGGTCTGGTTCGTCGATTAAAATTTTGTCGAATAAAGGTTGGGCACTGAACCAGCCCGAAAAAGCATTACCGACTTGTTTGTTGGTTAGTGTTGCAGTCTCATCGTCTATTGGGAGTGGAGTTCCGGCGGCTTCAGCAAGTAGTTGAGCCTGGCAGGTTCTTTCCATAGTCACGAAAAGCCAAAGCGCTTCGTCAACCGTCTCTCCTAAAGTAAGGAGACCGTGATTTTTTAGTATCGCAGCCTTGCAATTACCCAAAGCTGCGGCAATTCTTTTTCCTTCAAGAGGGTCGAGTACCACGCCTGTGAAATCATCGAATAAAACATGATTGTTATAAAAAATGCAACTGTCTTGTGTCAGTGGGTCAAGCATTTTNCCTAATGAGGAAAACGCCTTACCAAAAATCGAATGTGAGTGTGCAGCTGCAACAATTTCAGGTCTTTCCATATGAATTCCCGAGTGGATTGCNAATGCTGCCTGATTAACTGCATAGTTTCCTTCAACAACATCACCATTATGATTCACAAGTAGAAGGTCAGAAACTGAAATGTGACTGAAGCTCATTCCGAATGGGTTGACCCAAAAACAGTCAGTTTCTTCGGGATCTCTAACTGTTATATGCCCAGCTACTCCTTCACTGAAACCATATTTACCGAAAATCCTGAATGCGGCCGCTAAGCGTTCCTTTCGGTGTTTTCTCTCGTCTTCAACATTGCCAAAAACTGGTATTTCATGCATCAAAGGTAAATCTGTTTGGAATCTTTGTGAGGCTTCTATCTCTTTTTCAGTATTCATTCACTTACCTCCTGTATGCAGTTTAATTACTCGAGAAAATTTCACTGGTCTAAAATTCGTACTGATTGATCTCTTAACCAATGGTCTGTTATGACAAGAAGCGCCATGGCTTCAACCATAGGTACGGCTCTAGGTAAAACGCAAGGATCGTGTCTCCCTTTCGCTTCCAGGGTTACGGGATTGTTTTCGTCATTGACTGTTTCTTGAGGTGAGGAAATCGTGGCTGTGGGCTTAAATGCAACACGGAAAATGATTTCAGAACCATTCGTTATTCCCCCTTGAACTCCTCCTGAGTTATTTGAAGTGGTGACTGGATTATGTTCACCAGGCTCAAACCCGTCGTTGTGTTCGCTCCCTTTCATAGTGATAGAAGAAAAACCACTTCCGATCTCAAAACCCTTTGTGGCGGGTAGTGAAAGCATCCCCTTAGCAAGGTCAGCTTCGATTCTGTCAAAAACGGGGGTTCCTAACCCTGCTGGAACACCTCGAATCAAACATGTAATTGTTCCACCAAGTGAATCCCCAGCTTTTTTTGCTTCTGTGATTGCCGAAACCATCGCTTCTGATGCTTCGCTGTCGGGGCAACGAGTTATCTGTGATTCGATGTCATCAAAACTGACAGTCTCAGTATTGACATCAGCTCTGATCTCATGAATTTGCGAAACCCAGGCAAGAACTTCCATGTCAGTCGACTCAGCTAAGAGTTTTCTGGCTACTGCACCCGCCGCTACTCTTCCAATTGTTTCCCGGGCGCTTGAACGACCACCTCCTTGCCAGTTGCGAACACCGTATTTCGCATCATAAGTAAAATCAGCATGGGAGGGGCGATAAGTGTTCTTTAAGTGTTCGTAAGCATCAGGTCTTGCATCTTCGTTTCGAACAAGGATTGCAATAGGAGTACCTAGCGTTTTACCTTCGAAAACTCCGGAGAGTATTTCGGCGCTATCTGTTTCATCTCGTTGCGTAGTAATTTTGCTTTGCCCTGGACGACGTCTATCTAAATCACGTTGGATGTCTGTTTCATCTAAAGGCAGCATTGAAGGACAGCCATCGATTACTACACCGACACCGCCCCCATGGCTTTCACCCCACGTGGAGATTTTAAACAGAGAACCGAAACTATTTCCCATATATAGATCATAGAGGGCTTTGGGGTCAGGCTAGGTCTCATTAAATGACTGCGATACCATCAAAGTGTGTCAGCCAAATATGTGGATTTAAATATTGCTACGGCATGGGAAGCAATAACCGACCAAATAGGCGATCTACCGGCAATTTCTACCTTTGAAACTTCAAGAACATGGGAAGAATTTGAAAAAAATTCAGCTTCTTTGGCGAGAACACTTTCCGAAAAAGGTTTAAAACGTGATTCGAAAGTAGCTTTCTATTGTTACAACGGACCTGAGTACCTGGAGGGGCAATTTGCTGCTTTCAAAATAAGAGCGGTTCCGGCGAATGTTAATTATCGATATTTGGACGAAGAGCTTGCATACATATTGAATAATGCGGACGCGGAAGCAATATTGTTTGACTCGAGTTTGAGTGAAAGAGTTGAATCGGTTCGAGGTAGGTGCCCAAAGCTAAAAGCTTTTGTGAGGATAGGGGAAGGAAGCGAAGAAGATTGGATTATCAACTACAAAGAAGCGATCAGCAATGAACCTTTGAAACGAGTGGAAAGATCTGGTGACGATCTGTGGTTTCTTTACACAGGAGGGACAACCGGAAGTCCGAAAGCCGTAATGTGGTCACATTCAGGGCTTATTGGTGGTATGGGAGAGACTTTCCGATCACTAGGTGAAAAAATTCCAGAGAATCCAAGAGAAGCAGGTGATATCGCTAAGAGAATTACTCATTCCGGCAAAGAAATAAGACAACTTTGTGCAGCGCCATTGATGCACGGGACTTCAAGTTTGACTGCTTTAAGCACACATACGCATGGTGGTCTAGTAGCAACTCTTTCCTCAAGAACATTCAACCCTGCGGAACTCTGGGAAATGGTTGAAAAGTGCAGAATAACAATGCTGACGATCGTCGGTGATGCATTCGCCCGGCCGATGATTGAAGAACTTGAAACGTCTATTGAAAATAGTACAAGTTGGGATATTTCCTCACTTCGACTTGTGATGTCTTCCGGTGTCATGTTCAGCGCCCCCTTAAAAGAGAGACTTTTAAATATGCACAACTGCACTATTTTGGATGCTTTGGGTTCCAGCGAAGGAACCGGAATGGGCAAACAAGTAACCTCTAGAAAAAGAAAGGACACAGGGACAGCACGTTTCTATTTAGGTGAGCACACGAGAGTTATCACAGAAGATGGGCAGGAGCTCGAACCTGGTTCAAAGCAGATAGGTAAACTCGCCTTGGGTTATCCACTGCCTGTGGGGTATTACAAAGACCCAGAGAAGACAGAAAAAACTTTTCCAACTATTAATGGCAGGAGATGGTCGATACCTGGAGATTGGGCCTCTGTTGAAAAAGATGGCTCGATTACACTTTTAGGTAGAGGTTCGGAATGTATAAATACGGGAGGGGAAAAAGTTTTTCCTGAAGAAGTTGAAGAAGCTCTAAAAATAAATCCCGCGGTGATTGACTGCAATGTCGTCGGTTTACCTGACGATCGTTGGGGTGAGGCAGTCACAGCAGTCGTGGAAATCAGAAGCGGTGAAACAATTAGTGAATTAGAGATACTTAATGACGCAAAAAAGCGATTAGCAGGCTACAAAGTACCTAAAAGCGTTGTCTTTGTTGAGAAACTAAAGCGCGGACCTAACGGTAAATCGGATTACAGATGGGCACGCGATAGGGCAAAAAAGCCTTAAGTTAGAGATCTGTTATAAGGGGTGACGGTTCTGGTAATTCATCACCAGTGACAATCGAAGAATGCCGTGACTTAACCGCATTTATGTGCTGATCGTCTGTGAAGATCCAGAAGTGATTATTTACAATGGCTTCGTAGACGAGTTCAGCTACTTCAGATGGTTGTTTAGCGTTCGCATAAATCCACTCCATGAAAGCTTCCCGTTGAAGAAGGTCTGCATCAGATAAATCAAAAGAGGAACCTTTGATCAGGTTTTCCGGTCTATTTCTCTCCGAGTTCCAGATGTTTGTAGATACGAAACCAGGACAGAGACAGCTCACACCGACAGAGGAGTTCTCAACTCTAAGTTCCTGACGTAGTGTCTCTGCGATTGTTACAGCAGCAAATTTTGTTGCGTTGTATGGACCGAGATTCGGTATGGATATATGACCAGCGATTGACGCAGTTATAACTATATGACCGTCATTCATTTCTCGTAACGCCGGGAGAAAACTATTCAAACCATTAATAATGCCCCATAAATTAACTCCAATAACCCATTCCCAGTCACCTATTGTCGCTTCTGAAATTGAAGCGCCGAATCCTACTCCTGCATTTAGACACACAACTCCGGGGGATCCAAAAGTTTCTTCTACTTTATTTTTCATTTCCTCTACAGAACTCAGGTCACTTACGTCGCAATGAATACCCATTACTTCGAGACCGGGTCCTTTTAACTCAGACACCGCCTTTTCCAGAGTCGGGATTTCAATATCTGCGAGCGCTACTTTCATTCCAGATTCAGCTAAACGTTTACCTACCGATAGACCTATTCCAGAAGCGCCTCCAGTGATTAGCGCCGTTTTTCCAACTAGATTTTCCATTTTTCTCCCTGTGTAACTATTCTTCGAAACCTAGCAATGCCTGTTCGACCACCTCTGTAAGAGCTGGATGAACGTAAAGCTGGTTTTTTGCCAATTCATCAACCGTAATAGATTCACTCATCGCTGTGATCAATTGTTGTATGAGGGTAGAGGCTTGATAACCAATGAGATGAGCGCCAAGAAGAAGTCGACTAGCGGGATCCATCAACAATTTGACAAATCCATGTTCGTCTTCCATTGCCCATCCAAATGCAGTATCAGAGTAGTTCCGAATGGACTTCTTGTAAGTAGCTCCTCTTTGCAACAGCTCATCTTCTGTAAAGCCCACACTAGCTATTTGAGGATTTCCAAAAACTGCTTTAGGAATTACAGAACGGTCAATTTTTTTCAGATTATTTTGATCCAAAAGATTGTGGGCAATGATTCTTGCCTCTGCATTAGCAGTATGTTTCAGTTGAAGAGGGTTTGTGACATCACCCAAAGCCCACACCCCCTGTGCGGTAGTACGCAAATATTCATCAGTTAATACATAACCGTCCTCATCACACTCGATACCACCTCTTTGAGGTTTCAAAAACCCGGTATTCGGAGCGCGACCTGTTGCGATTAATAGCTGGTCTGCTTCAACGGTTCCAGCTTCTTTCAGATCAAGAATAAAGTTTTCATTGTGTGAAACTTGCTCAACTGTTTCAGATAAATAAACAGTGAATCTATCAGAGTAAATATCGGTAATTCGCTCTCGAATAGAAGGATCAGCTTCACTGAGGAATTCCTCACCGCGCAAAATAAGTTTCACCTCAGAACCGAAAGATCCGAAAATATGGGCCATTTCAATGGCGATAAATCCACCACCAATAATTACAAGTCGCTCCGGTAAAGCATCTATACGCATGATCGAATCAGAGGTGTGGAAAGGCGTCTCATTTAACCCTTTAAATTCTGGAATAACTGGATGAGCTCCTGCTGCTATTACTATCTGGTCAGCTGAAACCTCAGTTCCAGCTAAGTCAAGAGTCTTTTCGGAAGTAAAAGAAGCCCTATCCCGGTACACACTTACATTTTCAAGCGTTTCCCTGTATGCAAGACCTGCTTCTGCTATTGGGTCGATCCGTCCGAAAATACGTTTTTGGATTCCCAGCCAGTCAATATTGGACAATGAAGAATGGACACCAAGTCTCTTTGCGCTCTCGGTGTTAAGTGAAAGGTCCGCAGCATAAACAAGCATTTTTGAAGGTATACAACCACGGTTCATGCATGTTCCACCAAATTCTGCGGGTTCGGCTATAGCAATGTCAAGATGGTCGTGTTCCGGTCCTATAATCGTGTTGCCTGAACCAGCGCCGATAATTAAAAGATCGTGATGGGGCATTTCACTGCTCTGAAGCCAAAAGGACTCCCAAAGACCGTAGTGTCTGAGTTCCCGCTCCTAGTGAGGTTGTAATGTGTTTATTCCATAGTGTGTATCGATGAAGGGGATAGTCTTTGGATACCCCCATTCCTCCATGGCAGTGTTGACTAGCATGGGCTATTTCCGTAGCACGTTCTGAGGCCCACCATTTAGCAATGAGAGTATCTTCGAGGGCATCCAGATCTGCACTTAGGCGCCAAGCGGCAGAAAAGGTCGTAAGTCTAATTCCCCCAACATTTATAAATTGATCGGCAAGACGTTGAGTTACAGCTTGAAAAGTAGCTAATGGTCTTCCGAACTGTTCTCTTTCACTCGTGTAAGACGCAGTCATTTTAAGAGCAGTTTCAGTTACTCCAAGTTGTGTGGCACAAAGACCCACAAGTGAAACTTGAAAAAGCCATAGAACACTTTCAATTCCAGCAAGTTTTTCCGCAGGTGTCTCAGTAAACGAAATTTCCCATAGCGGTTCACCACGAGTTGAATCAGATGAACTCATAGCGATGCTGGGATCTTTAAGATCTACAATGCAAACAGCTGGTCCTTCGTCAGTAGTTACTGTTACTAAAGCTGAATCTGAGTGATTAGCATATTCAACGACCAATTTTTTCCCAGTTATAACACCATCTTTAAATTCTGTGTGAGGCTCCATGAACTGATCATTAAGAAATTCTTGAGATGCAAAAGTTAAAAGTTTGGAACCATTTATAACTTCTGGAAGCAACGATTCTCTGTGCTCTTTAGAGCCAAATTTGTCAACTGTCATCGCAGAAACCAAGTTGGGAAGAAGTGGAATTGGAGCCACATATTGACCTTGTGAACGTAATATGCAGACTAGAGCGAGAATATCTAAACCAGAACCACCTACGTCTTCATTGAGTGTTACGCCGATAATCCCAGATGAAACAAATTTTTCCCATAAAGCACGATCAAACCAATCACCTGCGGCTTCTATTTCTCTCAAGTTTTCTATATTGACGTGGTCTTCCAGAATTCTTGTCGTCAACTCTGCGACTTCATTGTGCTCCTCGGGTAGATCAAAATTCATTACCTGACCTCACCTGCGTCGCTTTTCCCGCGGAAGACCTAGCCCCGCCATTCCGATGATGTCTCTTTGGATCTCATTGGTTCCACCGCCGAAAGTCAAAACCCAAACTGATCTGTAACCGTTCTCGATTTGTGATGCTAAATCTGACCCTGAGTCACCTTCTATAAGATGCCCGGTAGCACCAATCACTTCAGTCAACTGAGTGTAGATTCGGTGCATTGATTCGGAACCGTGTACTTTAATTGCAGATGCATCCGCAGGGCTCATTTTTCCGTTCGTATTTGCGTAAGCAACTTCCCAATTGAGAAGATCAAGGTATCGAACAAGAGATCGACACTCTGCAAGCTTCACTTGAACCCATTCCTGATCTATTACTCTTCTTCCATCAGCAAGAAAATTGTTTGTTGCCCAGTCAACTGCATCTCTAACAAGCCTCACCATACGACCGGCAGCAAACAATGAAACTCTTTCATGGTTGAGTTGGCTGGTAATTAAATTCCAGCCTCCGTTTATCTCGCCGATTCTCATACTGTCCGGAACTCTGACATTGTCATAGAACGTCGCAGTTGTGTCAGCAGCTCCGAAAGTTTCAAAAGGCTGTATAGAAAATCCGGGATCTTTAGTGTCAACCAAGAAGAGAGTGATTCCTTTGTGTCCAGGTGCTTCTGTATCAGTTCGGGCCGCAAGCCAAATGTAATCTGCATTGTAAGCCAGACTTGTATACAATTTCTGACCATTGATGATCCAATCATCACCATCTCTTATTGCCCGTGTTTTGAGAGAGGCAAGGTCAGTTCCTGCTTCTGGTTCTGAATACCCAATAGAAAAATGGACTTCTCCTGCAAGTATTTTCTTCAGAAAAAAATCTTTCTGTTCATCGGTGCCAAAATCTCGAATTGTTGGGCCAACAGTATTAGTCGTGAGAAAAGGTATCGGACACCATGCGGCTTGTGACTCGTTGAAAAAAATATATTGCTCTATTGGCGTAAATCCCTTTCCACCGTGCTCGATGGGCCAGCCAACTCCAAGCCACCCGTCTTGACCTATTTTTCTTATTAGTTCTTTGTAGGGCTTGTTCTCAGAAAAATCCGCACTTTTTACCTGTTCCCTGACTTCAGGAGTCATCAAATCGTTGAAGTAAGACTCGAGTTCTTTGCGAAGTGATTCTTGCTCTTCAGTTAAATCAATAAACATGCGGACCTTTCAAATTGATCGCATTTAAGTATGCAATGAAAAGTTAATTTCGCGGAACAGAATCCCAAGAAGCACCCTTATAAGGATCGGGTTCTTTAGGCAAACCAAGGACTCTTTCCCCAATAATATTACGCTGCACTTCATCGGTGCCACCAGCGATGCTTACGCCAGAAGCAGCTAAACACCCCACAGCCCACTTTTCAGCATCTTCATCCTCAATTTCCCAAGCCTGACCATTAGTGCCAACAATTTGCATGGAAGCATCTCTGAAAAGACGAGCCAGAAGAGAACCATTTAGTTTAGCAATTGAGCCTTCAGGTCCGGGAACACGCCCCGCTGCCACAGAGTCACGGACGCGTTGTCCGATAAAGCGACGGATTTTTTCTCGAATCCAAAGATCTGAGAGAATTTGTCTGATATACGGATCAGAGTTTTTGTCCAGATCTTTTGCTAATTCGATAAGCACAGGACTCCTGTCTGCTGTTAAAGAACCACTGCCTGCCCCTATAGAAACGCGTTCAAACATCAACATCGAAACCGCTAAATTCCAACCTTGATTAAGATCACCAAGCAGATTTTCCAAAGGAATTCTGGTTTCGTTGAAAAACACTTCGTTGAAGCCGCTACCACCAGAAATTTGACGCAATGGTCTAACTTCCACATCCGGATCGGTCAAATCGACTATAAACATTGAAAGCCCTTGATGTTTCGGCAAGGAGGGATCAGTTCTAGCGACAACTAGACCTAAATCCGCATAGTGAGCACCTGAGGTCCAAACTTTTTGCCCTGAGATAACCCATTCATCTCCATCTTTAGTCGCCCGTGTTGAGAGTCCCGCGACATCCGATCCAGCACCCGGCTCTGAAAACAACTGACACCAGATTGTCTTACCGGAAATGCAATCCTCCATATAAGTATTTTTCTGCTTCGCTGTACCGTACTGATCAAGCATGGGAAGGCACATTCCATGTGATATGTACAGAGGTCCATTAGGGAGTCGCCAGTCTCTGGCTATTTGATCGAAAATCTCCTGATGTTTCTTTGTCAGTCCAGCACCACCAAATTCCTTCGAGTAACTCAACGCCGCTAATCCGGAAGAAAAAAGTTCCTGTTGAAAGTTCCTGCATTCAGCGACACGCGCTGGATCATCCTCCAGAGTCGCTTCTGATTCGCCAACTCGATCACAGTTTTTTTCAAGAAAATCTGAAACCTTTTCCCTGAAAGACTGTTCGGCTTCAGCGGAAAGGTCTGCTATTTCGGTATCTTCGGACATCAAATGAAAATAGTTGCACTTAACCCTCAAGTGCAATTGCTGAACAAAAAGTCTTCAATTTTTCATTCTAAGGAGCTAAGGAACCTCTGTCATCTAGTCCCATTGGGGAAAAGGGTCCGAAAAAACCATGCTCGTAGAGACCAAATCCGACGTTGCCATCGTAAGAGAAACGTCCAACATGATCCACGATTCCGTACTGTGCCAAGGTTTTAATCTCATCGACTTCAAGAATCAAACCTTGTACCACATCTTTACCTTGGTGCATTCCGTGTCTCCAGTCAGAGTCAATTCCATAACCCGTACCGATCGAAACCCAGTTTGGTAAAAGAGATTCACATTCAACTTCAAAAGAGGATCCCGGAGCTTCATCAAAACAAATTGTAGACTTCTCAAGTAAACGTGTACCCGAGATCATTTCGTGTTTCCACTCCGGTCTTCCCAGCCATTCAGTCTTGTCTCCGTCATTCCAGATTCTTACCGCTTCTTCCAGAAGTCGAGTTCCATCCTCCTGTTCGTGGCACATGTAGAGAATTGAATGGTCTTCGAACTGCATAGGGAAGTAATTCCACATGCCGCTCATTACGTTGGTTCCTTGGCGTATTCCATCTCCTTCAGGTTCACCAACTGGACGGATCCCCCAAGAACGATCACGCGCTCCCCACCAAGTTTCAGATGAAACCTCGTACTTTTGATCAGCTACTGTTATTTCACCGTTCCATCTGCCATTTTGCGCAAAACGTTGTGTGTCGAATACAACTCTTCCTTTGTTTCGTATGTACTGGTTGGGTTCAGCATGTGCAGGCATGGAAGCCTCCCAAGTCACATCCATGGAAACCGAGTGTTCAGTAGGTTCACATAAGACACGTAACTTTTTAAGAGGTTCAATCACCTCTATAGATATAGGACCAACTTTTATTTCAGAACGGTCAACTAGCTCAGTTGAACATCTGACAATGTGTTGCTTGTCTTTGTGTCTGATATCTATAAAAGCATCCGTTACACCTAGATTGGGGTATTGACCAAGTCCGAAGATGGCGAACAATTCGTCGGAACAAGAATGAAGATTAAAATAATAACGATCATAAAAGTTTCTATCGCTGGTAGCGGGATGAGAGATGAAATTGGCCGACTGGTGGACAGGGTAGTCATCCCAAGATGAGACTGTCATGAAACCTCCATTCAAATTCATAGACAAAAAAGAGCAATTAGTAACGATTCGCATCCTACATATTTCAATGAGAAAATGAAGCGGAGATCTTAGATTGTTAGATGAGGAAGGAAATCATGTGAAAGCACTAGAGGGGAAAATCGCACTAGTAACAGGAGCGGGAAGTGGCATTGGGCAGTCAACAGCAGAAGCTTTTGTAAAAGAAGGGGTTTCACATGTGGCGCTAATCGACATAGATCATGAGAAACTTATCTCAACTTCAAAAATTCTAGAAAAGTTAGAATCTGATTTTTCATTGCACTGTGTTGATGTAACAAAAGAGGTCGAAGTTGAATTCGCACTAAATGAAATTATCTCCAAGAATGGGAGGTTGGACATCGCTTTCAACAATGCAGGTATTAATCATCCAAGCAGCAAGTTTCATGAACTCGAAATGCAAGAGTGGCACCAGATGATCGAAACGAACCTAACTTCGATTTTTATCTGTATGAAATATGAAATTGAACATATGGTCGGATCTGGTTCCGGAGGGACGATTGTTAATACTTCTTCAGGAGCTGGCTTAGTTCCAGCTCCTGGGCAAGCGCATTACACTGCGGCTAAGCACGGGGTTCTGGGAATAACAAAATCGGTTGCGGCTGAATATGGACATCTGGGAATTCGCTGTAACGCTATTCTTCCAGGTCTGGTCGATACGCCGATGATTAAAGACGAGAACGGGGAACTGACAGATCGAGCTAAGCGAACCCTTGAGAGGATTTCCCCCACAGGTGAACTTATTCAACCAGAGCAGATTGCTGAGACCGTTGTCTGGCTTTCCGCGGAATCTTCCATGAGAGTGAATGGACAGTCAATAGTAATTGACGGCGGTGGGATTATGAGATGAATACAGCACCTAAACTAACTATTAGTGAGTACAACAGAGAGAGAAATGACAGAAGAAAACTTTTTTGACGTCATAGTCGTCGGGGCGGGTATCTCAGGTATTGGGTCCGCTTACCGTCTTCAAAAAGAATGTCCGGACAGGTCGTTTGTACTACTTGAAGGCAGACCAAATCTGGGAGGAACATGGGACTTGTTTCGTTATCCGGGAATACGTTCAGACAGCGACATGCATACTTTAGGCTTCAGCTTCAAGCCCTGGAAAGCAGCTAAATCAATTGCAGATGGTCCTGCTATTCTCGAGTATCTCGAAGAAACGGTCAATGAATTTGGAATAAAAGAAAAAATTCGTTTCAACCATCTTGTATCTTCGGCTGAATGGTCAAGTGAGAAAGCTCTTTGGACGCTGAAAGTCACGAATACAGAAAACGGAGAGACAAGTAACTACACATCCAATTTTCTTTTAATGTGCTCAGGTTATTACAGCTACAAATCAGGTTACACCCCTCCTTTTGAAGGAATAGAAAACTACTCGGGAACCATCATCCACCCACAGGAGTGGCCGGAAGACCTCGATTATTCAGATAAAAGAGTTGTTGTCATTGGTTCAGGTGCAACAGCAGTAACTCTCGTACCAGCAATTGCCGAAAGAGCCGATCATGTGGTCATGTTGCAAAGGTCACCGACTTATGTTGTGGCACGTCCCGATCACGATTCTTTTTCTGCTTTTTTGAGGAAAATATTCCCTGAAAGGATCGCATATTATCTCACAAGAAAGAAGAACATTTTCGGTCAGAATTACATATACAAAATGACCCGAAAAGATCCTGAGAAAATCAAAGAGAAATTACTTGAAGGTGTTCGAATGGCTTTAGGTCCTGAATATGACATCAAACGTCATTTCACACCCTCCTACAATCCGTGGGATGAACGTCTTTGTTTGGTACCAAATGGCGATTTGTTCAGAGTAATTAGAAAAGGAAAAGTTTCAGTAGTCACCGAAACTATCGAATGCTTCACTCAAGATGGAATATTGCTTAAAACAGGTGAAGAAATGCAAGCCGACATTATTGTCACTGCAACAGGTCTAAACCTTGTGACACTGGGTGAGGTTGATTTCACGATAGATGGTCACCCTGTTGATTTTTCAAAAACATGGATATACAAAGGTCTCGCATACTCAGATGTACCTAATTTGATTTCTACTTTTGGCTACATAAATGCTTCTTGGACGTTAAGGGCAGACATAAACAGCTCTTATGCATGCCGTGTTCTGAATCATATGAGGAAAACAGGAACTCAAAAAGCGACTCCACGACTCAGGGAAAGCGACATGGACATGCCGCGAAGAGATTGGATAGAAGGGTTTTCTTCCGGCTACATGAAGCGTTCGATGTCTGAAATGCCCAAACAGGGAGATCGTGAACCTTGGTTAAACACACAGGATTTTTACAAAGATAAGAAAATGCTTTCGCGTAATACTCCTCTCGAAGATGGTGTTATGGAATTTGCAAAAATTGAAAGATGAGTAAATAAAGGAATGACTAAGGTTCCAGTAGTTCTCATATCCGGAGACGACGATGTGTTGCTTACGAGGTCATTGAATGCGCACATAGAAAAAGCTCTAGACGGCCAGGACAAAGCTTTCGCATTGGAGGAGCTGACTGAGGAAAATTACCGTCTTGTGGAACAGTTTCATATAAGCAAACTGGTTGATGCAGCTCAAACGGCACCTTTTTTAACTGATGGCAGAGTTGTGGTGGCTCGCCATATGGGGCGCTTCGGCAAAAAAGATGACCTCGAGCCATTAGTTCAATATTTACAGTCACCTCTGGAAACAACTACTTTGATACTTGTTTGGGAGAAAGGGAACGTTCCCCAACAGCAGAGGTTGTCACCTGTTCCTAAGAATCTTGTTGAGGCAATTGAAAAATCTGGAGGGATTTTAGAAAAACTTACAACAGGAAAAGGAAAAGACGCCGAGAAGTGGCTTTCAGGGGAACTTAATCAGTCTCCTATAAAGCTCTCTGTGGAGGCTCGGAAACGTGTAGCAGATCATTTCGGGGAAGAAAGAACAAGAGTTGTTTCTCTTCTGAAAGTATTAGCTTCCGTATACAGTCATGGTGAAACATTGCAGATCCAAGATGTTGAGCCTTATCTCGGAGCAGCCGGATCTGTTATGCCCTGGGATCTGACAGACTCTATTGACGCAGGGAATATAAGAGAGGCGTTAGAGAGGCTCAAACGGATGCTTGCGGCAGACGGAAGACACCCTTTAGGGGTTCTAGCTCTTCTGCACTCGCACTATGAAAAAATGTTACGCGTTGAAGGTTCAGGGCTTGAAGACGAAAAATCAGTAGCGACCACACTGTCAATCAGTGCTTATCCGGCGAAAAAAATTCTCTCCACTTCTCGAAAATTGGGAAAAAATAACATATTCAGAGCCATAGGACTCATCTCGGAAGCAGACCTTGATCTGAAAGGAAAAAAAGGTTGGCCGCCTGAATTGGTTGTTGAGATACTTGTAGCCCGATTAGCGGCAATGAGATGAGATTTAACTATTGTTATTCAAATTTTTCTGAAGTCTAGACTTTTCACGTGATGCTTTATTTGCGTGTATTACACCTTTAGCAGCAGCTTTATCTATTTTCTTTATAGCAGCAACCGTTTCTGCATCTGTACCGGATTCTTTGGCTGCTTTGAGAAGCGTCCGCATCTCCGAGCGAACAGACCGGTTTCGTAAGCGTCTAACCTCGTTTTGACGGTTTCGTTTTATCTGACTCTTAATATTTGCCACGGAATAAACCTTTTCTTTCAGCAGCCATTAATCCTAGCGTGTTAAGTTAAATACTGGTATTAAAAGAAATTAAAGAATCCAATTTAATTCACCTAATTTAACTCTTGAGAATGTACGGTCGGCAGTGATGAGTAATAAAAAGATCTGCAACACTTCGATTATCGCCCATATCGATCATGGGAAGTCCACACTGGCTGATCGGATGTTGGAACTATGCGGCGCAGTTGATGAAAGAAACATGAGAGCCCAATATCTCGACTCGATGGACCTGGAACGAGAGAGAGGCATAACAATAAAACTTCAAAGTGTAAGACTTGATTGGAAAGACTCTGTCATAAACCTTATTGACACGCCCGGTCATGTTGATTTCGGTTACGAAGTAAGTCGTTCATTGGCTGCTTGCGAAGGTGTGATACTGGTAGTCGATGCAGCGCAAGGAATTGAAGCCCAGACCCTTGCAAACTGCTATCAAGCGCTTGAACACGATTTAGAAATAGTAGCGGTCTTAAACAAGATTGATTTACCGGCAGCGGAACCTGATCGATATGCAGACGAAATAGAAAAAGCTCTGGGAATTTCCGCTAATGATGTTTTCAGAATCAGTGCAAAAACAGGTGAAGGGGTCCCGGAACTCCTTGACGCCGTTGTGGAAAGGACACCAGTTCCTGAGACGAATGACGATCTGCCTCTCCAAGCGCTCGTATTTGATAGTCACTTTGATCAATACCGTGGCGTAGTTTCTTCGGTCCGGATAATGCAAGGACGTTTAGACAGTGGAATGTCAGTTAGATTCATGCAGGCTGGAACGAATCACCAACTTGACGAAGTTGGAGTTTGGCGCCCAGAGATGACACCTGTTGGAAGTTTGGGAGCAGGTGAAGTTGGTTATGTGCTAGCGGGAATCAAAGACGTCGGAGAAGCCAGATCAGGGGAGACAATAACAACTGCAAGCGGTGGAAGTGAGTTCGCCTTATCTGGGTATCAAGAACCGAAACCGATGGTATTCAGTGGTTTATATCCAATCGACGGTGATGATTTTGGCGATTTAAGGGACGCTTTAGAAAAACTTCGACTTAATGACTCCAGTTTCACCTTTGAGCCGGATACATCGTCTGCCCTCGGTTTTGGTTTCAGGTGCGGCTTTTTGGGTCTACTTCATATGGAGATAGTCCGAGAGCGTCTTGAAAGAGAATTTGATCTGAATCTAATAACCACAGCACCTTCAGTGAAATATCGTGTAACTCAGACAAATGGAAAAATCCAAGAAATTGACAACCCGTGTGAACTGCCGCCAGCGGTGGAAATTTCATCTATTGAAGAACCATGGTTGTCAACCACGCTGATATCCCCTTCAGAGTACACAGGAACTCTGATGGAGCTATGTCAAGGTCGAAGAGGTGAGCTGGATAAGTTGTCCTACCTCTCGCCTGAACGCATCGAACTGAGATACCGACTCCCTTTAGCCGAAGTAGTTCTCAACTTCTTCGACCAGCTGAAAAGTAGAACACAGGGTTATGCAAGTCTTGACTATGAACCCGCCGGATACATGGAATCTGACCTTGTCAGGGTAGATATTTTACTGCAAGGAGAACCAGTGGATGCTTTCAGTGCTGTTGTCCACAGAGACGCTTCTTATGAGTACGGAAGAAAAATGGCAGAAAGACTGAAAGATCTAATTCCGCGCCAACAGTTTGAAGTACCTATACAAGCGACTATTGGTGGACGAATAATAGCTCGTGAGACGGTGAAGGCTTTCAGAAAAGATGTAACGGCAAAACTTTACGGAGGGGATATAACACGGAAGAGGAAATTGTTGGAAAAACAGAAACAGGGTAAAAGAAAAATGAAGTCGATAGGACGTGTTGATGTTCCACAAGAGGCTTTCGTTTCGGCTTTAAGCCTTGAAGAATGAAACAAAAAATATAAAATTCTCAAAATTGCCGACAATGGGAGTAACATCCGAAGAATGCTAGACGAAAGAAAAGCAGGAATTCTGGGAGCCGTGGTTGAGGCTTATATAGAAACTGCTCAACCGGTTGGTTCAAGTTTGGTCGCAAGATCTGAATGTGTGGGTGTTTCATCTTCGACAATTCGAAATGAGATGGCGTTATTAGAAACCGAAGGCTACTTGGATCAACCTCATACTTCCGCAGGTCGGATACCGACAGAAAAGGCATACCGTTTTTTTGTCGACAATTTGTTAGGTCCGGTGAAGTTGGATCGAGTTGAAAGCCAGCAGATTAAATCTTTTTTTGATCGTTCCCATGTTGAAATCGAACAAATGTTACAGGAAACGAGTAATTTTTTAGCTGCATTGACAGGAAGTGCAGGCGTCGTTCTATCTCCTGATTCTGATCATCAGACAGTCAGGTCCGTGCACTTAGTCGACCTTTCTCCAGATCAACTTTTGCTTGTTCTGGTAACTTCCAACGGAGTTGTGGAAAAACATTCGCTAGATGTCTCAAAAGAAAGTTTGCCAAACGAGAATGTACTCGATCAAACAAACCAGCATCTCTCAAAATATCTGAAAGGATTCAGACTCAATTCTCTTCCTGAAGTACCAAAAAGCGGAAATCCGAGTGTGGACAATTTAATAGGAGAAGTTGAGAAAACTGTAGGCTCACTTTTTCATTCAAAGGAAACAGTTTATGTAGGAGGCACCTCTGCGCTCGCTGGTTCTCTCCCGGAACCAGAAGGTATCAGAAAGGTGCTAGACCTGTTGGAGCGTCAAATGATTGTGGTGAGTCTGATCAGAGGAGTCATAGATCGCGGACTGAGCGTTGTCATAGGGACAGAGAGTGGTGTTGATCATCTTGCTGACTGTTCACTTGTTGTGGCGCCTTACGAAATTGATGGCGAGACAGCAGGTTCGATCGGGATTCTCGGTCCGACAAGAATGGATTACACACAGGCACTTGCGACAGTCGGTATCGTCGGTCGAAGTTTGGGTGACCATTTAACCGAAGGTTAGTACATGCAAGGCGATCCCTATGAAATTCTTCAACTACAACGCAACGCTTCTCCAGAAGAGATAAAAAAATCCTACCGACGACTAGCTCGTGAATTTCATCCGGACGCCAATCCGGATGATCCAGAAGCTGAAAAAAAGTTCAAAGAGATCGCATTCGCCTATGAAATACTCTCAGATCCTGAAAGAAAGTCTAGATATGACAGATTCGGAGATATTGGAGACACCTCGTCAATGGGTGATCCTTTCGGTGGCATAGGTGATATTTTTGAGTCTTTTTTCGGCTCAGGTTTCACACAATCACGAAGAAGATCTGGACCCGTACAAGGTCAAGATTTGGAAACCTCCCTGCATCTCGCATTTGATGAAGCGGTGTTCGGCTGTGAAAAAGAAGTGAAGATAAAAACTGCACTGGCTTGCAACTCGTGTGAAGCTACAGGAGCATCACCGGGTTCATCTCGAGATACCTGCACTGTCTGTAAAGGCACTGGGCAGGTTCAACAAGTAAGGCAGTCGCTTCTGGGGCAGATGATGACTTCTGCAGCCTGCAACGCCTGTGGAGGTATGGGTTGGGTGATACCTGAACCTTGTCAGGTTTGCGGCGGGGAAGGAAGAAATGTGGAAAATGACTCCTTTTTGGTCCAGGTAACAGCAGGAGTTGATGATGGAACTACTTTACGTCTGACCGGAAGAGGTGCAGTCGGTCCCTGGGGAGGTCCTGCTGGTGATCTTTATGTTCAGATAAGAGTTGAAAACCACCAACACTTCGAACGTGTCGGTTACGACTTGGTTAGAGTTCTGCCAGTAAAAATGACACAAGCGATTCTCGGTATTGAGATGGAGATAGAAACGCTTGACGGTTCAGAAAGTGTTGTCATTCCAAAAGGTGTCGCCAGCGGACACGTTATTCGCATACGGGGTAAAGGTGTTCCACACCTGCAGGGACGTGGAAGGGGAGATCTGCTTTTTGAGGTCATAGTGGAAACCCCCACGAATCTGACAAGTGAGGAAGAGAAATTCATAAGAGATTTTGCAGGATCCAGAAAAGAAGAAGTGACCCCTCCAGATGGGGGAATAATCGGCAAATTCAGGTCGGCGTTCAGTTGAGTGAGTCATCTTCTTCACCGAGCGAATTAAATCTTCCCCACGTGTTCGTAGATGAGATTGAAAATCCTGAAATGGGAGATGAAGACGATCACCATTTTGGCAGGGTGCTGCGTCTCAGGCATGGTGATCGAATTACCGTTTCAGATGGACAGGGCAATTGGCGTGAATGTATTTATGGTCCAACTATTGATGTGGTTGGTGAGATTTTTTTCCAACCAAAACCTGAAATTGAAATAACTATCGGTTTCGCTCTCGTTAAAAAAGGAAAGCCTGAACTGATAGTTCAAAAATTGACAGAATTAGGTGTTGATAAAATTGTTCCGACGGTAGCGCAGCGTTCTGTAGTTCATTGGAGTGAGAAAAAAATTGTTGAAAACGAAAGGCGACTTAACCGAATCGCCAGAGAGGCCGCTATGCAGTCAAGGCAGGTGCGCATTCCAAAAGTTTCGAAAACTCAACATTTCTCAGATCTGGTGCAGTTGAAAGGTGCGGCGTTGGCTCACCCTGGAGGTAAGAAACTGTCTCTCAAGCATCCTTTTCTCATCATCGGTCCAGAAGGAGGTTGGACTGATGAAGAAACAGCTGGTAGGGAATGTTTTTCTTTAGGCCAATCGATTCTCAGGTCAGAGACAGCGGCTATTTCTGCAGGAGTTCTCCTTACTTCATTACGTGACGGAAGGATCGGAGAAACAGGAAGCTAATTTCAGACGTTCCAATTGTTCCAAGAAACAACCTCATCCATAGGTACGCGTTTGGCGGGTTTAAAATCCGACCCAAGAGTGTGAGCTACCGTAATAAGAGCGACTTGAGTGACTTCTTCGAATGGGATACCTAGAACTTCTGAAGCTTCTTGTTCGAAAATTAGATGAATTGTCGTCCAGCATGTCCCAAGGTCACGTTCACGGGCAGCAAGCATAAAACTCCACGCCGAAGGAATTATAGATCCGTAGAGAGAAGCACCTGCCAAGCCAGGCATCTGGTCAACTCGTCCCGGTAGACAAGGGATCATCATTACGGGAACACGGTGCATGTTTTCAGCTAAGTAAGTTGCTGATTCAGTGACTCGTAACTGCTGGGCGGCCCTTTCTTCATTTTCCGCCACTTCAGCTAATTGCCCTGCACTGCCCACCATGTTTGCATAAACCTCGAAACCTTTTCTGTAGATATCAGCCAGAGCGGACCGTTTGTCAGGGTCTGTGATCACCAAGAAATGCCAATTTTGGCTATTGGAACCAGTCGGTGCTTGCACAGCCAACTCTAGACATTCATTTATCAGTTTTTCGTCAACAGAGCGATCAAAATCCAAGCGTTTCCTTACAGAACGAGTGGTTGAAAGAAGCTCATCAGCAGAGAGATTAAGTTTTTCCATAAAAGTGACGATAGTGGCATTTGATGTGTACTAAGCAAATAGCTGGAACTAAAGTTGAATCGATGTTGAAATTAACCTTTTGTATGCACAGATTGCCGCACCTGACACGTGATGAGTTCCAAAGCTACTGGCAGAATCAACACCCTCGTTCAGCTCCTTCAAATGCTGCAGAACTTTTAGGAATAAGAAAATACGTACAGATTTTCCCCATTTCTGAAGAAGAGAATAAACAAGTGAAAGAAATCCGTGATAGCGCAGATGAATTCGATGGAGTAGCAGAAATTTGGATCGATGATCTCGAAACTTTCACCACAAAATGGAGAACAGGTGAAGGGAAAAAAGCCTTTGAGGACTTTCTAGAAGATGAAAAGAATTTTGTTGACTGGGAAAGGTCTGTCTGTTTTTTTGCTGAAGAAAAAGTTGTTCTGAACAACCGCTAAAAACTTAATTTTTTTCAGCCAGTTTTTTTATTCCTTCAACTGTTTCACGCATGTTTACATGTTGGTCTCTTTGGCGGTTTGAAATAATTTTTTTCTCCGAATCAGGAGCTTGCTCGATAATCCTTGTCAAACCTGAAGGTCCAGGACCTAGAACCATAGCGAATCTTAGTCTTGTAGCGCCAGCTAATGGGGTTAGACGAAACTCCCAAGTCGCAGCAGGTTTCTCAACATCACCTACAGCCCAAGCGAAAACTTTATTCGGCTCGTAGGAAGTCACATGGCAAGTTACCTCCCATTCACCGATTCTCTCATTTTTGTTCCGTCCCTTAAATCGAGCGCCCTCTTGTGGAGGCTCATCCAACCAATCGGCTCCTTCAAATTCATTACTGAAATGACTCGAAATGTTAATGTCCGAAATCAGATCCCATAGTTTCGCCGGTGTTGCCTTAACGTCAGTTTCCACGGTGAGACCGGGTTCATCTTCAAAAGAGGCTAAACCACTTGTCGGTTTCTTCGTTGTTTTACCCCACTTCTCAAACCAGGTTATTTCACGAGCAGGATCACGAGGCACAGGAGAGAACTTGTCACCTATAGTGTGAGCTACCGGAAGTAGAACTACTTGAGTCACACCTTCTGGTATGTCTAAAAGTTCAGCAATTTTTGAGGCGTTACCCAAATGCATGGTGGTCCACGCGCTACCTAATCCACGTGAATGTAAAGCAAGGCAGAAACTCCAAGCAGCCTGAATCACCGAATCGAAAAGTCCGGGCCGTCCACTACCGTCATGTTGACCGTAGATCGTTACAAGAACAATAACTGGTATTTCTTCAAGATGTTCAGCAAGGTAGGAGGATGCTTTAATAGTTTTTTCATTGTGATGACCGGTTCCGTCTAGGAGTTCGGATTGCTCTTTGAGGAATTTGCCACCTACTTCACGGTAAAGATCGGCTATTTCTTTTTTTGTTTCCGGATCACGTATAACCAGCCATCGGCGACTCGACTGGTTTCCACCTGTAGGTGCTTGTTCAGCGATGTCTATGCAGTCAAGAATTATTTCTTCTGAAACTTCGCGTTGAAGATCCAAACGTCTTTTCACTGATCGGGTGGTTGAAAGAAGACGGTCTGTTTCGTTGATGTTAAAAGACATTGGATTGAAACTCCTGAAATCTATCCGACTATCTGACTTTAGGATCAGATTTACTGCAACCGATAATCGGCATTTAACTTTTCACCCCGGGCGCGGCATCAGGGACTGTAGTTCTGATAGAGAAACGTCAAGTTTCAATGCTGCAGCTTCAAGGTCTGGTGGCGGGGGTCCAAGAGCTGACATCAGTTCAGAGAGGTCAACTCCTAGACTTTCAGCTACGAAAGTTAGATCTGGAGGCGGACCACTTCCTGGTCGTACCCCCACTGGAGGTCCCCCCACAGGGGCGGCGTCACTAACCTCACCGTTCAGACACCTGGGTATGTAGGGGAAACTTTCTGTCAAGAAATACTTGTATTCATCGTTTATTGTGATTCCGTTACACGCATCTAATTTTCCATCTGCATCCTCATGAATCCAGTCGGAAGTGTAAGTTCCGTCAGGAATAGTTCCGTTTATCTCAACTGTGTTCCCACCCGCAGGTCCGGTTGCTAAACAACCCGTTCCTGTTCGCTGCGTGTTTTTCAATTTGTAACCCGATTCGTATGAGCCAGATTTTGAGTAGTAGATGAGAAAACCATCAGCCGCAAAACCAAGATGTACTAGGTCCACATCTGTGGAAAAGGCATCCACTAGAAGTTGTGAAACTCCGTGATAGTGGTACTCGCCCGTTGGTTGGACATGTGCATTGTTCAAATCCAAACCAAGATTGTAAGTTTCCTGAAGAGCTTCGATTCTGTAAAATTCCCCACTCGCGCAACTGACAGATTCAGCTGTACCCGGTTCGAATTTAACCCCGTTGATCGCAACACCTATAGTCAAAACTTCTGTTGCTGAACCCGTGTAAACAGGTTCAGTAGTGAATACATAACTTGTGCTCTGTTCAGAAATTGCATTGGGATTTCCCAGATTTGGAAAATCACCAGTTGCGTGGTTAGCCAGAGCGTTGCTGCTTATCGCACGTACAGATTCATTTACAGTAACTGTCACCTGTGTGCCGAACTCATCGTCAGTGAGTATGTAAGAACCAAGAAACGAAGATACAACGTCTGATGTGTCAATGTCTCCTAACGTCGTAGCTGTTGAAGTTTCGGATGTTTGTGTTTCCGAAGGGTCAAGCTCTGATTTGTTTTCAGGTTCGGATGCGTCTGTAATTTCTTCAGCTTCAGCTACACAGTTTTCGAGATTCGAATCGCTAGCGAAACATTCTTCTTCGCATTGCAGAGAATTGGAAGCCAAATCACACAACTCAATAACCGCTTCAAAGTTTTCACCTTCGTTGGGGATAATGAAAATAGGTGCAGAAGTTGTAGTGGTTGTGGTGACACTAATTGAGGGAGTAGGTGGAGGCGCTGTCGTGGTGGTTGGATAGGGTTCTTCAGTTTTGGCTGTTTCCGAAGTGGAAGCACATGCAGAGTTGATTGTGAAAATTCCCAAAAATGCACAAAACATGAAAGCATGACTTTTTAGGTTTTTCACTATAAATTTTTTTCTGTTAATCAGTTTTGTGAATGATTGAAAGAGGTGCGTTTCTTTCAAGAAATTTCCATCCAGATCTGTGCATTCTCTAGAAGGTAGTTGCTTATCAAGATGCAACGTTTGAAAGCTTCAACAATAAGAGGGGCTTCCTCAGCTACGTAGATCGTCGTCAGAGGTATCTCCAGTCGGCCCACGACACCTAAAGAACGTTGGGGCGAATCAGTAGCATTCGGAAAAGAATCAACTGCCGAGATTTCAGTTGGTAAATCTGTTCCACCTATACCGGCAAGTTCGGTAGCTAAAAGTAGAAGGTCCGGACGATTTTCCAGTGGCGGTAGCGACCATGAGAAAATAAGTTGAACTACTAGATCTTCACTGGGTATATCATTTTCCGGTATTGAAACAACCTCATCTTCGAAAGACATCATGGTGCGTGGTTCTATATCTAATGACAGGTGCAGGTCCAATGGTCCTCCACAGGCTGTTTCCGGATGAAGGTCGATTTCGAAGGCCTGTCTCATCGAATATGTTTCAACGAAGTGCCTTTCATCATGTACGTGAAATCCTGATTCCTCTGCAAGGTCTTTAAGACTTGCTATAAATCCAGCGAGATCAACAACAGTCAAGATTGTTTCCTTTCGGTACTGTCTTTCCTACAGACTAAAGGCAAAAGTGTCGGACTCATCAATTGATTGATATAACGAATATATGGATAGAGGTGAAGAGACTCTCGACCCACGAAGTGTTTTAAGTGATTTACATGATGCGGTTGATTCAGTTTTTATTGCTTTGGAGAATAATGATGACTGGGGTCTGTCTGGAAAACGACCGGATCAGTACATAAGTGATGTGGTTGCGGATACGGCCATTCATGAATTTTTGAGACCATTAGGGTATGGCATTTTAAGTGAAGAGTCAGAATTTCTTCTGCCTGAAAATATTCTATTTCCTACTGTGGTAGTTGATCCTTTGGACGGTTCGACTAATGCGTCAAGAGGTTTACCCTGGTTTTCGACAAGCTTATGTGCAGTTGATGAAGAAGGTCCGTGGGTGGCGGTAGTGGCAGATCTCGTGTCCGGTGACAGGTATGACGCGGTTAGAGGTTGGGGTGCGAGAAAAAATGGAGAAGAGATAGAGAGAAATCTGTGTCCGGATTTAGCTGATTCTCTTGTTGCTGTATCAGGACTTCCTGAAAAGGATCTGGGTTGGGACCAATTCAGGAATCTTGGATCAGCTGCTCTAGCACTGTGTTCGATTGCAGATGGCCAGCTGGATGCTTTTGTTGACTGTATGCCTGATGCCCACGGAGTTTGGGACTATCTCGGTGGGATGTTGGTATGTCAGGAAGCTGGGGGAGTTGTCTACGAAGTGAAAAGTCGCGATTTGTGCGTTTTAGATCGTGATGAGAGAAGAACTCCTGTTGCAGCCGCTGGAAAAAAACTGGGTGAAGAGCTTCTTTCTCGACGTCAAACTTTTGAAGTGGATAATTAGCAGAAATTAATCCGATAGAGTTGTTCATTCGGGCCGTTAGCTCAGTTGGCTAGAGCGCCTCCCTTACAAGGAGGATGTCGGGGGTTCAAGTCCCTCACGGCCCACCATTTTTTAGTCTTGGACTATTTTCTGGTAGCCATTCTGGTAGCCAAACTGTGTTTTCAATGTTCAAAGCCTCTACGGCACTTCTATTTTAACTCATTTTTGTTCTTGTGTTCTTAGTGCGCGAAAAGAGTTTTCGCGCGTAGCCGAGTGTTTGATCTCCGAACGGCTGCGGAACGGTGGAAGGATTTGTACGACAGCCAAGATCTGTTTTTGACCACAGTTCTCCGACGAGTGTTCTTGTCGTGTGGTCTAGCACATCAGTAGAAGACTGATGTGCGTTACTCGGCTTGTCGTACCTATGCTCTTGCCTTGCCATGTGTCGGATTAGCCTCCCGTAGCCACCTTTTATGGTGGCACATGTGGCTAATCCGACCATGCCATGCCATGGTCTTTGCCTTAATAGTCGAAAGTGTCCCAAAAAATTATCGATTTTTTGAGGAAATCTGAATGAAATTGCAAAAAATTTACAAACTTTTAACGCAACCGAACCGCTGGAGGACGAATAAATGCTTTGGGTTACAGTTCACGTGTTCTGAAATCAAGTGTTGGATGGTCTTTGGTGTGTTTTCCGATATTGCACTCACCGCAAAGGAGTTGGAGATTCCAATCTTGGTCCTCTCCACCTTTTGAGCGTGGCTCGATGTGGTCAAATTGTATGTCCCATTGTGAACCACATAAGCCACAAATCCACTCCCCAGATGCCAAGGCTGATCTCTTAATGTATTTTTTTTTCTCGCTGAATATTTTTTTCTCTTCTACTTGTTCAACTTTTTCTTTGAGGCACTCTTTAGAGCAAAATGGGTTCCAGGAATCTTTATCTCTATCTTTATACGATAAAAACTTGTGACCCCTTTCTATTGCTTGCTTACAGTTATTGCATTTCTCTTTGCCTGTAGAAACACGAGTCAACCAGGTCAGTTTGTATGGGTTTTCGTTTGAACTTTTTTTCATGAAATACCCGGTTTTTTCAAAATCAATGGCTGTCTTATTTTCTTCGAAAGACAACCTGTACAAATGACAGTAAATGTAGGTGGTGTGTTACTTTTACCACTTGCTTTGTCATCAATAACGGTTAAATGGACAAACGGGGGTGATTCTTGGCATTCAGTACATTTTCGGTCACTGTTAACTAAAGTTTCAAACCGTTTATCAGGATGCACGGGTGTAGTTTTTCCTCGATTGAATTTTCCTTTTAGGGCCCGTTTTGAAATTTCATTCCAAAAAATTGGTGTTTCATCGATCGCTGAATAAGACTCCGTTTTTTTGTTTCTTGTTTGATCTAGGTCCTTTTCTAAAGAAGTAATTTTGATGTCTAATAGTCTAAGTTTTGGTTTTTTCCAATTTCTTAGAATCACTAAATAAATAATCGGCACGAAAAGTACGAAGAATCCCGCGCGGTTCTCACCAGAAATAGCGGCAAGAAGATATATGAAAGTTGGGATCCCAATAAGAAGAATTCCGGGCGAACTGTACGAAAGTCTCTCTCTTTCAGATTTTAAATCGTCGAGTTTTTCTATGTTGTTTCTGATTGATTCATTCGACTCTCTCTGCTCCTTAGAAGAAGGAGAGTCAAATGGAAACGTTTTAACGAAGTCTTCGAGCGCTGGTCTTTTATCAAATTGGTTACTGCGCATGTGCTTTTTAATATCTGAAAGTAAATAAGCGTCTAGTTCATCAAGTTCTTTGCTGTTTATAAATTCGGCTTGTTCTTTAGGGGACATAACACCCCAATGTTGCATCCATGCCAAAAGAAACTCGAATTTTGAAACAGCGTTTGGTGTTTCAAATGGGGCACCAGGTTCTATAAGCATGACAAAGTTTTACATAAAACATTTGTCCGTATCTATACGTAGCAGTATCCGACGGGTGCCACCCCCACACGGGTATGCCAGACTGATAGGTATGAAAAAAGGGCTTCTGGTGTTTGCTTTTCTTTTGATCGCTTCAGGGTGTAGTGACTCTGAGCAAGTTGAAGAATTACAAGCACAAGTTGAAACTATGGCAGAACAATTAGCCGCCATGACTCCAACGACTGAAGTTGTGACCACAACAGCAATGCCCTCTACCAGTAAGGTCGCTACGTCAACTGTGACGGTTCGAGATTGGTCAAAGATGGGAGAGGCTCCAACGACTACTAGGACACCTGCTACTACCAAAGTACCTGCAAGTACAACCACTAGCACTACTAGTTGTTGTTCGCGTCCAGGAAAAATCACCAACGTTACTACTCAAGTTTCGAACAAAAAGATTGAAGTTTTTTGGAACAAGCCTCCAAACGGTGGAACCATTATCTCCGAATTTGAAATAAGTATAAAAGAGGGGCAGAGCGGGTCATTCTATAACAAGGACGCAGAATATTATAAGTCTGCTTACAGAAGAACATTTACACGACTTACAAATGGACTTGAGTACAAAATTAAAATCAGGGCAAAAAACTCAATTGGTTGGAGTGAATGGAGTGAGATTGTAACTGCAACACCAAAAGCGACCCCCACCACTACGACTAGGGCACCTGCAACTACTACAACTAGGGCTCCTGCAACTACGACAACCGTAATAAAACCTTCAACAACCACGACTATTACACCTACTACTACTCAAGCGTCAACAATGCCGAGCGGTCCGCTTAACATTTCGGTTAGCGAACCATATTTGACAGACAATTTGTATGGAGTAGATATCAATTGGTCACCTCCAGCGTCAAATGGGGGTTCACCAATAACCCAGTATTTAGTCTCTGTCTGTACTTATACCCCTGCTGATGGACTCGGTACACCTTGTGCACCATTTACTACCAACGGAACAGAAACGTATATGACAATCACTGGGATTATGCCAGGAATTACTTACGTGCCATTGGTTTTCGCTGCTAATCAGAGCCGCCAGTTTAGTCCTGAGTCAAGTGATTGGGTTTTTGTCGAAGTGGCTGAACTTGCTTCACCTACTTCAACTCTTCCCCCTGTCTCACTTAGTGGATCATGGGACTGCAGTGANTCNTTTTCAGGTTGGTCTTGCAGCGGAAATATAGACAAGGCTGATTATGCATACGAGTANTGGGACTGNAGTGATTCATTTTCAGGTTGGTCTTGCAGCGGAAATATAGACAAGNCTCGATTNTNCNTACGANTATTGGGACTGCANTGANTCNTTTTCAGGTTGGTCTTGCAGCGGAAATATAGACAAGGCTGATTATGCATACGAGTACTGGGACTGCAGTGATTCCTTTTTAGGTTGGTCATGCAGCGGTGATGGCAGAAAAGGAATTTTTACCAGTCCAGTTCCTCTTTTTGTTAACCCTTAGTACATCTGTGCGTATCTATACGTAGCAGTATCCGACGGGTGCCACCCATACACGGGTGGCTATTGAACTACATTAACGGCCCATGATTTAGTCAGATTTATTAGTTCCGCCCAATCTTGAATGGTTAAAGAATTTAAAGAAGTTGATTGTTCTTTTTTAGCCACGAGGCTTTCAAGCAGCATTCCTTCTTGTTCGGGGTCAAAGTTGAATTCATTTGTCAAGATTTCTATCCAGTGTCTTCTTAAAGTTCCATTGTGATATTTTTGGTAACCTGGCCATGGTGAAAAACGTTTAAAATCTGTTACGAAATCTGGCGAAAAGTTATCTTCTAATTCTGATCCGAAAAGTTGAAAGTCTATGGCTGCTTTTAGAACCTTTCTTACAACAGGTTCCAACTCGATGGAGTCTAATATTTCGTATTTTTCAGACTTGACAATTTCTTTTTCCTCAGGCATGCACCTTGTATTGAGTAATCCGAAATAAAAACCTTCAGGCCAAACGGTTTCTCTATCCCAGGTTGCGTTATCAAAGAAAGTTCTATCAATATTCACTCCGTAAAGATTCGCTCCTTTAAGATTCGTATTTGTCAACATTGTGTGCGAGAGGTTTGAGTATGAAAGATCTGCTCCCTCTAAGTTCGCACCATACATTTTTGCGTGCAGAAGATTTGCGTGAGTAAGTTTTGTGTTTTCGAAATTAGCGCGATTTAGTTGAGTTAAGGAAAGGTTGCTCATTGATAGATCGGCTTGAGCGAAGTTAGCGCCTTGTAAGTTCGCAGCATAAAAATTACTGCCAAACAGAGTTGCTTGTTCCATGTTGGACGAAAAGAGATCCGCTCCAGCGAAGTTACTGTAAGGCATCCAAGTCATAAAAAAATTGGCAGCACTTAGGTCAGCAAAAGCAAAGTTAGAAGACGCCAGGTTTTCATTAATTACGTCTACATCAAAAAGATCCTCATATGCATAATTCGATCCACGGTAATCGTCTTCGTTTTCTTCCTCCTCAAGCATCGTGAGATCATACACCATGAATTTTAATCGAACAAATGTTCGAAAAGTGTCAGAAATTCACAATGGTTCTTTTGCTATTTATGCCAGACTTTTACACCCCCATGCCAGGAACATGTACCGCTACGGTTGCGGCTGTAACTTAATGACCCATCATTGCAAGTAGCAGTGGGTTGTTGGTTTTCTCTGTTGTCCTCTACACGACCCCAATCACGAATTTCATTTACTATCCCGCCCCCGAAATCGCGCGCCTGACCAGCGCATTCTGGCACTGCTAACACAAGAACAACTATGAATAAAGCGGTAACAGCACCTGAGATAAGAAGATAACCAATTGTTGCTAGATGGGTAATACCATTCGAAATGGCATTGTTCATTCGTTCAACTGTTGATGGTTTTGATTTGCTCGTTATGTATTCGTATAAACGAGGTACCACGTAAAGAAGTGTAAAAACAAGAAGTATGAGCGCAAGATAGAAAGCAGAAACTAGTGTTATGGATTTGAAACACTTCATTAACCAAGAATCAGTTTCATCGGGCCACCATGCAGCAATCAAAAAATGGGCCTTAGGCATTCAAAGACTTTAGAACAGTTATAAAAACATACAAAATGTTGTTATGTATCTATACGTAGCAGTATCCGACGGGTGGCACCCCCCACACGGGTGGGGTTAGACGGCTACTCCGCCTCTTCGCCGCCAGCAAGGCCCTTAATAGAAACCTAAACGTATCTCAGTAACGACCAGGCATCTTTGTATTGGTCCATCCAACCAGGAGGAAATCCAGGAACTTCAAATGGAAGATTGGGTTCTATTCGTCTCATCGAAGTGTCTTTACGCGGTTTCCCATCTTTTTTAGGCTTTGCTAACCAAGTTTTGTGAGTAACTGCACAGTGTTTAGCAACTATCTCACTAGGAATGATAAAGCATTCAGGTGGCTCGCTCCCTAGATCAACAAAAACATAAAAAAGTCGATCAGAGACTAACTTCTCGTGCTTTTCTTTCATCATCCAGCCGGGTGTCCCTCTAGTAGTTTTGACTTGAAGATTTGTCACGATATTTGCATCTTCATCAAGTACTAGTAGATCAACATCAGCGACTCCGTTGGGCGGTTGTCCCGCAAGTATCCCTTCTTTGAAGAGTTTGTATAAGACGTAATGTTCTCCAGCAGCACCAGTTAACACACTTGAAGATTTTTTTAAATTAGTCATATCCGAGATTATCTCTTGTCCCATGACCTAGCAGTATCCGACAGGTGCCACCCCCCACACGGTGTGGCAGACTGGTAGATATGAAAAAGTTGGGGGCTGTTGTTTGTTTACTTTTACTCGCTTCTGCTTGCGGCGGTAGTTCTGATTCTGACGAGTTAGCGGCATTGCGTGAAGAAGTTTCGATGCTTAAGGAACAGATCACCACAACAACCCTTGCTACAACTACAACAACTACAACAACTACGACTGTTGCTCCGGCAACGACTGCTGCAGGTGCGCGGTTAACTACGACTGTTGCTCCGGTAACTACTGTTGTAGGTGCACGGTTTACTGATCAGGAACGTGCATTTATCGACAGGGAAGTCTCGACACTTACATCTGGATCCTCTTCAGCAGCGCTCTTACCTGTTTCTCTGAGTGAAGCCCGATGCTTTATAGAAGACATCGTTGAGACTCGCGGGATCAGTGGCACTAAAGACCTGCTTGAACATGTCGATCAGCAGTTGAGTACAGGCGGACTACTCTCACGCTCTGATACCAACGCCTTTCTGCAACCCTTTGTCAAGTGCGTAGACCTGGTGCTCTATACGAAAGCAAGTGTTGTCGCTGAAGTTCCGGACATTGATGCCGACTGCATGTTTCAAGACTTGAGCGAAAAGCAGATCAGTGCTTGGTATGAGGAGTACTTTATCAACGGAGAGGCAGCCATGAATGCTGCCCTTCAGAGCGAATTTTATCCTCGCATCCCCATCTGTCTGCCTGGAGGTGGCGCTCCGGTGGCAACGATAGTCACCACTACAATGAGGGCACCGGCGACCACTAAAGCACCTGCAAGCAATTCGAGTTCATCTACTTTCAATTATTCATCTTCTGAAATATCTGACTTGCAGAGCCGCTGTTCCGCTTGGGATGAAGACTGCATCGATATGGTGACCGACGCTACACGAGCCGGACATCAAAGAACTTGCTCACCAGGGATGATAAGAGAATTGATGGCGGTCGTTGAAATGTACGGTTATCCTGTTGCCGCTGAATACGCAGATATAGGGCTTACATTCGGCGAACTTGAAAGTGTATGCGGACCTGTCTATTAGGTATGTCAAAGTTGGTTAGCACAGGTCTGTTCCAGGAAGTTGTTCACCAGTTAAACGAGCGATTTCACAAGCCATTCCCATCGACTTTTCGTTAGCAAGCATTAATATTCCAATAGCAGCGTCCTCTAATTCAACTGATCCTAGGCGTAAAGCATTTTCTAACGCTGCGTAGCCAGAGAGTTTGTCGTTATAAGTTCCAAGAAATGGAACAAAAATGGATCTTTCATCAGATGGGAGACAATCCTCCAAGTAACGCAAGTCTTTAACCACTCGGCTTAGTTTCGGCATCAATTGTTCAGAATCTTCCAAAAACTGCGGGATAGAAACTGACATGTCCATGTATGACGCTAAAAGTTGACCTGAAAGCCTGTTCCAATCACGAATTAAGTCTCGTGCTTCGTTATCAAGTGTGCAAGAAACACTAAGGGTGGTTGTTGTTACATGGGCTCGAGTGGTGGTGACGATTACAGGGGCTCGAGTTGTCGTAGGAGGGTTGGTGGTTGTTTTAGCGACGGTTGCGATTGGGGCTTTTGTCACAACTGATGTGGTGTTTTCAGTTGTCGTTGAACAAGCCGTGAAAAGTAGAGCAACTATTAATAAGGTGTTTACTTTTCTCACTAGACAAAAGTATTACATGAAATGTCTGTGCGTATCTACACCTAGCAGTATCCGACGGGTGGCACCCCCACACGGTGTGGCAGACTATTAGGTATGAAAAAGTTGGGGGCTGTTGTTTGTTTGCTTTTACTTGCTTCTGCTTGCGGAGATAGTTCTGATTCTGCTGACTTGGCGGCGTTTACGAATACGCCAACGACAACTGTTCTACCTGCTACTTCAACAGCGGCTTCTAAAACTACGTCGGTAAATGCTGAGTGGTTTGATGAGGTATCTAGCGATGAATGGCTTAAAAAGTATTCGTCAAATGTAAAAAAACGAATTGACGAGATGGAAACCGACGGTGATTGTTTTTGGCTACAACGAGAGTTTGAAGTTGCTTTTGATAACGATTCGATCACGAGGGCTAAACATGGAAGCGGCAATGAAGATTTGATGATTTATATCAATAACGCTATTGAAAATGCAGAATGTAATGGAAATGGTGATTCATTAAATGAATATCGATGGTGCAATAAAATGCGCATGGGTTATGACCCGGCTGCCTTATGGCTTGAAAGTGGGGCTTGGCACGGAGACGTTGAAAGTTTCGTACTAAAAGCAAAGGGATATCAATTCTGGAATTGTTCCGAGCAACTAGAAAATAGTCTTTATATTTCGTGGGCTGGGAAATGTGGCCCACCTGTAAAAAGTGATGACTGCAAAGACTGGCGAGATTAAATTATGCCCTCCAGTTTTTTGGCGTGTGGCACCGTAGGACGCACAGCACGCACATAATGACGCCTAGTCGTAGCAACACTCGAATGCCCCAACAAATCCGCTACACACTCCAAATGCACACCCGCATCCACCAACAAACTGCCCGCTGTACGCCTCAAGTCGTACAAAGTTAAAGACGGCAAACCAGCGTT
>PBLL01000005.1 GCA_002721755.1 Actinomycetota bacterium
CTTGACAAAATTGACCAATGATCAGAGTTTTTGGAGGGAATTAAGTCGACGTGCGGCTTTTGCATCTCACCGACTAATAGGTTGGATTTATTGGGATCCGACGGCTATAGCTAATTATGCATCTCTTGGAGTGCCGGATGGTTTCGGTTACTACGTCGCCACTCGTGCAGCTACTCTCGGCAAAGCTGGGAATAAGGTGGTTTCTGCCGTCTTTTATTCAATACATCCGGATTTTATTTCAGCAAGTCTTGACGCATGTCGTGAACACACAACTTTCGAAGCTGCGGCAGCAGCTAGGGATGCTGCGATAGCTCCCGGTTTGAAGAATTTGACCCCAGAGATATGTGAACCTTTAGCTGATATGTCAAAAAACCTTTGGCTTGCAGCTGAAGAATTACCTACATCAGGTCGTGCGTTTTTCTCTTCGTTGCTCGAATGGCCTCGTCATGAAGATCCACTTACATCAGCATGGCTGGCTGTGAATGCCATCCGCGAATGGCGAGGAGACACTCATTGGGCGATCATGGTTAGTGAGGATATAGATGGTGTAATGGCAGGGATTTTGGACGGTGCCCGTCATGACTATGACGACCATTGGCTTCCACGAAGTCGAGGAGCTGATGATGCTGCAATTAGTTCTGCGTTAGAACGATTAACTGAACGTGATTTCGCAGATGGACACTCAGTAACTGTCAAGGGTTTGGAATACAGGGAAGAACTTGAGCGTAAACTTGATGATCTTGCAAGTATCGCTTGGAAAAAATTCGGTTCTGATCAAACAAAAGAATTTCTCAAATTGGTCGAACCAGTCGGACATCGATACATCGAGCACATAGATAAGACAGCTGGATCCAACTGGATGCCGGCGGCACGCGAAAAAATTAGTTAGTGGAGAACATTCAGCTCATGCGTTGAATGATCATTGCCATTCCTTGACCGCCACCAACACACATAGTTTCAAGCCCAAATTCTTTGTCAGCGTCTTCAAGACCGTTAATTAAAGTTGTCATGATTCGAGCACCTGTCATTCCGAACGGGTGCCCTAGGGCTATCGAGCCACCATTGATATTCAATTTGTCATGGTCTATCCCAGTTTCTTCCGCTGAAGGAAGAACTTGAGCAGCAAAAGCCTCATTTATCTCTACAAGGTCAATATCGTCGATTTTCATTTTGGCTCGACTCAAAGTTTGGTTTATTGCCTCGATAGGACCAAGCCCCATGATTTCTGGATTAAGGGCGGAAACACCAGAAGCGACAATTTTTGCTAACGGGGTTATGCCTAATTCTGAGGCTTTATCTTCACTCATCACAACTACAGCAGCAGCTCCATCATTTAAAGGACATGCATTTCCAGCAGTTACAGTTCCGTCAGGTCGAAAAACAGGGTTGAGTTGTGAAACGCTTTCATAAGTTGTTCCAGCCCTTATACCGTCATCGGCAGTAACTACAGTTCCATCAGGCAGAGTGTAGGGAGTTATTTCACGCTCAAAAAACCCTCTTGATGCTGCATCTTCAGCTCGATTTTGCGAGCGTACACCCCACTCATCTTGAGCTTGTCGCGAAACTCCTTTACTCTGGGCGACATTTTCAGCTGTTTGGCCCATAGCGATATAAACATCGGGCAAACCCTGAGGTGGAGTCCAAGTTTCAACTCCTTCTCCTGTACGTTCCGCAGTCCTAGTTTCTGCTTCTTTGAAAGAATCATTATGAGGTCCAGTATCTGAAGCTCCAAATTGATAACGGCTTACGCATTCGACACCTCCAGCGACGAATACATCTCCTTCTCCTGCTTTGATGGCATGAAACGCCATTCGAATTGTTTGCAACGAAGATGAACAGTAACGATTTACCGTTACACCAGGAGCATCTATACCTGCTAAAAGGCTTGCTGTTCGTGCAATGTTGTAACCCTGCTCTCCGCCTGGTTGACCAGTTCCCCACAAAATATCTTCAACTTGATCGGTTTGGAGTTGAGGAACTTTAGACAGCACATCTTTGATAATAAAAGCTGACATATCATCAGGTCTAGCTTCGGCGAGACTTCCTTTATTGGCTCTACCTATAGGAGTTCTAGAAGTTGCTACTATTACAGCGTCCGACATGATCGTCCTCTCAATTTGTTAATGATCTGCCGAGATCCTAACCGGCAGAAACCGAGCTTAGTTATTTTTACGGAAAAAGTTTAATCAGCCCGTTTCACCAAAGTTAAACCATCACCAATCGAGAGCATCACAGAAGAAACCCGTCTGTCTTTGGAAACATGGTCATTAAATTCTCTAATGCAGACTGTGTCATTGTCAGACACTTCTGCATCTACAACCCGACCAGACCACAAGACATTATCAATTGCGATAAGTCCATGTTCTGACAACCTTGGAACAATCGCTTCGTAATATTCCAAATAGCCTGATTTGTCAGCGTCTATGAAAGCGAAATCTATTTTTTTATCAGAGGGCAAATTAGTCAGAGTCTCACTAGCCGGAGCAATCACAAGTTCAATCTTTTCTTCTACACCTGCCTCATTCCAATGTTCACGAGCGATAGAAGTCCATTCTTCGGAAATGTCACAGCACAACAGTTTTCCATTATCTGGAAGAGCTTTTGCGATAGCTAAAGAAGAATAGCCTGTGAAAGTTCCAATTTCGACTGCAAAATCTGGTCTAATTGCAGAAACGAGCATGTATAAGAACATTCCTTGATCCTGAGAAATTTGCATGGCAGAAATTCTTCCCAGTTCAGAAGTTTTGGCAATAAGAGACTTCTGGTTCTTATCTGGTGATGAAGTATGGTTCAGGATGTATTCGAAAAGTTCTTCATCTAGAAAAAAAGAACGAGGACGTGGTCCTTCGTTTGAATTATTCTGCATATAGCTTTCTATCCTAGAAGTTAGATAAAAACGATTTTAAGTTAGCAAACTTGGTATTCAGGCAGAAACTTTTTGAAACGATTCAACTTAGGGGTAAAAGTGACAAATATTGATCTAGAGGAGCAGTGGAAGTTACTCGTAGATGGTGAATGGGTGGAAACTTCAGAAAAATATCCAATCATCAACCCCTACACCACTGAGATTATTGGCTACGCGCCGGAAGCCAGTTTGAGTGATGCGAGTGATGCAATGTCTTCCGCCCGTGGCGCATTGAATGGATGGCGCAACACTCCACTAGAACAAAGATGTCATCTGCTCGGGAAACTAGCAGACATACTCGAACAAAAAACTCCAGATTGGGTCGATTTGGTTCAGGCAGAGACTGGATCAACGATAAACATTACGGAAACTTTGCAAGTCGCAGGAGGTTTTATCGACCGATTTCGTTACTACTCAAGACCACAACAAATAGACAAATCAGAACTTCCTGTCAAAACAGGTGCCACTGCACTGGGGCCTGCAGGTCTTGTAGCAGCTTCCATTTATCACCAACCGGTTGGGGTTGTTCTATGTATAACGCCTTACAATTTTCCTTTAACCAATGTCGCGGGAAAAATAGCTCCAGCACTGGCGATGGGAAATACCTGCATCATAAAACCTGCGCCACAAGACCCTCTTGGTATTTTGAGGTTAGGTGAAGCCATAAATGATGCAGGTTTTCCACCAGGAGTAATAAACATAGTGACCTCATCCGGCTCAGAAGTTCCAGCTTCGATGGTTGCATCGAAAGACGTGAACATGGTCAGTTTCACCGGCTCGACTACCGTCGGAAAGTCGATTTATGAGAGTGGTGCAGCAACTATGACGCGTGTTCTCATGGAATTAGGTGGCAAGGGTGCTCTAATAATGACTGAAGATGCCAATATCGAAGCGGCAATTGGAGCTGTGGCAAGTGTTTGGGGTTTCCACAGTGGGCAGATCTGCACTGCACCGACACGAGTTATCTGCCATGAAAAAATTTATGATCAAACAGTTGAGACGCTGTCAGCAGTAGCTGAGATGCTGAAGATGGGAGACCCGCGAGAACGTGACACTCTGGTAGGTCCTTTGATATCGGAGCAACAGAGAGACAACGTTGAAACATTTATTAAAGCTGGTGTTGATTCAGGTGCCAAGTTGGTTTGTGGCGGTCAAAGGCCTGACGAACAAGGTTATTTTGTTCCACCAACGCTTCTTGCTGATTGCACTCCCGATATGCATGTTGTTCGTGAAGAGGCTTTTGGTCCAGTTGTTGTAGTAATGCCACACGGTGGTGATGAAGAGGCGATTCAAATGGCTAATGATTCTGATTACGGACTTTTCAGTTATGTCTATGCGGGTGATACTGCTAGAGCAAATGAGATAGCTAAATCCTTAGAAAGTGGCAATGTTGCTCTTAATAGCATCCAGCCCCATATGGAGGCTCCCTTCGGAGGTTTCAAGATGTCCGGGATAGGTAGAGATCGTGGAACATGGGGTTTGAGAGCCTACAGTGAGCTTCAGGCGATTTCTTGGCTGTCTTAGAAAAAGTTATTTCCTAGACGGCATAAGAAGCTATGGTCGCTACTGGGAAAATAAAAAAAAGGAGAGCCATGCTTGAAATTGGAAGTGAAGCCCCAAAATTTTCAGCACCAGATCAGAACGGTAACATGCTGTCTTTAGAAGACCTTTTAGGAAGTTGGGTATTGTTCTGGTGGTATACAAAAGCATCAACACCTGGTTGAACAATGCAAGGGCAGGGGCTCCGTGACAGAGTCTCAGAATTTTCAGAACTGGGTGCAACAATTGTTGGTGCCAGTTTCGACACAGTAGAAGAACAGAAGAGGTTCGCTGACGAGCAGGGTTTCTCATTTGCTTTAATTTCCGATCCAGATAGAAAAATCGGAGAGCTCTATGGAACTGCAAGAGCAGCAGATGACCCTGCTGTAGGGTTCCCTAAGAGAACTAGTTTTTTAATCTCTCCCGATGGCTTAATAGCGGCTATCTGGGACCAAGATTCAATTACAGATTTTCAGACGCATGGTGATGAAGTCTTGTCAGAAATTCGTTCACACAGCTGAATCATGAGACTGGTTTGATTCTCCCACTGCAAGGTCTCTCCGTAGTTGAAGGTTCAGCCTTTGTGGCTGCTCCTTCAGGAGGTATGACCCTAGCTCAGATGGGAGCTGAAGTGATCAGGTTTGATCAGCTAGGTGGAGGGATCGACTATAAACGTTGGCCACTAAGCGAAGACGGAGCGAGTCTTTACTGGAATGGTTTAAACCGAGGAAAGAAGTCAGTTGTAGCAGATTTGAGGTCTCCTGAAATACAAAGTTTACTTTCCGAACTTATAGCCAATTCAGGTAATTTTTTAACGAATTTTCCTGCAAAAGGATGGCTCAGTTATGAAAAAATTTCAGAACAAAAGCCTGATGTAGTCATGGTTGCAATTACAGGGAGTCACGATGGAACAACAGCCGTCGATTACACAATCAACTGCGCAGTAGGGATTCCTTCGATAACAGGTCACCCTGACGACCCTCGACTAGTAAATCATTCTTTGCCAGCATGAGATCTCATATGTGGTCAAACGGCAGCACTAGGAATGCTTGCCGCCGACCGATACAGAACACAAACTGGGAAAGGACAGCTGGTAAGTCTAGCTTTGTCCGATGTTGCATTAGCTGCCGTTGCGTGGAGGGGTGATTTAACGGAGGTTGAACTAGGTGGTGAAGAAAGAAAAAAACTTGGCAATGACCTTTACGGAGCTTTTGGAAGGGACTTCTTGACTCTTGATGAAAGACATGTGATGGTTGTTGCAATCACTCAAAGGCAATGGGATGGTCTTGTGGAGGCGACTGGCACTCTCGAAGCAGTAGCTTTACTATCTGAAAAGCTTGATGTCGATTTCACTGATGAAGGAGCTCGATTTAACGCACGAGAAGAACTTGCGAATTTGTTTGCCCCGTGGTTTCAAAAACTTACTCTAAATGAAATATCTGAAAAGCTTAATCAAAGTGGCGTATGCTGGGGTCCATACAGGACTTTTCGACAGATGCTTGAAGAGGATCCGAGGTGCTCAACCCAGAATCCTATGTTCTCAAAAATAGACCAACCAGGAGTTGGAGAACATTTAGTTCCTGGTTCGACTCTCTCTTTTGGAGGGCCAGCAGAAAGTGACCGAAACGCGCTTAGAGCACCAATATTAGGCGAACACACCGAACAAGTTTTGGCCGATGATCTAAAACTGACTGCAGCTGAAATAGGCAACCTGGTTGACCAAGGACTTGTTCTTACAACGGAAACTGATAGTTAAACTCCAAAAACAACAAGTCTCCAATCAAGAACATCCGATCCTTCAGACCCTCGCGTAGAAACAACTTCTGTTTTTATGGCACTGATGGTACCTTCATTTAATTTTTTTTGATCTAAAAGAGTGTGGTGAAAAGACAGCACATCTCCTTCGTGTACCGGTCCTAAGTGATCGCAAGACTGCCACCCTAAAATGGTTGCAATTCCAGGCATAACTCTACTCAAAGAAGCCTGAGCCATCCCTATGGTATGACCACCATATACGAGTCTCTCCCCAGCGGCTGAAGTGCTTGCATCACGATGCACAGGAGCTTGATTTTGGGTTAGACGAACGAGTTCCATCGCATTGCTCACTGTGTCACGAAGCTCATCGACTCTTATCTCTCCAGAAGACAAACTTTCTCGTTCGGTTATTTTCAGAGAAGAAAGATCCCAGGAGCTAGGCACTAAATGCTCCCATTCATCTAAAACTATTTCCGTTTCAACCGAACCGAGATCGTCATCATGTCCGGGTAGTTTTTCGGGATCACGCGCCTTCAACATTGCACATCGCTCATAGTCAACCACTGTTGAACCATCTTCTACACAGGTAGTAGTTATTCCAAGCAGTGCAAGCCCCCTAGGGGTTCTGTCTTTTCTGAGGCTTAGATCCTTTAAACCTTTAATTTTCACCTCAGTATGAAGGGTTTCACCTTCAAAAACAGGTCTTTGGAACGACACTCCGCGATAGAAAAGATTTGCAATTACTTTTCTGGTGGCAACTGTGCTCTGTCCTATTGAAATGTCCATCACCAGACCCGGATTCACAACACGTTTTGAAACACCCGTTATTTTTTCGGCTAATGGAAGGCTAAGAGAAGCAGGTAAGGGGTCTCCACAGATTGACTGGTAAATCGCAATTTCTCCTGAAGTGATAGTCAAATCAGGAGAAGGAGGAAGAATTTGACCTACTTCAAGGTCATCGAAAAACGTACCTAGGTTGTTTCCACTTTCCATTGTTTCGCCATCCACCTAATGACTATGGCATGAGTTTCACCTAATGTCATCCCGCTATTGAGAGTTATCAAAAAAGTTTGTTAAGAGCATCAATTCTAATCTGTTTTAGAGATAGCACATCTCTAATTATTATCACAAACCTCTGTTCAAAACAGTTTGTATTCCCTAAAGTCGCGCGCTCGGAGTAAAACTCTGAAAAGTAGAACGGAGGAGGGCCGGTCTGCATGACTGATATAGCAACGAACTTTTTTATTGACTCGAGAGTTCTAGTTTGGATGAAAGATGCCTTATGTCAAGGTGAAAGCAGTTTGTTTTTTGCACCATTTGCTGAAAGACCTGAAGCAAGAGTAAGACGTGAGGCAAAAGCCAAGGAGATTTGCGCTGATTGTGCGGTGCAAGTTGACTGTAAACAATATGCCCGTGACAACCGAGAGTTGGGTTTCTGGGGCGGAGAATCAGAGGCTGAAAGAGCCACTGCAGGATTTGCGCCTACTACACCGATAATAGGACGGAGACAGGTTGCTGCTGATAGAGCAGCCGCAGCGTTGGCAGCAGCAGCTGCAGCAGGGCGTTAAGAAAAGCTATTTATCGTTAAATCGTGCTGAGAGAACTATTGGCACGAGTCCAACGACAACACAAACTCCGGTTGTTAACCAAGAACTACCAGACATGTGGATAAGTTCAAAATAATCACGACCGAATTCGCTCAAAAGAACTGAAACATAAGACAGCCCCATAAATGCAACCAGGCAAAGTTTCCAAGGCCTAATTGGTTTACTAATCACAACAAGAATCCCAAGACCAAGACATAAAAGAGTTGCAGTTGCCGCAGTTCTAGCTTCTATCAGTAAAACATCCGACCGTCTAACAATTTCATAGCATACGAATGTCGTGATTGAAGCAGAAATACCAGCAGGTATTGAATAACGAAGAACCCTCTTTAGAAAACCTGGTCTCACAAGCGAACTGTCAGGAGCCAAAGCTAAGAAGAAACCGGGAAGACCTATTGAAAAAGTACCTATTAAAGTTAGTTGTTTAGGTCGGAAAGGAAAAGGAACACCGAGCATTCCCACAAGTGCAGTCAAAATAACTGCATACGTAGCTTTCGTTATGAAAAGGTTTGAGACTCTTTCAATATTATTTATAACCCTTCTTCCTTCTTGAAGTACACGTGGCAAAATTTTGAATTGATTGTCGAGCAGCACCAACTGGGCGACAGCCCGACTAGCTGAACTACCTGACCCCATAGCTATTCCCATATCAGAATCTTTCAAAGCGAGCACATCGTTTACGCCGTCACCAGTCATTGCAACGGTATGACCTTTGCTCTGAAGAGATGCAACCATTGATCTCTTCTGATGAGGTGTTACGCGACCGAAAATTGAACTATTTTCGATGAGTTCATCAAAATTTTTATCTTCAGAAAAATTCCTAGCATCCACAGCCAACGTATCTGTCGAGATGCCCGCTTTTCTGGCTACAGCTGCCACTGTTGCTGGATGGTCTCCTGAAATCACCTTTAGTTGAATACCTTGTTGCTGCAGGTAGTTGAAAATCTCGAGTGCATCTTCACGCAAAGTATCCTCTAAGAAAATCAGACATACAGGTTTTCTCTTTGATGGCAGTTCATGGGTCTCGCCAACAGGACCATTCGATCTTGTCAAAACCAAAACTCGTTTACCTTCATTTGCATTGACTTCGACACGATTTCTAATCTCTAGGTCATCTTCAGCAAGAAGAATTTCAGGAGCCCCTAGATGAAACACGCCTTTTTCACCAAAATCGCACATAGACCATTTACGAATCGAGGAAAAAGCCACAGAGTCAACCAAAGACCAACCGGGATTTGAAAACTTTTCACCCAGCGCAGCAAGATTTGCATTTGGTGAAGGATCAGCAGACGCCATCGCGCCGAGAGCATCCGATGGGTCAGTTCCATCCAGAGACTCAAATCCAGTAAAGGAAATTTTCCCAGTCGTAATAGTTCCGGTTTTGTCCAAACACAAGACATCTACCCGAGCTAGCATCTCAACTGATGCAAGTTCTTTACACAAAGCCCGATGCCTAGCTAACGCAACCACACCGGTTATGAAAGAGAGACTGGTAAGCAAAACCAGTCCATCAGGAACCATTGCAACAGCTGAGGCTACAGTACCTCGCAAAGCTTCTTCCCAGAGGTCTTCAGTTGCCAGAAGCCTTAAGAGTAAAAGTCCCACGGATGGAGGGATAATCAAAATTAACCAACGAAGTATTGTGTCTACTCCTGAACGCAAATCACTATCTACGAGTTTGAAACGTCTAGCTTCTTCTGACAAGGCAACAGCATATGAATCAACACCGATACGTGTGGCCCTGTATCGACCAAAACCAGCTGCTACAAAACTTCCGGACAAGACTTCCTCTTGTAAGTTTTTTTCGATGGGTTCAGACTCACCAGTCAGTAGAGATTCATCGATTTCAAGTCCTTCGGAAAGCATTAATTCTCCATCTACAACGATCTGGTCACCGGGTTGTATTTCAATCAAATCATCAATCACAACTTCTGAAACACTAATTTCGCTGGTAAATCCTGAACGAATTACACGCGCTTTAGGAGCTGATAGAACAGCTAGCTCTGCCAAAGTTTTGCGGGCCTTAAGTTCTTGAAAAATGCCTATGACACTATTAGAAAAAATTACTCCTGCAAATAATGCGTCTCCCGGAAAACCTGCGACCAAAATTAATACGAGCAAGCTACCCATAATTCCATTCACAGGAGTTAGAACATTTGCTCTAAGTATTTCTTTGGTCGTACGTACAGGGGCATCTGGGACATCGTTGATTTGACCACTCTCGATACGTTCAGCAACTTCAGTTTCCGTTAGACCGTTTTGAATGTCAGGAGAGTTATCAGAACCCATTGATAGATTTTAGGTGAGAGTTAGCTGGTTGACTGTTCAAAATGATAACCATGTGAAGACATTGTCAGCCTATGGCGACTTCCAGGCGTGTTTGGATCCCCTTTTTCATAACCTGCATCTCCAAACCACATAGCAACTGGTCCTTTTTCAGATTGAGCTATACGGGTTTTGTAGAACAGCGGGTCATTACTACTGAGCGCACCCAAAGCATCTTTAACATTGGAAAACGGAAGGAGAAGATTCAAAGTCATCCAAGTAGGTGGTGCTAGCTCTATTTCGCCTTCGTCACGTAAAGAGATGGCTTCATTAGGACGAAACCATTTATGCTCAATAATTTCCGAATCGTCAATAACTACCTGTTCATCATCCGAAAAGCTTGTTGCAAAAAAGTATGTTGAGAATCTTTTCGGAGTGATAGGCGGCGGAACCCAATGCGAAAACCAAAACAAATTCTCCTTTGCAATAGAAACAGAGGATTCCTCAAATGTCTCTCTTACAGCAGCATTTGTTGCAGTTGCCAGCTCATCAAGCTTTCCATAGGAATCAAAAACCCTGTCTGTTTCATCAATTTTGCCACCTGGGAAAACCCACATACCACCAAAAGCAACCTTGGAATTTTTTCTCAACATCAGAAGTTCAATCGCTGATTCAGAATCTCGCATTATCACAACAGTTGCAGCTGGAATCAGTTCACTAGTTCCGCGTTTTTCATGATCTGATTCCCATTTCCTGTAACGACGTTCATCACGGTTATCTGTCAATGAAGATCACTCTTTTTCTTCTGCATTATTTTTGGTGGGATCCCCAAAAGGAGACCTGTCGAACCAGAGAGTTTCCTCAATTAGTTTTTTACTTCTCCAACCAGAAGTCGATTTAATCATTTCATGTTTGTACTTTCCACCAACGAACCAGACACTCCCTCCCTTAAGGCGCATTGGATTATTGAAAAGAGCAAGAACGTGAGCTTCATTTTCCTCTCTATGCAACAATTCGATATTCGTAATCAGATGCTGCGACATTTCAAACATGTCAAGAGCTTTTGACAAAAATGAAACAGTTTCATCTAAATTACCGACTGAACCACCCGAAGAGGAATAGTCGATGTGTGCATCTTCAGTAAACAAAGTTCTGTAAAGAGCCCAATCCCGAGTATCCACAGCTCGTGCATAGCGTGAAAAAAAGTCTTCTATCTCAATCCTGTCGACAATATTTTCAATATCCATAAGCCTGCTTTCAGAAACAAAAAATAAAAAATCCTGTGAAAACTTACAACCACTATCTGTTATAGCAGTAAAACTTATTTGACATGATGTTGTGTAAAGCCTGACATGCCATCCATCCAAGAAATCGAACATGGTCCAGTTATAGATTTCCTCAAACTCGGATCAGCAGCACCTCCTGATTGACTGCCCGGAACGGGTTCATAGACAAGTTGAGGTGTTTTGTCTAAAAGGGAACCGAACAAAGTGCACCAATCTTCAGCTGTTATCACCTCATCACCACACCAATTAACGATGGTTGAAGGAACTGAAGCGGCTTCAAGAAGAGGAGCAATTTGGTTAGCCATATCAATTTCATGGATCGGACTGTAAGGCGAAGGAGGCGAGTCTCTCAGTATTACAGGCTTATCAGCAGCTACTGAATCAAAGTGGTACTTAGGCAGACCACCGTTGTCACCGTAACTTACGTTAATTCGGGCAATAGTAGTTGGAAGGTCCAAAACCCTTGACATGGTTCTCGCTACGGCTTCTTGACCTATTTTAGATACACCATAAGTAGGAGAATGAGTGACGGTTGAGTCACCCAGAGGGTCTGTCTCTCTATGTAAATACCAAGGGTCAGCATTGGGTTTGTAAACAGAGTTTGTAGAAGCTACTAGCACTGACTTTGCATTGTGGCAATGTTGCATTAGAAGTCCTGTTGCTTCAGCATTATTTGAAATCGCTAAGTCATAATCGGATTCTTGACCTTGAAAAACAGCAAAATGCACTACGTGATCAAAATCAGTTGGAAGTTTCCCATATTCATTTGAATTCAGATCAAGTTCAAAGAGTTGAATACCCGCTTCTTCCAGATATTGCTTTTTTCGTTTATTTGTGAACCGAGCGACACCCCAAACTTCGTTGTCATTTGATAAAAAACGAGCTATTGGAAAACCAATTTGACCAGTAACACCTGTGATTAGAATTTTTTTATCTGATAACATTCTCCGACGATAGGTCGAATCGGATACCTCCGATAGTGTCGCCCGCATAACTTTTAGTAAAAATATATTTAGGAGGGAAAGTGACTGGGCATCTTTCAGGTAAAACCATCGCAGTAACAGGAGCCGGAAACGGGATAGGACGCGCTGTAGCTTTACTTTGCGCTGAAGAAGGAGCGAATGTGGTCGTCGCTGATTACGGAGTTCAACTAGACGGTTCTGATCCTTCCAGTGAGGTAGCAGATGAAGTTGTAGAACAAATTAAGGGATCAGGAGGCAGTGCAATTTCATTAGCAGGTGATGTTTCAGAATCCGAGGTCGGCAAAAGAATAGTTGAAACCGCAATTCAATCATGGGGTCGGATTGACGGTATTGCATGCGCTGCAGGAATTTTGCGAGAAAGAATGTTGTTTAACATGACCGATGAAGAATTTGATGATGTAGTAAGAGTCCATCTGAGAGGACACTTCAGTGTGTATAGAGCGGCCTCAGCAGTAATGCGTAAGCAAGAAGGAGGAGGAAGTCTTCTCGGGTTCACATCAGGAGCTTTTGTTGCTTCAACTGCGCAGCCAAATTACTCAGCTGCAAAAGGTGGTATTGTGTCGCTCACAAAAAGTGCAGCTTTTGCCTTAAAGCGATACGGAGTAAACGCGAACTGTATAGCACCCGCAGCGATGACCCGAATGTCAGAGAACGTACCTTTTGAAATAGAGGCTGGAGCACCAGAAGATATTGCGCCTCTAGCAGCGTTTCTACTTTCAGATGCGGCAAAAGAGATAACAGCTCAGATATACACATGCACAGGAAAGCGAATAGCAGTGTGGAACCAACCTGCCGAAATAAGAGAAATGACAGCCAACAATGGAGAAGCCTTTTCATTCGAGGAAATTGCAGAAAGACTAGATAACGATATAGGTGTTGAAGAACTCCCATTATTCGCAGATTTGGAGAGGCGGATGAAAGAAATGGCCGAAAAGACAGAACAGGGCAATGACTAGTTGATCTAGTATCTACTTATGGCAATCAAACCCCCTCCGAAATATGTGGACGGTCACAGCCTCTTAGACGGAAAAGTTGTGGTTATAACAGCAGCGGCTGGAACTGGAATAGGCTCGGCCGTAGCACGACGTTGTATTGAAGAAGACGCGGTTGTCGTTATCTCCGATACCCATCAAAAAAGACTCGAATCTACATCTGAAGATCTAGGTCAGATCAAAGGGGAAGTGCCTCTTGCAATCCCTTGTGACGTGACACAAGAACAACAAGTACAGGACTTGTTCGATAAAGCAATTGAAAAATATGGAAGAGTTGATGTCCTGATCAACAATGCAGGTTTAGGGGCTCAAAGCTTGTTAGTTGAAATGGATGATGATGAATGGTCGAGAGTCATTGACGTGACACTAAATGGAACGATGCGTTGCACTAGAACAGCACTTAAAACAATGCAACAGAACAATGAAGGAGTGATAATAAACAACGCTTCGGTCTTAGGCTGGCGTGCCCAATCAGGTCAATCCCATTATGCAGCTGCCAAAGCAGGTGTTATGGCTTTTACCCGCAGTGTCGCCATTGAAGCAGCTGAATATAACATTCGAGTAAATTGTGTGGCGCCCAGCTTGGCTATGCATCCTAATCTTGCAAAAACAAGCAATCAGGACCTGATTGATTCTTTGATAGCACAAGAAGCCTTGGGACGTGCCGCTGAACCATGGGAAGTCGCAAACGTCATGGTTTTTCTGGCAAGCGACTATTCTTCATATATGACTGGTGAAGTCATTTCAGTCTCAAGTCAGCATCCTTAATTTCAAATCACAACCCATTCTGCATTCACATTCAGATCAGGCTCCGCTGAGATAACCCCCCTACGAGCAAGGTCCAACAAGTGTGCATATACGGATCCACTTGCCGCTTTATGTAGACCTTCATCAACATCAGAATAGATTTCTTTAACTAACTGCTCAATAGTCTTAGGTTTCTTACCGAGAGCGGTGATTATCTGAGCGGTACGTTTTTCACGATGTTTGATCAAAGAATTTACAAATGGTTGAGGATTCTCAATTGCAGGACCGTGAGTAGGTCGATAAGTCTTTTCAGTCCGCTCAAGTAGACGATGCAAATTGGAAAGATAATGAGAGAGATTTCCATCTGGAGCTGGAATCACAGTCGTCGACCATCCCATAACATGATCACCAGTAAACAAAGTAGATTCCTCTTCTAAAGAAAAACATAAATGGTTAGAGATGTGTCCCGGTGTATGAAGAGCTTCAAAAGTGAAACCTTCACCCACGATCACGTCACCATTTCCAATTTCGACATCAGGAACAAAATCTGTATCACCCCTACTTTCAGGATCATCTTGCTGCGACTCGTCAAGGTCATCAGACACTTCAGTAGCTGCCAGTGGATGTTTTCCGAATCCGTATGTCGGAGCTGAGGTTATTTCAGAGAGGCTGCTGGCTGCAGGGGAGTGATCAGGGTGCGTGTGTGTAACTAAAATATGACTAACATTTTTGTTTCCAATGGCATCTAAAAGAGCGGCCAGATGTGCATCATCACGAGGACCTGGGTCGATTACAGCAAGTTCACTTCCAGAAGGATCTCCAACGATGTAAGTACCGGTTCCGTGATAAGTAAACTTAGAGGGATTTTTTGCAACGATCCTCCTCACCAGAGGTGAAACAGATTGCACTACCCCATAGGTTGGCGATTCTTCAGTAAGAAATACAGGCGGCATGTTTTTCAAACATATTACGTATTTTCTTTAGTGCCCATTTCAGAGATTTCTTTCAGATAGAAAGGACTCTCTCCGCCTCCATGAACCTCAACAGTAGTTCCAGTCATCCACCGAGCCAAAGGTGAAGCCAGCACCAAGCACATATCAGCGATTTCTTCGGGTTTCCCCAGACGTTTCATAGCTAGATGGTTAGCGAGCTCCAAACGCTTTTCATCATCACCGTAAAAGTCAGATGATTCATCAGTTTCTATAAGTCCAACTGCCAAAGTCAGAACCCGTATTTTTGGGCTCCACTCATGAGCTAAAGTTTTGCTTAAATTGTCTAAACCAGCTTTAGCAGCACCGTAAGCCATTCCCGAGGGATTGGGTCTACTCCCACTGACTGAAGAGATATTGATTATGACGCCGTTGTCTTCTTGCGCAGTCATCACAGGGAACACAGATTGAGAACAGTACATAGAGGCTAAAAGGTTTAATGAAACAACTTTTTCATTGAAACGAGGTGAAGCATCTGAAGATCTAACTGAAGGCGCCCCTCCAGCATTGTTTACAAGTACATCGATACGACCAAATTTTTGAATAACTTCAGAGATCAGAGAATCAACCTGATCGGGGTTTCTTACATCAGTTTCAAAAAAAACGGCTTCGTTGTTATTCAATTCAGAAAAAATTGCTTTTTCAGGCGCATTACGTGCACACGTAACAACATTTGCTCCAGCATCTAGAAAAGATTCTGAAATAACTCGTCCAAGACCCCGAGTCCCGCCGGTAACAATCACCGTTTTACCTGAGAAATCAAGGATTTCAGTTTTGTCCATAGAAATATTCACACTAGAAGATTATCTCAGGTCGTTGCATAGCGCGGGTTGCTCTAGCGTTGAAGTTGTGATTGACAAAAAAATGACCGAAATGGAAGTCATCGAAGAACTATCAGACGGAATGACTATAGGTATAGGTGGCTGGGGGTCACGTCGAAAACCCATGTCACTGGTCCGAGCAATAGCATGCAGCAGTTTGAAGGATCTGACAGTCGTTAGTTACGGAGGACCAGATGTAGGACTGCTCTGTGCTACAGGCAAGATTCGTAAAGCTATTTATGGTTTCGTTTCACTTGATTCAATACCTTTAGAACCGCATTTTAGAAATGCAAAACAAGAGGGGACTATCGAAACTAGTGAACTAGATGAAGGCGGTTTTTATTTGGGGTTATTAGCTGCAGCGCATCGCATGCCTTTTTACCCAACAAGAGCTGGTCTAGGTAGTGACATGCTCATGATGAACCCTGAAATAAAGACAATCGAATCTCCTTACAAATCAAGTGATGGAGAAAAAGGTGAAGAACTAGTAGCGATACCTGCCTTAAACCTTGACGTTTCTCTCATACACATGAATAGGGCTGATTCCCAAGGAAACGGACAATTCTTAGGTCCGGATTTGTATTTTGACGACCTTTTCGCAAAAGCAGCCGAACGGACGTTCATGAGTTGTGAAAAGATAATCCCAACTGAAGACTTCCTGAAAGAAGGAAGTGTTCACACCCTTAAAATCCCAAGACTATTCGTCAACGGAGTAATCGAAGCTCCAAGAGGAGCTCACTTCACTGAATGTCACCCCGATTACGGCCGAGACGAGGCTTTCCAAAATGAATATGCCGCTAGTGCCAAAGACCACCAAAGTTGGGAAAACTTTAAACAAAAATATCTAGAAGCAACCAGCCACCAGGAATACCTAGAAGCAGTTGACTCAATAACTCAAGTAGAAGAGAGCCAAAATGGCTGATGGTGCAACAATCGATGAAATATGTGTCACTGCAATTGCTGACGGTTTCCGAGGAGATGGAGAGATTTTGTGCAACCCCATAGGGAATGTTCCAGTGGTAGCTGGGCGCTTGGCTAAAGCCACATTTCAATCCGCCATGGTAATGACGGACACAGTTTCTGTTCTGGCTGCCAACACCATTCCTTTGGGAGATCCAGATGCAGAACGATTAGTGGAAGCATGGATGCCATATCGGGACCTTTTCGATGTTGTTTGGTCAGGGCGCCGCCATGTGGTCATGGGTGCAAGTCAGATAGATCCACACGGCAATCAGAATTTTGCGGCAATCGGGGACTGGAAAAAACCTAAAGCTCAACTTTTAGGGCTTCGTGGAGCTCCAGGCAATCTGGTAAACAACACGACTAGTTATTGGATGCCAAATCATTCCACCCGTAGTTTCGTCCAAAAAGTTGATGTTGTTTCAGGTCCAGGTTACGACAGAGTTTCTGAACTCTCAGATTGGATACAAAGCAATCATGAAATTCGTCAAATCGTTTCAAATCTAGGGGTTTTAAATTTTTCCAATGAAGAAAAACGCATGCAGTTAGTCTCTCACCATCCGAATGTGACAGTTGAAGAAATAGTTGCCTCCACCGGATTTGAATTGCTAATACCAGACGAAGTAGAGGAGACCCGAATACCAACGAAAGAAGAATTAAAACTCATTAGGGAAGTAATTGATCCTCATGGTTTACGTAAAAGAGAATTCGTCAAAAAATGAGTGATAAGAGATTAAAAACGAATTTTTGTGAACTAACCGGAGTTAAATACCCGATAGTTCAAACTGGTATGGGTTGGGTCGCAGGTCCGAGTTTAGTTATAGCTACCTGTCAGGCTGGTGCTCTTGGGATACTCGCAGCTGCAACTCTGACTTTTGATGAAATGGTTAAAGCAATTGAAGAAATTAAAAAAAATACAGACAATCCTTTTGGCGTTAATCTCAGGACAGATGCTTTAGATATCGAATCTAGAGTTGAACATTTAATCGAATCCCAGGTTCCAGTAGCTTCATTTGCACAAGCACCTACGCAGCGAATAGTTGAGCGTCTAAAAGAAGCAGAAGTGATAGTCATACCTACTGTTGGAGCTGCGCGACACGCTGAAAAAGTAGCTGAGTTAGGTGTTGATGCAGTCATTGCACAAGGTTCTGAGGGAGGTGGACACACAGGTGTCATCCCGACTTCACTTTTAATACCGCAAGTGATTGACTCAGTCAAAGTTCCTGTAATTGCAGCAGGAGGCTTCACGGATGGAAGAGGACTAGCGGCTGCTTTGGCATGGGGGGCTTCCGGAATAGCAATGGGAACCAGATTTCTTTTGACAAGTGAAAGCGACATTCCAGACAATGTAAAAAATGTGTATTTGTCAACTTCATCAACCCAGACAGTTGTTACTAAAGCAATTGATGGTGCACCACAAAGAGTTATTTCAAACAAAATGGTAGAACGACTTGAAAAGGCTCGGTTACTTGCTTTTCCCATAGCGCTAATTAATGCTTTACGCTTTAGACGACTATCCGGTACAACTTTTAAGAGCCTGATAACTGAAGGCTTGAGGATGAAAAAAACCCAGAAATTATCATGGAGTCAGGTAGCTCTTGCAGCTAACGCACCGATGTTGACAAAAGCGACAATGGTGGACGGCCATTTAGAAGTTGGAATTTTACCTACAGGTCAAGGAGTTGGGTCAATAAATGAATTACCCACAAGTGAAGAGTTAGTAAGAAGAATTGTTGAAGAGGCGACAAATTCACTTGACCGATTTATGGAAAGTTGAAGATGGATTTAGACCCAACAAGAGAACAGAAAGACTTTCGTACTGAAGTAAGAAATTGGCTCAAAGAAAATACTCCCAAAGAGCCGTTACCTTCTATGGACACTCAAGAAGGTTTTGAGCTTCACAGAGCATGGGAAAAAAAACTTTACGAAAACGGATGGTCTGTTGTTACATGGCCAGAAAAGTACGGAGGAAGAGATTTAGGTATCCACGAGTGGCTTATTTTTGAAGAAGAGTATTATCACTCAGGCGCTCCGGGACGTGTTAATACGAATGGGATTAATTTACTGGCACCTGCGTTATTTGATTTTGGTACTGATGAACAAAAAAATCGTTTTTTGCAAGCGATGGCATCCGGAGAAGAAATCTGGGCACAAGGGTGGTCAGAGCCAGATGCCGGAAGCGATTTAGCTTCAATAAAAACAAAAGCCCAAAAGGATGGCGAATGGTTTGTAATCAACGGTCAGAAAACTTGGTGNTCTCGTGGAGCATGGGCGGATTGGATATTTTGCATCGTCAGAACTGACCCAGATTCTGAAAGGCATCAGGGTTTGTCATACCTGCTTGTACCAGCTGACTCAGAAGGTTTAGAACGCAGACCAGTTAAACGTCTTGACGGTGAACCTGCGTTTGCTGAAATATTTTTTGATGACTGTCGTGTTCACTGCTCAAATCTTCTCGGAGGGGAAGGAGAAGGTTGGTCAGTAGCCATGTCAACGGCATCAAATGAACGTGGCTTAAACCTAAGAGCGCCAGGTCGTTTCACGGCTGCGGCGGAAAGACTTGTCAACCTCCATGAGAAAACAGAACCAAAACCGGATCCAAGTCTTACTGAAGAAGTCGTCAACTCTTGGGTCAGAGCTCACGCTTATCGTTGGCAAGCGCAGAGAACTGCAACACGAATCACGGAAGGGGAGTCACTAAATTCTGAGCCTTCAATAATGAAGGTCTTCTGGTCAGAATTAGATGTTGAACTCCACGCCACTGCTCTAAGAATTTTGGGAGACCGTTCTGACCTGGTAACAGATTGGACCGATATGAATTCAGGAAATGAATGGCTGATGGGTTATCTATTTGCCTTGGCCGGACCTATATATGCAGGAACAAATGAGATTCAGCGGAACATAATTGCTGAAAGAGTTCTTGGTTTGCCGAGAAAGTAGGAAGTCAGATGCGTTTTGCACCAACTGAACAACAAGATCAATTTGCTTCCAATATTGCCTCCATTTTAGAAAAAGAGTGCTCTGCCGAAGTACTTCAATTAGCCGGTGCAACATCATCAGGATGCGTTGACGGTTTATGGGAAACACTTTGCGGAACAGGACTTATGGGAATTGCTATACCTGAAGAATTCGGTGGTTTAGATATGGGCAGTTCCGATCTGGTTTTCATCTTAGAAGAATTGGGGCGTTCAGCCTGTCCTGAACCTGTGGCTGAACATGCAGCAGTAGCAGCACCTTTAATCACACGATGGGCACGAAATGAAACGGCCCAAGAAATATTAGAAGAAGCAGCAAATGGTTCGAGAAAATTGACCGTTGCTTCTCCGATGGATGGACGGGTCATTTCAGTTGAAAGTTGTGATTTGATTTTGATCAGTAAGGAAAATCAGCTCCATGCAGTTACAACAAAGGAAATTAAACATACTCCCATGACTTCGATTGACCCTAGTTATAAAACCAGTGTTATTGACTGGACCCCATCTTCTCAAACACTTATTTCGGAAAACCCCGAAGCTATTGAAGACATGACTAACCGTGGTGCAATATCTGCTGCCGCACAAGCAGTGGGAGTGGCGCAAAAACTTCTAGACATGACTGTCAGTTATGTCTCAGAAAGAAAACAGTTCGGAAAACCAGTTGGAACTAATCAAGCAGTCAAACACCATTGCTCGGACATGGCAATAGCGATCGAGTTTGCGAGGCCTTTAGTTCAAGTAGCTAGTTGGGCGATAGATAATGAAAGAAGCCCTACAGAAAATTTCACAGTTTCAGGAGAAGTATCAGCCGCAAAAGCTTTAGCTAGTGAAGCTGTTGAACTTGCATGCAGATCAGCTCTTCAATGCCACGGCGCGATTGGCTACACAGTTGAACATGATTTACAGATATGGCTTAAGCGCGGATGGATTCTTGCATCCACATGGGGAGACGCGTTATTTCACCGTCGACGCTTAAGTAAAATCCTCGGTTTGATCGACTAAAGTCTAAAATTTTGATAAAACGAACGAAAGATGACGAACACAGATGTCAGAAAATGAAAGAGAAACCGGAATACGGTTAGCTGACCGAGTAAGGGATCTGTTACTGAAAATACACAAATCAGCACCTACAAGTGAAATGATGGAAAAGGCAATCACACATGTGGATGCGGCGAATGAATCCCTAGAAGAATCAATTCGACTTAGATGGTATGAAATCGCTGAAAAAGAGATCGATGAACTGACTAAAGAGCGTTTATACATTGAAGCAAAAGACAACAGTCTGTTCAGAGGAGAAAGAAACCCTTTAGCTCCGCCTATAAGAGTAAGAACCGAAAAAAATCCTGCTGGAGAAGAAGTCATAATAGGTGAACTGGAAATCAACAGATGCAGAGAAGGTCCCGAAGGTCGTGTCCATGGGGGCTTACTCGCCGGACTATTTGACGATGTTCTCAGCGGCGCGGTCCGATTAGCAGGAGGAGGACCAGCTGTAACGGGAAAGTTAGAAATTCGCTATCGCGAAGCCACTCCTATAGATCAAGAACTTCGTTTTGAAGCTCGTCTCGAAAACTCGACCGGAAAGCGAATCAAAGCAAAAGCTGTATGTTTGGCAAATGGTGTGGTCACAGCTGAGGCCGAAGCACTGTTTATTAGGATTGAAACGGATTGAAGTGCGATGGAAGAAAAAGTAGAAAAACCAGTTATATGTTTCCTTTGCACCGGTAATGCAGCTCGGTCTGTGATGGCTCGAATAATGTTCGAGAAAAGAGTTTCAAAATATATTGCTGTCGGAGCTGGGACACTTGTTCTTGAAGGACATCCAATGAGCCAAAGAACAAGAAAAGCTCTTGAGCGTTTCGGAATTTCTGATCCGACACATAGAAGTACACAATTCGGTCAAAAACACGTTGGAGTTGATCTGATAGTAGCTATGGAACCCAGTCACATTGAATGGATCAGAAAAAACTTTCCTGAAGTCGCACAACGAGCAGCCACGCTCCCTCGTCTTGTTCGCGACTTAACTGAAGAAGGTTCTTTCACAGAAAGAATCAAGAAATTAGATCTAGCTGAAGTGGATATTGAGGGATGGGAAGAAGTAGTAGATCCAGCTTCAGGCGATCAAGAAGAATTTGACAAATGCGCTAATGAGATAGATCGATTAATTAACGAACTAATAAACCGACTTCCATAATGAAAAAATTTAACGATTTTCAGAGAAGTGGATTCACACTGGCAGCCGCTTGTGGGTTGATTGGCATAACTTATGGAGTTTTTGCGGACACCGCAGGTCTTTCTCTACTACAAGCATCAGCTTTGTCTATCTTTACTTTTACTGGTGCTTCACAATTCGCAGCTGTTTCAGTTATAGATGGTGGAGGTAATCCGGCCGCTGCTGTTAGCAGCGCTCTTTTGCTGTCAGCGAGAAACGCGTTGTACGGTCCAGTGATAACAAAATCTTTACGAAAAGGAAGATTCTACAAAGCTGCAGCAGCCCATTTTGTAATTGATGAAACGATTGCTGTTGCTAGTTCACAAGAGAGCTTCAAGGACTCAAGAGACTCGTTTTGGTTTACGGGAATAAGTCTCTTTATATTTTGGAATTTAGGCACAATTTTAGGAGTTTTATTAGGAGGGATCCTTGAAGATCCGGGTTCATGGGGACTCGATGCTGCTTTTCCGGCGGCATTTGTGGCTTTAATACTTCCACATGTCAGCACTAGAGAAGGAAAAATTACGGCAGTAGTCGCCGGATTGGTGACTACTGTGAGCATTCCACTTACGCCAGTTGGCATGCCTATACTCCTAGCGTCAACAGCGATCCTGCCTGGCTTGGTGGCTTTAAAGAAGAAAAAAAAGAGGACAATATGACCTGGGGTGCGGTTATTGCTTTATCGGCAGGTAGTTATGCATTCAAACTCTTTGGTTTAATAGCTGGCCAGAGATTTAATAAACACTTAGCGCCTGCGACCGTACTTCTACCGGCAGCACTTTTTTCAGCTTTAGTCGTAATTATGTCTATTTCAGATGATGGTTCCTTAGTAGTAGATGCCCGATTGGTAGGGGTGGGAATAGGAGCTTTAGCGGTCTGGAAAAAAATGCCCTTCACATTCGTTGTATTGACCGCAATGCTTTCTACAGCCGTTATACGATTGTTTTTATAATTAGGAAACTTATTTAGATAAGCATTATTGCCATGAATAGTTTGATTGAATCCAAATATGCAAACGAAGCAATTCCGGATGAGTTGATTCCGGAAAATGTTTCACCTTCTGTATACAGGGTGCTTTCAAATCCAAGACCCAAATGGAGAGGTCGTTTACATAGGATTGCAGGACCGTTGACCCTTATAGCAGGAGTATTCGTAGCTTTATCTGCACCCGCTGGTCGTGAAAGAATAGGAGTGCTGCTTTTTGCTGGAGGAGCGTTCGCAATGTTTTCAACTAGTGCGGTGGTTCACTTCCGCCGCTGGAAGGTTTCTCTCTTAGAGCTCTTATTCAGACTTGATCATGCAGCGATATTCCTTATGATTGCTTCTGGCGCTTCATCGCTTGCACTGATTGCAATGGATGGAGGTCCCGCAAAATTGATGCTTTGGAGTGTTTGGATAGGAGCGGGAATTGGGATCATGTTAAGGATCCTGCCGTTCCATCCTCCAAAAGGTCTCATGAACACATTGTTCATAGGGCTTGGATGCCTTCCTTTAATTGTCGCTCCAAGTCTTTTCCGAGCAATAGATTTTTTCCCAGCTTTTTTCATAGTCCTTGAAGGGGTTTTTTATATAGGAGGAGCACTTATGTTAGGTGCACAGTGGCCGAGGCTTAAGCCGAAAGTTTTCGGATACCACGAAGTTTGGCACTCTTTAGTAGTTATGGCTGTAGCAGCCCACTTTGGCGCAGTAGTACTGATACTGCATTATTGATGTAATTGTGGACAAAAAGATTTTTTAGGGACGAGGATATTGAATTAATGTTTGGAGGTTTCGCATGAAAGGGATTGTCTTTGACGGAGAAGAACTTCGATTAGTAGAGGGTTTAGAAGTTCGCCCACCGGAAGCTGGAGAGGTTAACGTAAAAATTGTTAATGCGGGTGTCTGTCATAGCGACGTGAGTGTCATAGATGGAACAATTCCATTTCCGACTCCTGTAGTTCTTGGACATGAAGGAGCTGGAATAGTTACTGAAGTAGGTGTAGCGGTTAATTCGGTCTCCGTAGGCGATCACGTCGTATTGTCAACATTAGGTCAGTGTGGGGCATGCCCTGCATGTGATGCGGGGCAACCAACTATGTGTAAGGCAACCTTTGGAGCAAGAGACACTCCGTTCTTTTTGGACGGCGAACCACACTATAACTTCGCAAATATTTCTGCTTTCTCAGAAAATGTAGTTGTGCAAGCAAATCAAGCTATTCGAATACCAGAAGACATCCCATTGGATGCAGCATCTCTCATCGGATGTGGAGTTCTTACTGGTTCAGGAGCAGTATTCAATCGTGCAAAAGTGAAACCGGGTGAAAGCGTAGCAGTTGTAGGCGTAGGAGGAATAGGTCTAAATGTCATCCAAGCGGCGGCAATAGCTGGCGCTAATCCCATAATTGCGATTGATACAAATTCTGAAAAAGGTGATTTAGCTATTGATTTTGGAGCTACAGATTTCATCAACGCGACAGACGTTGATACAAATCAGGAGATTCGCAAAATACGCGCTGACGGAGTCAGCTATGTTTTTGAATGTGTAGGTTCCAAAGCTTTAATTGAGGCGTCAATAGGATATTTAGACTGGGGTGGAACTTTAGTGATACTAGGTGTGCCGCCTCTGGGGAGCACGATTGAATTTATGACAGTAGCCGCATATTTAGATGTGACTATTATGGGATGCCGTTACGGAACCTCAAGACCACAAACTGACGTGACGCGCATATGTGAACTTTACAAGGCAGGTAAATTTAAACTCGATGAACTAGTAAGTCATGTTTATCCAATGGAAGAAATACACACTCTTCTAGATGATATGCATGAAGGGCGACTGGCTAGAGGCGTCTTAGATGTAGGTTCGATTTGAAAAATTTTGCGTGCTGTCAAAGCTGATGCACAGAATCTTTCTACTGACAGTAATTGCCTTATTGTCGATTAGTTGCGCTGAAACGGAACCAACTAAACCCGGACAAGCAAGAAACTGTGAGGAGTTGGTGAAAATCGGCAGAGATTCTGCAGAACTAGTCCTAGATCAAATTACCGAAAAAGAATTGGAAGAAATTCAAGAAGCAGATTTAAAGAAAGTCATAAAACAGGTCACCGACCTATCACAAAGCGAAAAATTCCTTACTAGATCCACAGAATTAAATTGCAGTGAACAAGAACTTAAAAAAGCAGCTTGTCTCACATATCAAGGACTGTCTCAAAAAGCCCGTGGAGACATCACGAGAGAGTATTTAAGACCCTATTTCGAAGCTTGTAGTTGAAAATATATGAAAATTATAAAAAAGCCTTCACTGTTACATCCCATAGGCTCTAGATTCGCTGTTACGAATACAAGAAAATGGACACAATGACAAAAAATCGTATTTCAAACAGAATCGCCTCAATTTCAGAATCCGCCACAATGGCAGTAACTAATAAAGCAAGAGATTTGAGAGCAGCAGGTGAACCAGTAATAGGATTTGGGGCAGGTGAACCTGATTTCCCAACACCTGACCACATTGTTGAAGCAGCTATAGCCGCATGCCGCGAGCCTTCGAACCATCGCTATGGACCCGCATCAGGTCTCCCTGAACTCCGTGAAGCATTAGTAGACAAAACTGAAAGAGATTCAAAATGGAGACCTGAAACTTCACAAATTCTTATAACAAACGGGGGTAAACACGCTGTTTACAATTCATGCGCCGTTTTAATCGATCCTGGAGATGAAGTTTTATTACCTTCTCCATATTGGACCACTTACCCTGAAGCTATAGCTCTAGCAGGGGGAATTACAGTTGAAGTCGCAACCGGCATTGACTCTGAATTCAAAGTAACAGTTGAACAATTGGAAGCCGCTGCCACATCATCGACAAAAGCCCTCTTTTTTGTGTCACCTTCAAACCCCACAGGAGCGGTCTACTCCGCCGAGGAAATAATCGCAATCGGAAAATGGGCAATTGAAAAAGGAATCTGGATCATCACCGATGAAATATATGAACACCTGACATACGGCGATCACAAGCATCACTCAATCAGAGCATTGCTTCCAGAAATTGAAGATCAGTGTCTGATAGTCAATGGAGTTGCGAAGACTTATGCGATGACAGGCTGGAGAGTGGGTTGGATGATCGGACCTACTGACATAATTTCCGCTGCTGGGAACCACCAATCTCATGCCACATCAAATGTTGCAAACGTCTCACAACGAGCGGCTCTTGCGGCAGTTGCTGGAGGTCTTGAAGATGTCATCAGTATGCGTGAATCATTTGATCGTAGAAGAAAAATCATGACTGAAATGTTGTCAGCAATTGAAGGAGTTGAGCTTTTGGAACCTCAAGGAGCTTTCTACGCTTTCCCTGATTTTTCAGCCTTCTACGGTCGAGAGGTAGCTGGTAAAACAGCTCAAAACACCCTTGAGTTGGCCGCTATTATTCTAGATGAAGCAAAAGTAGCAATAGTCCCAGGAGAAGCTTTCGGTTCACCAGGTTATGCGAGGCTATCTTTCGCTCTTGGAGATGAAGATTTACAAGAGGGGCTTACTCGAATAGCTCAACTGTTGAACAACTAAGTCATGACAGCAACCACCCCTTGCGGAACATGGAATTCCGTTATCACATCAGAAATGCTGGTTGGTGGGGCTGTAAGACTTGGTGAAGTGGTGTCCGACGGAGAAGACGTATGGTGGGCTGAATCACGACCAGATGAAGGTGGACGTACGGTACTTGTCCGCAATGGAACAGATCAACTAGACGAGAACTCCAATGTCAGGACACTAGTTCATGAATATGGAGGCGGTGCCTGGTGGGTTAAAAATGAGATTCTCGTCTACAGCCAATATTCTGACCAACGTTTATATCTTCTAAACAAATCAGGAGATCCAATACCATTGACTCCTGAAACAGAGACAGAACAAAGTATTAGATATGCCGATGGGCGAATTACTGATGACGAGCAATGGTATGTCTGTGTAAGAGAGCTGCATGTCTCGAGTGTAAAAGAGCCAGCAAATGAGATTGTTGCCGTTCCACTTGACGGATCTCAGAAGGTAAAAGTATTAGTATCAGGACCCGATTTTGTATCTTCTCCAAGAGTTGCTAGAGACTGCAAAAAAATCTCCTGGGTGCAATGGAACCATCCAAACATGCCGTGGGATGACACACAACTTTGCATTGCCACACTAGACGAAATGAATCTTACAGATCAGAAGGTAACTGATTCAAAAGCAGAGTCTTTTTTCCAACCCGAATGGGACAATGAAGGAAACTTGTATGTGGTAAGCGACAGAAACAACTGGTGGAATCTTTTCCAAGTTGATGAAAAACAAGAAGAAATAGATTTAATACCGTTAACTAATCTCGAAGCAGAAATAGGTCTACCACAATGGGTATTCGGACAGTCCAGATATGCATTCGTTGAAGACAACATTTGGTTTGTCGCAAGAGAAGCTGGTCTAGACAAGCTCACAGTGCTTTCAAAAGATGGACAAACCGCACGCATAAAAGTTGATGCAACTGAAATCGAATCTGTAAAAAGTTATCGCGATGGAATAGTAGCAACAGTCAGCTCATGGAGATCAGAATCATCAGTCGTGTTCGTTAATAGAGATGGTGCCAGAACACTAAGCAAACTTCGTGACCTTAAAATAGGTGACAAATGGTTCCCAGTGCCAGAGACACTCACATACGAAACTACAGACAACGAAAAAGCTCACGCTCTTTTCTACCCACCTACAAACCCTGAATACGAAATAAGTAAAACAGAACACCCGCCACTTATTGTCATAGCTCACGGAGGACCGACAGGAGCTGCCAGAAGACAAATGCAACTGTCAATTGCTTACTGGACAAGCCGAGGGTTTGGAGTAGCCGATGTTGATTACCGAGGTTCTACAGGATATGGGAGGTCATATCGACATCGGTTGCATGACAGTTGGGGTTTGGCAGATGTTGATGACTGCGTAGCTGTAGCAAAGCATCTTGTCTCCCAAGAGAAAGCAGACGAAAAGAGGTTAGCAATTAAGGGCGGTAGTGCAGGAGGATTCACAGTTCTTGCAGCACTCACATTTCATGACACTTTTACAGCGGGTGCGAGCAGATATGGAATTGCTGATTTAGCGGTACTGGCACAAGACACTCACAAATTCGAATCACGATATTTGGATCGGCTAGTAGGCAGATGGCCAGAAGACAAGGATGTATACGATCAAAGGTCGCCGATTCATAATGTCGAACAACTGGCGACTCCAATGGTGATACTTCAAGGATTGGAAGATCCTATAGTCCCACCCAACCAAGCTCATTTAATGGCAAAAAAACTAAAAGAAAATGGAATACCCCACACACTGATTGAATTTCCAGACGAAGGTCATGGATTCCGAAAAGCTCCTAACATAACTAAAGCAATTGAAGCAGAACTTGCTTTTTTTGCTCGAATCTTTGATTTCACGCCATTTGACGACCTTCCAGAAGTTTTTATCGAAAACAATATTTGACGTAAAACAAAAAAGTTTGCTTACCTTTCGATAATCGTGATTAGAATGAAAAAGATGGAAACCAAGAACCTTCTATTGCTTATGTAGGACGGGCGCCAAATAGACGCGTTCGTCCCACCTCCTGAGCCAAAGGCCAGGAGGTTTTTTACTTTTTAAACAACAACGAAAACACTAAAAACAACAACAACAAAAACAAATGGAGAAAAGAAATGAGCAACGAAACTGCTAACGAAAAGGTGATTATTTTCGATACCACCTTGCGAGATGGCGAGCAATCACCAGGCATCTCTCTTGATGTGGGGGAAAAACTCGAAATTGCAGGACAGCTTGCTCGACTGGGAGTTGACTACATTGAAGCAGGTTTTCCTATAGCGAGCCAGGGTGATTTCGATGCGGTACATGCAATAGCATCCAATGTAAGCGGGCCAGTAATTTGCGGACTTTCGCGTACAAGCTACAAAGACATAGATCGTTGTTGGGAAGCTATAGAACCAGCAGAGAAACGAAGAATTCACACATTCATAGCTACGAGTCCAACCCACATGGAACACAAGCTGAAAATGACTCCGGAACAGGTGCTAGCTGAGGCTGCATCAGCAGTGGGTAGAGCGAGAGAATATACAGACGATGTTGAATTTAGTCCAGAGGATGCATCGCGATCAGATTTTGATTTCATGTGTGATGTATTACAAGCTGCAGTAGACAACGGAGCAGGGACATTGAATATCCCAGACACTGTTGGGTACGCGACCCCCCATGAATGGGCTGAGAGAATTAAATCAATTAGAGAAAGAGTTAAAGGTGATTACATAATCAGCACCCATTGCCATAACGATCTTGGTTTAGCAGTTGCTAATTCTTTGGCAGCGGTCGTATCAGGAGCACGTCAAGTTGAGTGCACGATAAACGGCATTGGAGAACGAGCAGGAAATGCAGCCATGGAAGAGATAGTAATGACACTTAGAACTCGACCAGACATTTATCCGAATCTCGAAGTAGGAATTGAAACAGAAGAATTAGCGCGTTCAAGTCGGATGGTCAGTCGGCTAACTGGATACCCGGTTCAATACAACAAAGCAGTAGTCGGAAGAAATGCTTTTGCACATGAATCTGGCATACATCAACACGGTGTATTAAATGAAAGAACCACTTACGAAATAATGGATCCTTCCGTAGTAGGTCAAGATGGAAGCAAATTGGTACTAGGTAAACATTCCGGTCGAGCTGCATTTAAAGATGCACTTTCGAAAATGGGTTTGGACATACAAGGTGACGCATTAAATAATGCTTTTGCACGTTTCAAAGAGTTAGCAGATCGTAAAGTACAACTCAGTGACGCAGATTTAGAAGCACTTGTAGCCGAAGAAGTGGGCAGTTCAATTGAAAACTCGTATGAACTAGTCACAATTGATGTTAAAGGCGGGAATGCTAATACTCCCACAGCTGAAGTAATTCTAAATTCTGACGGTGCTCAAATAGATGCTGCTTCAGAGGGAGATGGAATGGTTGATGCAGCATGCACAGCTATAAAAAAAGCCACAGGTATAGAAGGACGGTTAACCGACTACACAGTCACGTCAGTAACTGGCGGAGTAGACGCATTGGCAGATGTGGCACTTTCTTTTGAAAGCACGGACGGATTAAAAGTTTCAGGTAGAGGACTGTCAACAGATGTTGTCGAAGCTTCTGCTAGAGCATTTATTTCAGCACTCAACAAAGTAATACGAGTTCGAAATACTGGTGAAAATCCACAAGCAGTGGATCGTCCCGGTCATATCGGTTAGTAAAGGTTAAAATAAAAGCTCTTATGTCAGGTAAAACTCTCAGTCAGAAAGTTTGGGAACGTCACGTAGTACACAGTGATGGCACCGGTTCAGATCTACTATTTATAGATTTGCACCTCGTTCACGAAGTCACGTCCCCCCAAGCTTTCGACGGTTTGCGAATAGCTGGTAGAGGAGTTCTGCGTCCAGACTTAACAGTCGCGACCGAAGATCACAATGTCCCCACCTCTGAAATCGACAAACCTATAGCCGACCCAATCAGTCGCAAACAAGTAGAAACTCTGAGGAAAAACTGCTCTGAATTCGGGATACGTCTTTTTTCGATGGGCGACAAAGGACAAGGAATTGTTCACGTCATAGGACCAGAAATGGGTCTGACGCTTCCCGGGATGACAGTTGTTTGTGGTGATAGCCATACAAGTACCCATGGAGCATTTGGCGCACTTGCATTCGGAATTGGAACAAGTGAAGTTGAACATGTTCTAGCGACTCAAACGCTTCCCCAAACGGAGCCAGGAACTCTTGCAGTGACAGTCAATGGGGAACTACCCGAAGGCAGCACAGCAAAAGATGTCATTCTCGCGATCGTAGGAGAGTTAGGCACAGGAGGCGGCATAGGAAAAATAATTGAGTACAGAGGCGAAGTAATAAGGAATCTTTCAATGGAAGGAAGAATGACAGTTTGCAACATGTCTATAGAAGCTGGAGCCAAAGCGGGATTAATTGCGCCAGATGAGACAACTTTTGACTACTTGAAGGGAAGAACACATACCCCGAGTGACGAACAGTGGGAGAAAGCAGTAGAAGATTGGAAGTCACTTGCTTCAGACTCAGATGCCAAATTCGATCAAGAAATAGTTTTAGATGGAAGTAAAATTTCACCTCACGTTACCTGGGGAACCAATCCAGGTCAGGTCGCTCCAATAAATGGTTTAATTCCCGATCCTGAACAATTTCCAGAACCAGCACAACAAGAATCAGCAAGAAGAGCACTCGAATATATGGGAATTACTGCAGGAACCCGAATCTCTGAAATACCAGTAGACACGGTCTTTATTGGTTCTTGCACGAATAGTCGTATAGAAGACCTCAGAGAAGCTGCAAAAGTTGCACAAGGTAAACAGGTTGCACCCGGAGTTAGAACCCTTGTGGTTCCAGGATCGGGTTCGGTAAAAGCTCAGGCTGAATCTGAAGGTTTGCATGAAATATTTAAAGAAGCCGGATTCGACTGGCGCGAGCCTGGCTGCTCAATGTGTCTTGCTATGAATCCAGACAAACTCCAAAAAGATGAACGTTGCGCAAGTACAAGCAACCGCAACTTCGAGGGCCGTCAAGGTCGAGGAGGAAGAACACATTTAGTGTCTCCAGCAGTAGCAGCAGCAACAGCTATTAAAGGAGCTTTCTCTGTGCCAGGAGACCTAGATGCAAGAGAGGGGAAGTAGCCATGGAACCAGTAGAAATAGTTTTCGGTACAGCTCTTCCGTTGAATCGTTCAGATGTAGACACTGATCAGATAATCCCAAGTGATTGGCTTAAGCGAGTAGAAAGAACAGGTTTTGACCGAGGATTATTCAGCGAATGGAGAGACAATCCTTCTTTTGTGCTTAACGATGAACGTTTCACACAGGCAACAATCCTTGTAGCCGGACCAAACTTTGGAACCGGATCCTCAAGAGAACACGCAGTTTGGGCGATCCAACAATACGGATTCAAAGCGGTTATATCACCTCGTTTTGCAGACATTTTCCGAAACAACTGCACGAAAAACGGACTGGTGCCAGTTGAAGTATCAGACAAGATAGGTGAAGATTTACTTCAAGCAATCGAGAACAACCCAGAACTAGTTTTAACTGTAGATGTGGCAAAACGCACTCTCGAAGTGCCTGATGCAAACATATCTTGCAGTTTTCCTCTAGAAGAGGCAGTGCAAGAGAGATTCTTGAAAGGTCTAGACGATATCGGTATAACCATGAAACATGAAGAAGCGATCCACAAATACCAACAAAACAGACCAGCTTGGCTTCCTTCTATTAGTGTTTAAAAAGACAAACAAAACACAAAGTCAAAACATGAAAATCTTAAGCCTTCTAGTCTTTCTGATATTGCTTTCGGCCAACTGTGCAAATGAAACTTCCAGCCTCAGCACATCTGGCTACTCCTTAGATACAACCGAAAACTATCCTTCGCCAACAAATCCTTTAGAAAGTACGAACTTAACAACAGTCACGAAACCGACAGTCAATGTAGAGACAATGGAACTGACAAGCGGCTTGATTCCTTTTAAGGCTTGCGAAGAACTACTCAGGTACTTTCAAGACGAAGCTTTAGAAAGAGTCGGACCATACGGACTTGAGGGAATGGGCTGGGGGCCAATAATGCCAATGGCATTAAGAATGGAGGACTCTTTGGCTTTTGAAGGACCAGGAGCAGTAATTCCTGGAATTGATTTCTCAGAAACAAATGTTCAAGAAGCAGGAATAGACGAACCAGATTTTATAAAAACTAATGGGAAAATAATTTCCGTATTGCAAGACAACACTTTGCACATAATTGATCCGGAATCAAACTCCTCTCAACCCTTAAGCTCTTTGCGTCTTGATGGGCTCGGATGGGGAAGCGAAATGTTTCTTGCAGGCGAAAGAGTTTGGGTAATGGCACAAACTGACTTGTATTCGTTGTCTCCACTAACTGCACGAATGATTCCCGCGGGCAACTGGGAGCCGCATATGACCATTGTCGAAATAGATATCACAGATCCGACACAACCGATTCAAGTAGCAAGCATGGTTATCGAAGGACGTTATGTAAGTGCCAGAGTGGTTAATGACATCGCCAGAATAGTTGTCACTTCACCACCCTCTGATCTTCCTTTTGTAACCCCTCAAGGTCCGTCAGCAGAAGAAATCGCTCTAGCTACAAACAAACAAGCAATAGTTGGAACGACAATTGAAAACTGGGTGCCTTCTTATGTGTATGAAAGTAAGGAAGGCAATGTGGAGCAGGGTCAATTAGTTGACTGTAAACAAGTTTCACATCCATCAAAATTTTCGGGATTTACCTCTCTTTCTGTTTTGGATGTTGATTTAACTTCTGATATGAAATCCCCTGCCGCCACGTCTGTCTTAACAGATGGAGAAACCGTGTATGCGAGCCCAGAAAACCTCTACATATCGACAACTGACTACCCAGAAATAGTTCCCTTTGCTGAAGAAAATTCTCAGAACATAGAAGAAGAATACCTAACCTCTATACACCAATTCACAATGAAGTCCGGAGAGAAAACCGAGTACAAAGCATCAATAGACGTAAAAGGTCATTTACTTAATCAATTTGCCATGTCGGAACATGCCGGAAACTTAAGAGTGGCTACCACAACTGGAGCCCCATGGGGTTTCGATGAATCAAATGAGTCAATAGTCACTGTCATAGAAATAAGTGATGAAGGTCTAACAGAGGTGGGACAAGTCGGAGGGATGGGTAAAGGTGAAAGAATCTTCGCAGTAAGATTTATCGGAAACCTCGGTTACGTAGTGACTTTTCGTCAAACTGACCCTTTCTACACACTTGATCTAACGGATCCCAGAACACCAAAAGTACGAGGCGAATTAAAGATCACTGGCTACAGCGGATACCTGCATCCAATCGAAGAAAATCTGATTTTAGGAATAGGGCAAGAAGCAACCGAAGAGGGAGTGACTACAGGAACGAAAGTAGCTCTTTATAACGTCGAGAATCTTGATGATCCAAAAATGCTTACTACCTGGTCGCCCGGAAGTGGAAGAAGCTCAGCCGAGTGGGATCATCATGCTTTCTTGTGGTGGCCGCCAGAAAGAATCGCCGTTCTGCCCATTAGAGACTGGAGGAACGATAAAGCAGAGGCAGTATTACTGAACGTCGAAAATGGAACTCTAGAAGAGTTTGGACGCATCACTCACTCTGAGCTAGGTGCACCTCCGGATGCAAAACCAGCATTTATGATCCCGATTGAACGCTCACTTGTAGTTGGAGGTGAAATCTGGACTTATTCCTTTCCTCGTTCTGCCTATGGACAGCTCCAAGCCAATTCGATGATTGACCTTTCAGTTAGCAAAAAAGTTCAACTTCCAACTTTAGGAATAGAACCGATACCGGAACCAATGCTTGTTGATTAACAAAATTTGACCTAAAAAGTTTCTTAAGAAACGTATTTCGCTTTCTCAATCAGAGAAAAAATCCCTTTTAAATCCAGATGCCCCATATGGGTAAGAACATTGCCTCCAGAAGTCACTACTGCAAAAGCCGGTTGATTGATGACGCCAAACTTTCCCCAGACTTCACCTGTGTCGGCAATATTTGTAAAATCCAAACCCCACTCCAGAACTCTTTTCCTTCCAAGCTCAGGATTTAGAATCGCCCCAACCCCAACCACTTTCAATGAATTACTAGCTGCAACGACCGTTGGAGCCTCTCTTTGACAAGTAAGTCAATTCGGAGCCCAAAACCAGAAAAGAACATCCTGTCCTAATCCAGTTTCAGATTTTGAAAGATTGTTGCCCTGTTTGTAATCATTAAGCCAAATATCGCTACCTTTAACAATTTCACCTTTAGTAGTAAGTGCAATGAAATCAAGTTCGGAAGGTATAACAATTTCCATAACCGTAGTGGTTGTTTCAATCTGAGAAATGGTTGTTGGAGGAGAAGGTCTGGTAGATGTCGTAGAATCATTTGAGACCGTATCTGAACAACTCAAGAGCATTAGAGAGAGCCCCAATGTCACATAAAAAGCTTGCACGGAACAACTTTACGTCGGATACCGTCAAAATAAGTGAGCACAAGGCGTTTAATTATTTCAGCACTTTTTTGTGGATTGGCAATCCTACTTGCCTTTGCTATTCAGGTGCTTTTAGCTTGAAGGAAACAAAAAAGAAGTGAAACAATTTAATAACCAAGAAGTTAAGAAATGACAAAAAATTATGATCTAGTTGTAATAGGAGGCGGACCTGCAGGTTATGCCGCCGCCCTTTACGGCTCAGCGGCTGGACTGGAAGTAGCAGTTGTCGAAGAAAATAAAATCGGAGGAACCTGTCTCCATGTCGGATGCATTCCCGCTAAAGAACTTTTAGAGACCGCCTCGGTACTAAGAACAGTGCGCCAAGCAAAAGATTTTGGAATTGAGACATCGCAAGAGCCTGTAATTGACTTATCTATAAGTCAAAATCGAAAACAAACAGTTATCGATCAACTATTTACCGGTCTAAATTCCTTACTAACCGGACGTGAAGTAACCATTTATTCAGGTAAAGGTTTTTTGAGCTCTGACCAAAAAATAGAAATCAAAAAAGAAAATGAGACTGAAATCATTCAAGGAAAGAACGTGCTTCTGGCCACAGGCTCGACACCACGCACAATTGAAGGATTTGAAATCGATGGAGAAATTGTCATGACAAGCGATGAATTTCTATCTCTCGAAAACATTCCTGACCGTGTAGCAGTAATTGGAGGTGGTGCAATTGGATGTGAATTCGCTTCACTTCTAAACGATTTAGGATCAGCAGTTACTTTGCTTGAGAGCCTCGATGAAATCCTTCCAGGATGCGACAAAGATATTTCAACGTCACTAAGAAGATCATTCTCAAAAAAAGGAATAGATGTCCAGACAGGAGTGAAAGTCGAAGGGCATGAAAGAAAAGAACAGAAGACGACGGTTAGCTGGTCTAGAGAGGGCGATGTGAATCAAATAGAAGTTGATTTGGTAGTCATATCTGTCGGAAGACAACCAAATGGCCATTCTGCTGGGTTGCAAAACACAGAAGTAGAAGTAGATCAAAAAGGTTTCATAGAAGTTGATGAGAGATTAAAAACAAAAGAACAAGGGGTCTGGGCAGCAGGAGACGTTATCAATACTCCACAGTTAGCACACTTAGGATTTGCTGAAGGAATTTTTGCGGTAAAAGAAATTTTGGGCGAAAACCCAGTGCCAATCGATCCAGAAACCGTACCGTGGTGCATTTATTGTGACCCTGAAGTCGCTTTTGCAGGCTTAACTGAAGAAAAAGCAAAAGCCGCTGGTTATGAAGTAACTGTCTCAAAGCACCGGTACTCAGGAAATGGAAGAGCGATGATAATTGGCGAAACCGATGGGCTGGTGAAGGTAGTTGCAGAGAAAAATGCTAACGGCAAAGCAGGTCGAATCCTAGGCGTGCACATGGTAGGACCTTGGGTCACAGAACAACTAGGTCAAGCCTATTTAGCCGTAAATCTGGAATCAACGGTCGATGAAGTTGCCAACCATATTCAAGCCCACCCGACTTTAAGCGAACTCTTTGGTGAAACTGTGATGTCTCTAACTGGACGATCTCTCCACGGTTAAAATGACAGAACTGACTGACCTATCAGAAGAAATCGAACTACAGATCCGATGGTTGGGAAAAGTTCGTTACCGTGACGCTTTAGCAATTCAACAGACAATAAATACGTTTGAACGAGGGAACTACTTATTGCTACTCGAGCATCACCCCGTTTACACGATGGGCATAAGAGCCTCACAAGAAAATCTGAAGATAGACCCAGAAACAATCGGAGCTGAACTTGAAGAAGCTAACCGAGGTGGAGATATAACTTTCCATGGTCCAGGCCAGTTAGTTGGCTACCCTTTGCTTGAATTGGAAGGCAAGCGTGGAGGTGGCATGGCCGATACCGCAGCCTATATCCAGAGCATCGAAAGTCTTCTCATAGAAACATGCAAAGAACTCGGAATTCAAAAAATCGGAAGAATAAAGAGATACCCAGGAGTTTGGGTCAACCCTGATGGTCCGGAACCGAGAAAAATAGCAGCGATAGGCGTCAGATTAAATAAAGCACGTACAATGCACGGTTTTGCACTAAATGTAAATCCCAACATGACTTTTTATGACCACATCATCCCGTGTGGAATAACAGAATATGGAGTCACATCTCTGGAAAGAGAAGGAATTAATACAACAATGAAAGAAGTTGCAGACCTCATATCAGAGAAAGCTGAAAAAATCTGGAGTCAACGAAAAGCCAGCAGAGCAGATGTGTCCTGGAGAGATGACACAAGAACCGAAAATCCGCTTATTCAAATCAATAAAGATTTTGAAAAGATTAACGAACTTCAAAAACCTCAATGGATGAAGGTCAAGCTAGCCACAGGTCCCGAATACAGACGCCTAAAGCAACTCATGGAAGAAAAAAACTTAGTGACTGTATGTGAAGAAGCCGGATGCCCAAATATCTTCGACTGCTGGAATGATGGTACAGCGACTTTCATGATTGCTGGAGATCGCTGTACACGAGCTTGTGGTTTCTGCTTAGTAGACACTAGAAAGCCAAATCCTTTAGACCCACAAGAACCGAAAAGAGTCGCCTCAGCGGTTGAGGAAATGGGTCTAAGGCACGCAGTCGTAACATCAGTAGCAAGAGATGATCTTGTTGATGGGGGAGCAGAACATTTTGCAACCACAGTAAATGAGATTCGCGAAATTAATCCTGAAACAAAGATTGAAGTTCTAATCCCCGACTGTAAGGGAGACCCAGAAGCTCTTCAGATCATTTTCGAAACAAGACCTGATGTTCTAAATCACAATATTGAAACCGTCCCTAGACTCCAAAGAAAAGTTCGGCCTTCAGCAAGTTACGCCAGAAGTCTTGCAGTTCTCTCAAGAGCCAAGAAGGCAGGCCTGACAACCAAAACATCTCTAATTGTCGGGTTAGGTGAACAAGAATCAGAAATAGACCAATGCCTAAGAGATCTGTCAGCTATTGGTTGCGACATAGTCACCATCGGACAATACCTAAAACCTTCACCACACCACTTGCCGATAAAAAAGTGGGTCACCCCCGACTCCTTCAAACGTTGGGAACAAATAGGCAAAGATTTAGGAATTTCACATGTTGAAGCAAGCCCACTTACAAGATCCAGCTACCATGCGCGACAGGCTTTAGAATCCACAAAAAGCACATCAGTTGATATCAAATTTCCGAAGTTAGATTTTTCAGACAGTTAATAAATGATCCGCCTCGATGCTTCGACAGTTCTTCTGCAATGGGCAGTTGGGGGACTGTTATTCCTTTGGGTTACATGTCGCCGTCATCAAATAGGCGCAGGCTACGGGTGGCTGTTGCGCATCACATACATTGTCATGCTGGTTTCGGCTTTCGTGGTCGGAACAGTGAACGAAACAGTTCCTCTCAGAGAAATTATGACTATAGGGATGGTTATAGCCGCAACCATCCCATTACTTATTTCTTTTTCAGAAAGAAAAGACGAGAAAAAGTCTTTAAATATAAATTTGGATCTTGTCGCCCCAATGTTGGGTCTAATTGCTTTAGTAGCAGCGGCATTTGACGCTGGCGGACCAACAGCACTAGCAGTAGCACGAATAATCGTAGGAGCAATTTTTCTCGGTGCAGTAAGCGACGCGATGCTTCTAGGCCATTGGTATTTAGTCCAACCAGGTTTAGCTAGGGCTCCTCTCCTCGAATTAGTCAGGTCAGTAGGAGCAATTTGGCCTTTTGAGTTGGCGGTACTTCTATACCCCACAGGAATGCTCTCAGTCATCAACGGTAGTATCGATGATGGTTACGGAGGGTTGCTCGGCTGGTTTTGGATTGCATGCACGGTAATGACAATAATTTTAGTATTCGTTACTCGTGCGGCTTTAAAGGAGAGACAATATTCCGCAGTCATGGCAGCGACAGGATTGTTATACCTAGGAATTTTGACAGGATTTGGAATGGATCTAGTGGCAAGAGCGACACTTGCTTAAAATTGAAATCTGCTCGAGGGTCTAAGCATGTGGTGCCGTTAGGATTATCCGAATGAAGGTATATACACGACGAGGGGATGACGGTTCCACAGATCTTCTATACGGAGGCCGTGTTTCAAAAAGCGATTCGCGACCAGAAGTTTACGGAGATGTAGATGAGACGCAGGCGTTCATAGGTTTAGCTAGGGCGGCAGCAGGTGAAGAACTTTCAAACTTCTTGCTGAGAATTGAACGTGAGCTTTGGATAGTGATGGCAGAACTAGCTTGCAATCCGGAAAAAATCGACAACCTTGATGAAAGCAGTCGTGTAACCGAAGAAATGGTCCAAGGTCTAGAAAACTTAATAGACAAGATCAGTGAAAAGTTTGAACCACCCACAGAATTCGTAGTTCCGGGTGAAGATGAAATAGCAGCCAGGTTGGACGTGGCGCGAACCGTATGCCGGCGTGCAGAAAGGTCAGCCGTAGGGCTTTCACTCAAAAAATCATATGTGGTTCCATACTTAAACAGACTGTCAGATTTACTTTGGAGTGCCGCACGCTGGCAAGAAGGTGAGTCTGTTACAACTAAATCTATTCCCGTATCTGAATAACTAAATATTTAACTAGGAGAGAAAATGACAATAAGCTTCACGACCGCCAGACGCTTACCAGCTAATGCAGCAGTAGTTGCTTACGGAATTAATTCGGACAAACTAAATAGCCTTCCAACAGGTTTCAATTCAGCACAACTGAAAAAACTTGGTTTTAAGGGTGAAATAGGGCAAGTCCAAATACTTCCAGAAGGAAATAAACTTCTAGCGTTTGTGGGACTGGGTGAATCAAAAGAAATTAGTCCCACACAATTGAGAAGTGCTGCGGCAGCACTTGCAAGAGCAACTCGCCGACACAGTTCAGTGGCAACAGATTTAATTTTCAAGTCAGACATCGAAACCACTCAGGCTGTCCAATCAGTAGTAGAAGGAATGGCCCTAGCTCTCTATAAATTTGACTACAAATCATCCTCAACTAGAAATAAAGAAGATGAAGCTTTAAAAAAGGTGATACTTGCTGGCAGCACTTCATCAGCAACCAATTCTGCTATATCGAAAGCAACCGCAGTAGTTGAAGGCGTCATGTTAGCTCGCGATCTAGTTAACGAACCGGGAGGAAGCCTAACCCCGCAAGTATTTGCACGAAAAGTAACAAACATGGCGAAAGAAAAAGGACTTGCGATAAAAGTTATGGATGAAGCCGCTATAAAAAAAGCAGGTTTAGGTGGTTTGTTAGGCGTTAATAGAGGTTCGGACAACCCACCAAGATTTGTCGAACTAACTTACAGACCAAAAGGCAAAGCTAAAGCGACTTTAGCTTTAGTCGGCAAAGGAATAACTTTTGACTCCGGTGGTCTTTCCATAAAACCATGGCAAGGAATGTCTGAGATGAAAACTGACATGGGAGGAGCCGCCGCAGTAATAGGGGCGATGTCCACGCTTTCTTCTATAGAGCCAAAGGTGAGAGTCAAAGGCTACTTGCCTATGACTGACAACATGCTTGGAGGAGACGCCACGAGACCAGGAGATGTTTTAAAAATACGCAACGGGAAAACAATTGAAGTCATAAATACTGACGCAGAAGGACGACTTATACTCGCTGATGCACTTTCGTTGGCAAGTGAAGCTAAACCAGATGCAATAATTGACTTAGCAACACTAACCGGAGCATGCATGGTTGCACTTGGCGCAGACATTGCGGGACTAATGGGTAAAAATGATTCCTTTTTAAATCAAGTTGAAAAAGCAGCTGAAGATGCTGGCGAAAAAGTCTGGCAACTTCCCTTACCGGATGATTACAAAGACTTATATAAATCTCCAATCGCAGACATGAAAAATATAAGCGCCGGAGGTTACGGTGGAGCGCTCACAGCTGGACTTATCCTCTCAGAGTTTGTAACCGAAGGAATCCCATGGGCACACTTAGATATAGCCGGACCAGCTCGTGCTGATAAAGACAGTGCAGAAATCGTAGAAGGAGGAACAGGCTTCGGAGTTAGAACACTTGTGAAACTCATTCAAACATTTGAATCTCCGAAACCTGAATAAAGGACATAATAAATGTCCGACGCGTTAGAGAAAGCAAAAGAATTAGTAGATCAGGCAACGAAAATAACTGTTCTGACTGGAGCTGGTATTTCGACTGACAGTGGGATACCAGATTTTAGAGGTCCGAACGGTATATGGACAAAAAATCCCGAAGCGGAAAAAGCATCAAATATTCATTACTACATGACAGATCCTGAAATTCGTAAAAGGAACTGGTCTCTAAGATCTTCAGGAGAGCTTTGGCCCAATGTCGAACCGAATGAAGGTCATTACGCTTTAGCCCACCTTGAAAAAAGGGGTCTCCTACACATATTGGTAACCCAGAATGTCGACGGTCTTCACCAGATGGCTGGAAACAACCCTGGCAATGTGGTTGAAATACATGGCACAGTTAAGGAAGCGATGTGTCTTGAATGCGACTGGAGAGATGACATCGAAAAAGTTCTCGAACGAGTCAGACAAGGAGACGAAGACCCACATTGTTCATGTGGAGGTCTGCTCAAAACGGCAACAGTTAGTTTCGGTCAAAATCTCTTTCCAGGAGATATAGACAGGATGTTTGAAGCTGCTTTATCATGCGACCTTTTACTAGCTATCGGCACCAGTCTGCAGGTTTTCCCAGTAGCTGAGATGGTCCCAACAGCAGTAAATAATGGCGCTAAGGCAGTGATAGTTAATGGAGAACCAACAGTTATGGATCAATTGGCTGAAATCGTCGTAATAGGAGAGTTAAGCAAAGTTCTTCCTGAAATAGTCACACTTTAAAAGCAACTAAAGTGCCAAATTTGAACAAGATTCATAGAATTTTATAATGTCAACTTTTCAAGAGCTTTTGACACAAGCTAAAAGTCTCATTGAAGAAACAGATCCCTCAGGGGCAGAAACCCTTATTACAAAAGGATGGGTAGTCCTTGATGTAAGAGAAGTTGAAGAATACGACCAAGGGATAATTCCCAACTCCATTTTAATTCCACAAGGAAAAATTGAAGAAACGATTGGACAACACATCCCTGATCTTGATCAACCGATAATTGCAATGTGCGCTGGAGGTGTCAGGTCAGCTTTCACAGCAGTCACATTAAATGAAATTGGTTACAAACACGTTGTGTCAATGGATGGTGGTTTCAACCTTTGGAAGCAAGAAGGAAGAAGCTGGACGTCGTCACAGGTATTGAATCCTGAGCAGCGGCAACGTTATGAAAGGCACATAACACTTCCAGAAATTGGAGAAAAAGGGCAACAAAAACTTCTGGAATCTAAAGTTGTGGTAATTGGAGCAGGTGGACTTGGATCACCCGCAGCTCTTTATCTAGCTGCAGCGGGAGTCGGAACAATAGGTGTTGTAGATATGGATACCGTCGAAGAGTCAAATCTTCAAAGACAAATACTACACAGTAGTGAAAAGATAGGAAGCAACAAAGTTGATTCTGCTGAAAGCACTCTTTTATCGCTGAACCCCGAAATCAATGTCAACAAATATAACAAGCGCTTGGATTCAGAAAATGTCCTAGAGATAATTGCTGACTACGACGTGGTAGTCGACGGAACCGACAATTTCCCAACTCGGTATCTAATCAATGATGCATCGGTCATAACAGGAACCCCAGTCGTGCATGGATCAATATTTCGCTTCGAGGGGCAAGTAACAGTTTTTGATCCAAAAAATGGACCCACTTACAGAGACATGTTCCCTGAGTCACCACAAAACGGATCAGCTCAAAACTGCTCAGAAGCTGGAGTATTAGGGGTCCTTCCTGGAATAGTAGGATCTATCCAAGCATTGGAGACAATAAAGTTAATTCTTGGGATCGGCGAGGGACTTTCAGGGCGAATGATTGTCTTCGATGCCTTGGAAATGTCCTTTCATGAATACAAAATTGACCGGGACCCTGACAATGAAATTACTTGGGAAAATCGAGATCAAATAAAATCTGTGCAAAATGAAAAAATCGTTCAAACCGATGCCATTAAACCACCAGAAACGTGATGTAACTAAAGATGGTCAGTTGACTGTCGGTAAATTTTGAGTTTTATCAATTACGCTCGTACGATTGATCCCTACTGTTAGAAAGTTCACCATGTCAGAGATTGCAATAGTTGGAACAGGCTATGTTGGTTTAACCGCAGGTGCTTGTTTAGCTCATCTTGGACATCGAGTTGTTTGTTACGACATCGATGAAGCGAAAATTGACAAACTCTCTAAAGGGGAAATACCCATTGTCGAACAAGGTCTTGAAATTCTAGTAAAAGAAGGCCTAGAGGAAAAAAGACTTTCATTTGTTACTGATCCTCAAAAAGCAATTTCTGAAAGCGAAGTNGTTTTTCTTTGTGTGCAAACACCACAACAAGCTGACGGAACCACCGATATTTCTATGGTNNATTTAGCAGTTAGTCAAATAGTAAAGTTTTTACCACCGAATTCTGTTCTAGTTAACAAGTCGACAGTGCCGGTCGGATCGGCTCAAAAGGTTTTTGAAAAGTTACAAAGACCAGACGTAGAAGTGGTATCGAATCCCGAGTTCCTCCGAGAGGGCTCAGCAGTCGATGATTTTCTAAATCCTGAAAGAATAATTATCGGCTCAGAAAATCAGGCTGCAGCTCAAAAAGTTGCAGAAATCTATAAAAAGATCGAAGCCCCTATCCTAATAACAGATCCGATTTCTGCAGAAACAATCAAGTACAGCGCCAACGCTTTCTTGGTAACCAAACTTTCTTTTATCAACTCAATCGCCGCAGTTTGTGAAGGAGTAGGAGCGAACATTGACGCAGTCATAGAGGGAATCAGCTACGACTCAAGAATCGGTGACAAGTACATGAAACCCGGTCCCGGATGGGGCGGTAGTTGTTTCCCGAAAGACACAAAATCACTTATACATATGGCAGGAAAAGCAGGCTATGACTTCAGATTTCTAGACACAGCGGTAACTGTCAATGAAGAACAGTTCGATCGTGTAGCAAATAAAATTCGTGATGCCGTGGGGGGTGAGCTAAAAGGAAAAACAGTTGCTGTTTGGGGACTCACATTTAAAGCTGGAACTGATGACCTGCGAGACTCACCGTCAATAGCGGTTATTAACAGACTCCTGCCAGAAGGCGCCATAGTCAAGGCCCATGATCCAACAGTGCCAGATCACAAGGAAGGTATACCTTCACAAGTTCTGATAGTTGATGACCCAATTAAAGTATGCGAAGAAGCAAATGTAGTTGTGCTTTTAACAGATTGGGACGATTACAAAACCATTGAACCGAAACAAGTTATGCAGCACATTTCGGATTTAAATTTGATTGATACACGAAATGTTTTCAACCCTCAAGAATGGACAAACTCAGGCTTCACATATCAAGGGATGGGTCGTTGAAAATGATTAGAAATCAACTCTAGGAAAAAGAGAAACATTTGAAATTTCTCGACAGGCTACCTTCTGGAACAACAACTGTAAGTTCAGGACTTTTGATTAACGGAGTTTCCGCTTACATTTTCATCTCAATAGCTTCTAGAGATCTTGGAGCTGAAATGTATACCCCTCTAGGGATGCTTTGGGCTCTGAGCTTCCTTCTAGGACCGGGGATTTTCCATCCTTTGGAGCAACAAACTGCCCGTAGCATTGCTAGCCGTTTCGGCAGCGAGACTATTCCAGTTGTCAAAGCAGCATCGGTCGTAGGCGGTCTAGTAACTCTTTTAATTGTTGTTTTAGCGCTGTGCTTCAATTCATGGCTTATAGAGAACATTTTCAGCGGCCAGAGAAGTTTATTAGCAGCAATCATCATCGTGATAATAGGACTAGGTACAGCTCATTTAGTAAAAGGTGTACTCGCAGGAACAGGTCGTTTCAAAAGTTACTCAAAATATTTAGTGGGAGAGGGTCTAGGTCGCTTAGCAGCAACTGCAGTCTTAGCACTTTTTGCTGCAGGTGAAGTTTGGATGTACGGCTTGGCTTTAGGACTCTCACCTTTTATCGGAATTTCAGCGGCTCTTATCAGAGAAAAAGATTTGATTAGAGACGGTCCGAAAGTTAAAGCAAAAGAAATTTCTGGAGCATTAGGGGTTCTTTTATTATCATCTCTTGCAGTAGCAATGGTTCTGAATGTGAGTCCGTTGACAGTTGAGTTACTTGCCGAATCAAATCAGAAAGAGGAGCCTGGAAAATTTTTCAATGCGCTTCTCATAGCACGAATACCTTTGTTCTTTTTCCAAGCGATACAAGCTGCGCTCCTTCCTAGGCTTTCACAACTAGTAGCTTCTGAAGAGTTCAGAAAATTTAAACACGAAACCATGAGACTTCTTGGTTTTATATCAGTTTTTGGCGTTTGTTTCCTTGCTTTAATGGCCTTTTCGGGTCAATGGTTGACACGTCTCGCTTTTGGTTCCCAATACGAAATTTCAAGACAAGACATGTTTCTTCTAGCGGTTTCGAGTGTCGGGCTTATGTATGCATTATCAATGACACAAGGACTTTTAGCACTACACCGTCAAGGGCTTTCAGCGACCGCTTGGATTGTTGGTATAGCTACTTTTCCAGCAACAATTTTTCTTGGAGAGGATCTCTTCCTGCGAGTCGAAATTGCACTAATTACCACTGTTTTCATAACCACTTCACTTTTAGGTTTTTTTCTAACAAAAAGCTATAAAACCCAGAAAGTCAATCCCACTTAAATATTTTTAAGGCTCCACTAGCAAGACTCCTCTTGCTTCTACAATCCGAAGTGCGGATATCGAGGCAACTGAGAATGATTTCAAACGATCTAAAAAAATTTGAAACCAATTTTTTCTTTAAAAAGAGGCACAAGTTTAGAGCGTCCTTTGTTGCCATAGCTCTATTCACAGCATGCATCACATCAATCCCACCTGCTAAAGCCGATATACGAGTAACAGTACGCGCAGGTGACAGCCTTTCGTTGATAGCACTTGAATACGGCGTTTCAACCCAATCAATTATGAATGCGAATGGAATAAGCAACCCTGATCTCCTCTACATGGGACAAGAATTGATCATTCCAGGTGTAAATCCAACGACCAGCACAGCTTCTGTAATCGTCACTGTGGAATGGGGTGACAGTCTCTCAGCTATAGCTGAAGATTACGGAGTTTCAGTTGCTTCCCTAATGGAGGCAAATGGAATCACAAATGCAAATTCAATTTTTGCGGGACAAGAACTGAAAGTGCCAGGAGTTTCAGGACCTTTACAACCAGCAGGTCCCGTCATAGTCACAGTAGTTTCAGGAGACACTCTTTCTGAAATCGCTTCAAAATACGGAGTAGGGCTTTCCACGTTGATGAATGAAAACGGCATAACAAAACCAGACTCAATCTACATTGGTCAGAAAATACGAATACCAGGAACTGGACCAACGCCAACCACAACGCTTCCGCCGCTGAGAATAACAGTTAAATCAGGAGACACGCTTTCAGTAATTGCCGACACCTACGGCGTTAAAGTTTCATCAATAGTTTCAGCAAACGGTCTAGCTAACGCCAATCTTCTTTCAGTGGGTCAAGAGTTGATCATCCCAGGCGTCTATGGATCAGCGGCATCGCCCCAATACTCAACTAACTACGGTCCAGTGGTAGTTAACGGAAGAGGTTGGGGGCACGGAAGAGGAATGGGCCAATACGGCTCCCTTGGATACGCCATCGATGAGGGCTGGAACAGGGATCAAATTCTCAATCATTATTACGGTGGCACTACAAGTGGAACTGTCAGTAATGAAGAAATAGGCGTCAGATTGTTAAGTCATGACGGAAAATCCACAACTGTTTATGTCGAAAGCGCACTCCTAGCAATAGGAGGAGAAACCGGAAACTGGACCCAACTAAACGGAAAAGCAGTAAAAGTAACTCTAGAAGGTGACACTGATCGTTACAGGATATCTACAGGACAATCATGCGCAGGACCATTCACTAACACAGGAACTGTAATCTCAAGCCCCATAGTTCGAATAAGAGCAGCACATATGGCTCCTCCCGGCGCCACGACCACGACAACAACAACGACCACAACGACGACCACGACCACAACGACGACCACGACCACAACGACGACCACGACCACACTGCCTGAAGGAGCAACGACCACAACTCCATCATCAACAACAGTTCCTCCGACCACAACAGTTCCTCCGACCACAACAGTTCCTCCGACCACAACAGTTCCTCCGACNACAACAGTTCCTCAACCAGGCTCAGTTTTTCAGGTACTGGACACAACTGACGCCGACTTAGACTGGACTCTTCAAGTTTGTGAAGGCTCCAACAAATCGTCCTGGTATCGAGGAGAAATCAGAGCAGCGAGAGCAGGCGGTAATCAAAGGACAGTCAACTGGCTTCCTATCGAACAATATCTGCGTTCAGTGGTTCCGCGCGAAATGCCTCCCGAGTGGGCGGATATGGGAGGTGGAGCTGGAATAGCAGCTTTGGAAGTCCAGTCGGTAGCTGCCCGTTCTTATGCACTAGCGGAAAAACGTTACGCATACGCTAAAACCTGCGACACAATACGTTGCCAAGTGTATGAAGGCAGAAGGAGCCGGTCAGGTAACAGCTCCTGGTCCAACGAAGACTCTAGATCAGATATTGCAATAAGAAATACAGCTGGAATGGTTAGATACCAAGATGGTGAAATAGCGCGAACTGAGTTTTCCGCATCAACAGGTGGTCATACAATCACTGCAGATTTTCCCGGTGTCCCCGACGATGGTGACGATGTTGCAATTAACCCAGTTCATAAATGGACCAAAGAACTATCTGTAAATGACGTGATTTCAAGATTTGGTTTAAAACCACTATACGAAATAGAGGTAATAACACGCGATGGTTTCGGTGATGATGGCGGACGAGCAGAAGAAATCGAATTCAGAGCAAGAGATGGTCAACGTTTCGTTATAACTGGAAACCGTTTCAGGCGTGAGTTTGGACTCAAATCAAACTGGTACGGGGTCAGTTACGGACCTCCTGAAGTAGCCACTCAATTTCCAGAAGAAAGACTTGATGAATACAGAGTAACAACCGGTTACACAGAAGAAGAGTGGCAGTCGTTAGTCGATTCAGCTGACCATCTAAAAATGACTCCGAATGAATTTCAACTCGCAGCAGTATGGGCAGTCGCATTTCTTCTAAATCTTTCATCCAGCGAGAGTGGTCCCAAGCCGTTAGAAGATCCACCTTCTATAGAAGGAACTCGTGAAGTTCAAACCGCCTACAAGGCTGCAGTAGAGGATCAGAAAGCGCTTGAACAGATAGCAGAAGTTTTCGCTATAAACGGCGGTCAAGCCCAAAAAGCAGCCGTAACTATACTTGTTTTTCTAGTTCAAATAGCAAAAGCTGCAGGCCGTTAAACTCCCGTAGTCACTTAAGTCTCCAACGAAGGTAATCTTCGGTGATGAAAGGTCTTATTCTCTCAGGTGGAAGTGGGCGAAGATTACGTCCAATAACGCACAAGACCGCAAAACAACTAGTCCCAATCGCCAATAAACCGATACTTCATTATGTGATCGAGGATCTAGTAGGAGTTGGAATTACAGATATAGGAATAGTCGTAGGAGACACAGCCGAAGAAATAGAACGGTCTGTTGGAACCGGCTCCCGATGGGGTGCCGACATAACGTACATAAAGCAAAAAGAGCCGCTGGGATTGGCGCATGCTGTTTTAATCTCAGAAGAATTCCTAGGTCAGGAAAAGTTCGTGATGTATCTGGGAGACAACATGTTTGAGGACTCTTTACATGAGGTAGTCGAAGGGTTTGAAGCATCTTCGACAAACGCTCGACTCCTTCTATCAAAAGTAGACGAACCACAAAATTTCGGAGTGGCTGAAATAGATGAACAGGGAAATATCAAAAATCTGATAGAGAAACCAGAAGACCCTAAGTCAGATCTAGCACTTGTAGGCGTTTACCTTTTCGATTCGACTATTCATACTGCAGTGAAAACCATCGAACCATCAGATAGGGGAGAATTAGAAATTACCGACGCTATTCAATGGATGATAAGCAAAGAAAAAAATGTAGAACATAGAACACTAAAAGGCTGGTGGATAGATACTGGAAAAAAAGATCCCCTACTGCTTTGCAACGAGTTAGTTCTAGATCAAATTGAAACGTTTCATTTAAGTCAAATAAGCGAAACAGTAACACTAAAAGGAGATGTAGTTACAGGGGAAAACGTCGAAATAATAGATTCAAAAATTCAAGGCCCAGTAGTTATCGGATCTGGAGTAAAAATAGAGAAAAGCACCATAGGGCCATACGTTTCAATAGGCGATGACTGCAAGATTGAGTATTCGTCAGTAGAAAGATCGGTACTAATGGAAAAAAGTCTTGTTAGCGGGGTAACGCAGTTGACAAAATCAGTTTTAGGAAGAGAAGTTCAGATTAAAGGCAAACCGACCGATTCACAGGAACCCACATCAGTGATGTTAGGCGATAGAACAAAAGTAGAACTTGAAAATGATTGAACTCGAAAAATCAGAGATTATCAATGGGGTAGTGATCGCCAAGCCCCAGACGTTCCAGGACGACCGTGGATTTTTTGTTGAGACATGGAGACAAGAGTGGGTGCCTGAGAGTAAGCCAATGATCCAATCCAATAGAGCTGATCGCGCAAAAGGCACTTTAGTAGGCTTGCACTACCACTTGAATCAGTCAGATTACTGGTATGTATCTCACGGGTTAGCACAAGTAGTACTCCATGACCTTAGACAAAACTCCCCAACACAAGGAGCGACACAGAGCCTTCACCTAGGTGCAATCAGCGAAACGGAACAAAAAGGTGTCTACATACCTCCGGGTGTAGCGCACGGATTCGCTGCAATAACAGACATAACCATCACGTATCTGGTTGACAATTACTACGATCCTAACGATGAACTAGGCGTAGCTTGGAATGACGAGCAGATAGGAATTGTATGGGAAATAGAAAACCCGATTCTCTCTGAACGCGACCAGTCAAACCCCTTCTTAACGAACATTCAAGACGATTTGCAACCGCTCTATCAGGCAGATCTCTAAAATGCGGCTACTAATAACAGGAGGAGCGGGATTCATAGGGTCACACTATGTGAAGCAAACACTTTCGCAAGGTAATGAGGTAGTCGTATACGACGCACTTACCTATGCAGGCAATTTAGAGAATCTGAAAGAAATCAAAGAAAACAAAGCATTTAAGTTCATTCAAGGAGATGTATGTGATCCCAAAAAATTAGATGAAGCGATCAAAGGTTGTGAAGCGGTAGTGCATTTCGCAGCGGAAAGTCATGTAGATCGGTCACTTATTGACTCGACCCCATTTGTTTCAACGAACTGTACTGGAACAGTAAATATCTGTGAGGCTGTTATCAATAATCGATTAGATAAATACGTTCACATATCCACCGATGAGGTTTACGGTTCGATCGGAAACAAAGTAGGTGAAGGCTCTTTTACAGAAGAAGACCCTCTTAACCCCTCCTCGCCATACTCTGCTACAAAGGCGGCGGCTGATTTGATCGCGTTGTCATATCATCATGCACATGACTTGCCGGTAAGTATTATAAGACCCTCGAATAACTATGGTTCTAACCAATATCCGGAAAAAGTAATCCCATTTTTCATCACCAATCTGCTTGAAGGTAAACCAGTTCCCCTTTATGGAGATGGTTTGAATATCAGAGATTGGTGCAATGTGGAGGACACTTGCAGAGCAGTAGACACAGTTCTACTAAAGGGAGGTGCAGGTCAAATTTATAATGCCGGATCAGATAATGAAAAGACGAACATAGAACTTGCAGAGAAACTCATAGAACTATGCGATGCAGACAGTTCTTTAATCCAAAAAGTTCCTGACAGGGCAGGTCATGACAGGCGGTACTCAATAAATTCAAATTTGATTCAGGAACTCGGGTGGACACCTCAATGCGATTTCGAAAAAGGACTGCAAAAAACCGTTGAGTGGTACAAAGAAAATCGACAGTGGTGGGAACCTTTGAGGAAAAATCAAAAATGACTCTTCTCGTATTCGGTTCAACTGGGCGACTAGGAAGATCGGTAACCAAATTTTTTCAAAATAAGACAGCAGTCATAGCTCCAACCAGAAACGAAATTGACTTAACGTCGAAAAATGCGCTGCAGCAACTAATAGAAGCTGAAAAACCTGACACTGTAATCAATTGCGCTGCTTGGACAGATGTAGATGGTTGCGAAAAAAATACAGAATTAGCAAAAGAACTAAATTCTGTTTTGCCCCAACATCTCAGTGAATTAGTTCAAAAGGTTGACTCACATTTGGTCCATATCTCAACAGACTTTGTTTTTGATGGTGAAACTGACATTCCTTATGACGAGGAACAAACTCCAAATCCAACAAGTATCTATGGGCAAACAAAACTTCAAGGTGAAAAAGTCGTGGGTCCAGATGCAACAATTATTAGAACCTCATGGCTTCAAGCACCGGATGATCTCAATATGGTCAACTGGATACTTGAGAGTTTCAGAAAAGAAGGTCCGGTTGAAGTTCCAAACGACCGACAAGCAAATCCAACCTTCATTACTGACTTAGTGCCAATAATAGAACATTTCGCAGAATTGCGATTCGGAGGAGTGATCCATGCCACCAATGAAGGGGTAACAAATTGGTGCGAATTCGCAAAATTCATCGCGAATGAAACTGGTAATGACCCAACGCGTGTAACCCCTGCAGAGTCCAAAAATTTGAAACGGACTGCTCCAAGACCAGCTTTTTCAGCTTTAGACAACGCGGTTATACGTAGAGAGAATGTTGAACCGATCAGACATCATCATGAAGCAGTACTCGAAATGTTGAACCAAGGCTGAATTATTATGAAAGCTGATTTAAACCTTAAGACAATAAGATTCTGCGATCACCTAATTGATATTGTGATCGGCCTCATAGCTGCGTGGACATTCGTATTTCATGTGTCGAATTTGTTCAACTTGACTAGGGACAAAACTTTAATATCTGGAATTTGTGTATTTTTAGTCGTCATCTATTTTCTTTTCAACAACTCGGAGAAACACAAAACTTTTAACGATCCACCTTCATTCACAAGTACACAAAATAAGCCGAATACAGTAATTTTCCTTTCTCTAATTTTACTTTCAGCTGCTCTGGCATGGGTAGATCTGGATGGCTTACTTTGGCCCCTAACATGGGTTCTCCTCATAGGAGTATTTTTTACAGCGGTTAAGAATTCTTGGAATAGCAATAAGACAACAACTTCTCAGAGAACCCGTGATCTTTCAAGATTGGCAACAGTTTTAGTTATTACCCTCGCTTTATTCACAGCGTTTTTATCCCTGATAATGGTCAGACCGGATCAAGATGATGTTTTCTTAGTGAATAAATCAACCTGGGTAGCAGAACACTCAGAAGAACTGCCGGAACGTGACACCATTTTTAGTGATAACAGTCTCCCATCACAAAGACCAGCAGGAATACAAACATCAATAGAGTCTTTAATCGGAGCTGTGTCGGCACATGCACCAATCAAAGCTGCAGCTTTGACATATTTTATATGGGGTCCACTGATAGCTGCTTTAGGGGTGCTTTCCACATGGCGCCTACTTAGGGGACTGGGAGCAAGATCGCCCGCCTTGGCTACATGGGCAGGTACGGCTTTTTTGATTGTTGACGGCGAGATGCACGCCTCCTTCGGCAACTTCTTTGTTGGTCGATCATGGCAAGGAAAAACAGTCCTGCTGCTTCTAATAATCCCAATGCTCTGGCATCACGGTGCGAACTGGGGTAGAACAGGTTCAAGAAAATCCCTATATATCGCGACACTGGCAGGATTAGCGGGAGTTGGGTTAAGTTCATCAGCTGCCTTTCTGGTGCCAGCCGTGGCATTCACCGCAGTAGCAGTCACATCAGTAGAACAACAGGAACCTCGAAGACTACTACAGTCTTCGATTATTAGTACACCTGCTGTTCTCGCAGGGTTTTATACAATATTCTCAGAGCCTCAAAAAATCGAAGCTGCTGTAGGTTTCATCGCGAGTATTAGTCCAAAAGAACTTCTTGACAGCGGCACTGAACCTATTGAGATTTTACGAATGGTCTTCAACCAAGGTCCAATTGCATTAATAATTCTGATTTGCGTACTCACATCGTGGATGACGGTAAAAAATAGATCCGCCAGACTTGTGCTAATCGCAGGTCCAATTGTCGTCTTCTTAGGTTTTTTCACCCCAGGGATTCTCGACGTGATGAATGAAATAGGCGACGCAGATGCAGTTGCATGGAGAACACTTTGGATTCTGCCTGTTCCAGCAATGGTGGGACTTGTTTTAACAGCACAACGTGCAGGGGTTCGGGGTGCTCCAGTTATAGCTTCGACAATTCTTGTTGCGACTTTTTTAACTTTCGGGACATCTATCTTGAGTTCTGAGAACAGGGGAGCAGAACTAGTTTGGCCGCCGACCTATGACCTGCCTCAACCAGAGCAACAAATCGCTTCGAGGCTTATAGATACAACTGAACCAGGTGGAACAGTGTCGGGACCAGAGAATTTAGATTTTTCGGTTTCTGTGATAACAACAAAAGTTCGTTCAATCAACCCACGATCCGCGTATCTAACCGGAAGACACGTAAACGAAGAATTCAGAGCAGATGAGAGGTTCGTTCTCTCAAGGGCATTGGAAACAGGCAGAGCGGAATATGGAACAGAAAGTGTCGAAAATGCCCTGAGAGCACTTGAACCAGACACGGTTTGTCTTAAAAACTCAAACGAAGAAGAGATAGCTGGAGTCCTAAGAAATGTCGGTTATAAGGAAATAGAAAATGATGGCTTCTGCAGAATCTGGGTGAGTTAGAAATCTCTACAATTAGCGCGGTCTGGTCCACCTAGCCAACAAGCGACCACCCGGAAAACGTTTCAACCAAGAGAATCTGCTACGAAAACTTGTTTTAGGTGAAAGATTAGAAAAAATGTTGTTCGAACGTCGGCGATTCGCTTCGTATATATTTTCCAAAAGGTCTACTTCGCTACCATCCATGACTACAGAAAGCAGACTGGCTTCAGCAGCATAAAAGTCCTTCAGTAAGCCAATTCTTAAATCTCTCGGGAACATATCAACAAATTTGCTAACTAGATCTTCGACGGACATGTTAAAAGCCCAAGGCGTTTTGGAGCCTGATGCAACAATGGAATAAGAAAGTCTATGCAACGCACGAGCTATGACAAGATCAGCATTAACCCCACCTGAAGCCACCCATTCGTCGTCAATTAGTTTTAATTTTCCGTCTTCAAGAACCAGATTGTCGAAACCGCAATCAATGAATTCCTCGCCTAAAACTTCAGCCGAAAGGTCAGTTAGGAAAGGATGTGTCTCTGAGTTTGCAGAAGGTGTGCAAGCGTTGACCGTCAGCCAATTATCAAACAGAGACAAAAGAGACTCGAAG
>PBLL01000006.1 GCA_002721755.1 Actinomycetota bacterium
AGGAACACTAGAAACAGGAACACTAGAAACAGGAACACTAGAAACAGGAACACTAGAAACAGGAGAGACAGCAGTTTCTAATTCATTTTGTGAGGAATCTTTTGAATCGGAAAAAATAAAGAAATAAGAAACAGCTACCCCTATACCAACAACAAGAACCGCCAATAGCCAGGAAAGATTTAATCGTTTTTTCTCTTTTCCATTTATCTTTAAATCAAAAACAGAACGATCATCTAAAGAAATAACAGATGGTGGAGAAGGAGCTGCAGCGGGTTTTCTGATCACCTTTTCATTAGCACCTAGATCCTCTTTGGTGACAATTGGTAATGAACCTGTAGGAGCGTCACCATGCCTGTTCCAATACAGGGCGCCTATAACTGGCGCGTAATCCGGGCTTACTCTTTTGGGACCATAAGAAGCCAAAGCTGCTAAAGAACGATTCTCCTCTACAACTTTGACATTGACTATTTGCGCACGTTTAGCTGCAGCTAAACAAACATCTGGACTCAGCCCGCCTTCAGTTCTTACTATCAAAACCTGATCTGGGTACACATCAATAACTTGGAGACAGCGCGCAAGGATTTTGGATAATAAATTAGCTAAAGACAACTCACTGTCTCCATCAAAATGTTTTTCGCTGCTAAATGCTTCTCTTGCAGGCATCCCAGTTTCAGAGTCTGTAAGAGCTAAAAGGTCGATCTGGTCATCAACTTCTACAGCAGCAAAAACAAATTCTTCACCTAAATGTATGGTCAACGCAGTTTTCATGTATTTGTCTCAAATTATTTGATATCTCTTATGCGAGTTTGACATTATTACCCTCTGGACAACTCATGTAAAGAAAAAAAATGCTGTAAATGAAATCTTTCTCGCATATCGATCAATCTAATGGCATCCTTAAAAGTGATGGACCTTAGACAATTAAATCATTTGATTGCAGTAGCTGAACATGGAAGCTTTTCTTCCGCTGCGCGCTCGCTACACACTGTTCAGTCAAACGTGTCAAACCATGTAGCGAAACTAGAAAAAGAACTTGGAACCACCCTTTTAGATCGTCGAACCATGCAACCAACACCTGAAGGCCAAGCAGTCATAGGAAGGGCCCGTAAAATTCGAGCTGAAATTAAAGCAATCTCAGATGACCTTCATACGATAAACGAAGAAGTAGAAGGTCAAGTTCAAATAGGGTGTATAGGAGTAACAGCTCGCTGGATCATAACTCCTCTGCTTGAAAAACTTGGTGCTTCCTTCCCTTCTCTTCAGCCACGACTTGTAGACGGCAATACAAATTCCCTTACCCAAAAAATCCTTTCAGGTGATCTAGATCTTGCAATAATTAATGCTCCTGCGATGAACGCGAGTTTAGAATCCGAGACACTATTCGAAGAAGAGAGGGTAATTATCGCTCCGATAGATCATCCTTTGGCTGAATACGATTCGATAACAGTTGATGAGCTTCCCAATTATGAAATGATGATGACTTCTCAAGGAACGATATTTCGCGATTCTCTAGATGAGGAACTCTCATCTGCGGGTGTTGAAATAAAGATCACTGCTGAAATAGACGGGTTAAGACTTTTGGCTTCACTAGCCTTTCAGGGGCATGCGCCTGCCATTCTTCCTGCTAGCGCAGCTTATGGGTACCCCGACAGTGGCTGGGCTCTCACGAGGATTAATGGTCTTCGGAAGCGACCTGTATCTCTCATACGAAACAAAAGAATAACCCCTTCCCTGCCTTCGAGAGCAACTAACGAGGTTATACATGAAGTGGTGAAAGAAATTGGTCCGAATCAGCCAGGTATAGAGGTAAAAATCTAACTATGAATCTTGAATCTGAAGATTTCGTCAAAATTCGTGGCAAAACTGAGAGTTCTGTAATTTCTAACATCGTCTCTTTTTCTGGTCGAAAAGTAATGCAGGTGGAGATCGGATCTGGGGAAAATAAATCCATAAAGCCACTTGACGGTGAAAACCTCGCAACCGCTGCCAAAATCGCTCATGAGCAAGGCATGCCAATAGTTTGTTTTGTCGAGTCTTCCGGGGCTGACATCTTGGAGGGAGTTGCTGCAGTTCATGGCTGGGGTATGGCGGCCAGAGAATTCGTAAGATGCTCAGGAAAAGTCCCGATAATTTTTTGTGTTACTGGTGCCACAGTTTCGGGTCCGGCTTTACTTCTAGGACTAGCAGATTTTGTAGTAATGATTGAAGATAGTTATGCCTTTGTAAGTGGACCTCGGATGGCCGAATTGTTCACTGGGGAAAACACCACTAATGAAGATTTAGGTGGAGCTCCTTTACATGACCGAAATACCGGAGTGTCTCATTTCACGACAAATAGTCTTGATGAGGCGAGCGAATTAATTGAGCAACTTTTGTCTTTCATGCCAGACAATTCGGATGAAAACCCGCATGCTTGGAACTCAACTGATCCCGCTGACCGTTCTACTCCTGAAGCAGGATCTGTTTTACCTGAGTCGATTTCAGACAGTTATGACATTCGAGATGTAATCAATTGTGTAGTGGATGAAAACTACATACTTGAATCTCGTAAAAGTTGGGCTCCCAATCTTGTTACTGCATTCGCTTCCATAAATGGACGACCTGTAGGAGTAGTCGCGAACCAGCCACAATCTTTGGCAGGCACCTTAGATATTCCCGCATCCCAGAAGGGGGCTAGTTTTGTCTCATTTTGTGATTCTTTCAATCTGCCATTAATTACCTTCGTGGATACATCTGGTTTCTATCCTGGAAAAGATCTCGAATGGAGAGGGATGATTAGATACGGGGCACAAATGGCCTTCGCATATGCAAGAGCTACTGTTCCCAGAATTTGTGTGACTCTAAGAAAATCTTATGGAGGTGCATACATAGTTATGGACTCTCGCTATATGGGAAATGATCTGATGTTGGCATGGCCTTCAGCTGAGATAGCTGTTATGGGAGCTAAAGGAGCGGTTGAAATATTGCATCGAGATGCCGACGAGAAAGAAAAACTTTCCCTTGAAAGTTCCTATGAAGAAAAACTTTTAAATCCCTTTGTAGCAGCAGATAGAGGGTCAGTCGATCGGGTGATTGAGCCGTCAGAGACAAGATCTGAAATCGTTGCAGCTCTCGATCTGCTATTGAACAAAAGAGAACGTCTACCTAAACGTAAACACGACAACATCCCACTCTAAATCCAGTCAGGAAAATCGATTCCGTTTGATAAATTGAAAATAACGAAAGGTTTAACACGGTGTCTGAAAGTATAAGTATCACTGACAATAGAAGCGGAGATTCAGTCGAGATACCCATATATAAAAATGGTGTCGACTCAGGCGAATGGTCAAAACTGCTTTCTGGCATATGGTTCGATGATTCTTCATTTGGAAATACTTCTGGAGCCCACAGCGCAATAACAGAATTAGATGGCAACGAAGGATTTCTAAGGTACAGGGGTTACCCAATAGAACAACTTGGTAAAAAATGCTCTTTTCTGGAAGTCGCCTACTTGTTGCTTAATGGAGAACTTCCTACGAGAGAACAACTTTCACTCTGGGAAGAGGAAATACAGGAAGAGTCAACTATCCACGAGAATTTCCACAAGCGTATTCTTGAAGGATTCAGAGACGACGCTCATGCTATGGGTGTCCTAGTGTCGACTGTTGCGGCACTTTCCACTTTTTTCCCTGAGAGTAAAGATGTGGAAGATCCTCAAGTGCGCAGGAAGCAAATTGTTAGATTGATCGCAAAAATGCCGACGCTCGCAGCAAGCGCTTACAGGCGGAGTGTGGGTACTCCTTATGTTCTTCCTGACCCAGATCTTGACTACACAAACAACTTTCTTTCAATGATGTTCAGACCAGGCGATGCCGAATATGAAGTGGATCCTATTTTAAGACGTGCTCTGGATCTTCTCTTCGTTCTCCATGCGGATCACAGTCAGAACTGTTCGACTACTGCGGGTCGTGTAGTGGGAAGTTCGTTAGCGGATCCTTATCTCACAGTGTCTGCCGCTTGCTCAGCTCTCTCAGGTCCACTTCATGGTGGTGCAAATGAAAGCGTCATTCGAATGCTTGAAGAAATAGGATCTTATGATCAAATTGATGAGTTCATAGGTGCCGTAAAAGCTGGTGAAAGAAGGCTAATGGGTTTTGGACACAGGGTCTATAAAAATTATGACCCTAGAGCTAGGATTGTCAAAGAAACAGCCCATGAGGTTTTTGAGGTTGTAGGCAAAAATCCTCTTTTGGATATGGCTCTTAAACTCGAAGAGGTGGCGCTTGCGGATGACTATTTTGTAAGTCGGAAACTTTATCCGAATGTCGATTTCTATTCTGGTCTCACGTATCAAGCAATGGGTTTTCCTGTTGAGATGTTCACTGTCCTTTTTGCAATTGGGAGAACCCCTGGGTGGCTTGCTCACTGGGACGAGATGTTGTCGCAGGGTTCTCGTATAGCAAGACCTCGACAAATTTATATTGGTTCGCCGGAGAGAGATGTCCAACCTATAGATAAAAGGTGACTATCTAACTCTTAACATTTCTCGGTAAGAAAGCTCTTTATCAACTCTTTGTTCTGCAGGTAAACCTAGAACGCGCTCACCCAGAATATTTCTCTGCACCTCATCAGTGCCTCCTCTGATCGACATCGAAGGACCAGTTAGAAATTCAATATGCTCGTTGTCGTTTATTAACATGCCTTCGGCACCAAAGAGTTCTTTCGACAAGTAAGCGCGAAATTTGAATGCCATTACACTTCTTAATTTTGCTCCAGAACCTGCTGGACCAGAATTATTTCCCGAAACNGCAGCGCGTGAAACTGTNAGCTGGTTGACACGGTGCAGCGTGAATGCTTTCATCGCTTTTTGTCNTGAAACAGGATCCTCTAAATANCCTTTCAATTTCCACTCTTCTAACCAACTCGGTAGTCCTGTAGCTTGATCACCTCCTCCAAATGATCTGCCCCCTAAACTCGATCTCTCTAAAGCGAGAGTATTTACTGCGATCTTCCAGCCATCACCTAGTCCGCCAATACGATTTCTGTCTTCAACAACGACATCAGATATGAATATCTCACTGAAGTGTCTATCTCCATTCATCTGCTCGATGGTTCGAACCTCTACACCAGGTGAATCCATGTCTAGAGCAAACATTGTAAGTCCTGCGTGTTTAGTGGTTTCGGGATTTGTGCGTGCAAGGCACATGCCCCATTTGGAATATGCTCCCCGTGAAGTCCAGACTTTAGAACCATTAAGCACCCAGTCTTCTCCATCTTTTTCAGCGCTCATTCCCACATTGGCTAAATCAGAGCCGGCATCTGGTTCTGAAAACATCTGACACCAAATTTCGGAACCATTTGCAATCGGTAGTAACCAGCGATCCATTTGTTCATCTGTGCCGAGATCCATCAAAATCGGCCCTACTAGACTTAAACCAACTCCATAAGGGTAAAGATCTGCTCCCTTGAATAAACCTAAGGTTCTTGAAATCATGGAGGCTTCTTCAGGAGTTGAGTCTCTTCCTCCGTGTTTTTTAGGCCATGTGGGAAGCATCCAGCCATCTTCGACGAGAGCTTCTAGGTAATTTCTACCTGCTTCTAAATCGTCGCTTCCAGCGCCTAAAACTGTCGAGGGAGTTTCATTATCGAGTTTTGGCAATTTCTTCGAAATGGCTTCGTATATTTCTTCATTAGTTAAAGACACATACTTATTCTGCCTCACAATTCGCCCAGTCCGATGAAATCATTGAATTTGGAGCATTATGTCTATATGAACGAAATTTTAGAGATCTCAAACGATGTTCTGGACGATGTTATTTCAGTTCGCAGAGAGATACATGCTCACCCTGAACTCAATTTAGAAAATCCGGAGACACAGAAACGAATCCTCGAATCTTTGAAGGACTTGCCCGTTGAGATAAAAACCGGCACAAATCTTACTTCTGTTATTGCTGACCTTAAAGGAACAAAAACCTCTGAAGGTCCAACAATGCTTTTACGGGCTGACACTGATGCTCTTCCCATGGATGAAGACAGCGGGGAAACGTTTTGCTCTGTTGAACCTGGTCGTGCACATGCTTGTGGACATGATGCCCATACGGCAATGCTTATTGGTGCAGCAAAAGTTCTGTCAAAAATACGGGATCAGTTTTCTGGGACAGTCAGATTCATGTTTCAACCTGGTGAAGAAGGAGCAGGTGGGGCACGAATTATGATTGATGAAGGAGTGTTAGAAGACGTAGATCGTGCTTTCGCTATTCACGTAACACCGAATCTTCCAGCTGGATTTGTGGGTTGTCGTCCCGGAGCGATGCTCGCTTCGACTGATGAGTTAAAAGTAACTATTACGGGAAAAGGAGGTCATGCATCAACTCCTCATCTTTGCGCTGACCCAATACCACCCATGGCCTCAATGATTACCGCTCTCCAAACAGCTGTTACACGCGAAATAAATGCTTTCGATCCCGCACTAATAACTATTGCTCATATAGAAGCTGGAACTACCACGAACGTGATCCCTGAAACAGCTTTCTTTGAAGGAACAATACGGTGCGTTTCTGAAAATACTAGAAACCAAATAAAGAAATCTGTCGTAAGAGTTTGTGATCAAATAGCTAAAGCTCATGAATGTCATGCAGATGTCTCTATCACAGAGGGTTACCCCGTCACGTTCAATGATGCAAGAGAGGCTGCTCGATTTGCTTTGCTTTGTGAAAAAACAATCGGTGAGGGAAGTTTTTTTGAATTCCCTTCACCTGTGATGGGAGGTGAAGACTTTTCATATCTTCTTCAAGAAGTCCCTGGCGTGATGGCTTTTCTGGGTGTTTGCCCTGAAGATATTTCTGATTCATTAACTGCTCCTCCCTGCCATTCAAACCGTATGCGTATCAATGAGTCGGCTCTGCTATACGGTGTTGCTTTACACACTGCAGTAGTTCTTGAAGGAGTTTGATTATGGGTGTAGAGATTAATGATTTTTGCAGTCTCATGGAACTTGAAGCACACGGACCAGATGTTTATGTAGGTATCAGTCCAGAATACCCATGGGGTCGAGTCTACGGTGGACAGGTTGTAGCTCAGGCTCTGCGTGCAGCTGCAACGACAGTTGAAGAAAACCGCCTTGTGCATTCGCTGCATGCATATTTTATTAGAGGTGGCACAAGTGATGAACCAATAAGGTATGAGGTTGACCGGCTTAGAAATGGTCGTTCGTTTAGTACCAGAAGGGTTGTTGCCCGACAATCTGACGGTGCGATTCTCAACTTGTCTTGTTCTTTTCAAATAGATGAAGAGCAAGTCAACATACAGGAATCTTCGTTGCCGGGCGACGCTGGTGATCCAGACGATTACGAATCTGAGAATTGGGCTCCTCTTTTAGAAAGACGACCTACCTCTTTGTCTTCTTCAGGAAGAGCTGCAACATGGTTGAAAGTACATGGTCCGATACCAGATGATCCTATTCTTCAAGCTTGTGCTTTAGCTTTTGCTAGCGATGATGTGCCCACAGAAGCAGTTAGCACTTCCCATCCGAAAATGGCTGAAATACGTGATGGTTGGAGTGGATACGCGGAAACATTCATTGGGGCAAGTTTGGATCATGCAATTTGGTTTCATCGAAACGCTAGAGCAGACGATTGGCAATTTCATGATTTCAGATCTCACGGATTAAATGGTGGACGAGGTCTTTCGACAGGGGAAATTTTCACCTCAGATGGTTTGCATGTGGCAACTGTTGCTCAGGAAGCACTCTTACGGGAAAGAACTAGATAAATCCGGAAAAAAGTAAATTAAAGTATAAGAATGGCTGCTAAGAAGGTATCAATACTGTGGGAAGCGGTGGATTACATTCGTGTGGAGGAAATAACAAAAGCTTTTCCGCAAGTTGATTTCATAGATGTGTCGCCCGGAACAGTAGTTGATTCTGAAATCTCAGGGGATATTTTTCTTGTCTCTCCTACCCGCGATTCGGATCAGTTGCCAAAATTTCTAGACAAGGGGATCAAATGGGTTCACATAATGGCTCATGGAGTTGACGGACTGCCTTTTGAACTGCTGGATGATTGTGTAGTTACATGCTCGCGAGGGGCTTCGTCGGTTCCTATAGCAGAGTGGGTTTTAACCATGGTTCTAGCTCACACAAAAAAAGTTCCTGAAAGTTGGATTGTTGAGGCACCAAAAAACTGGTTTTTAGCTCCACTGGAAACACTCTCAGAGGCGACGGTCGCTCTACTTGGTTTTGGGTCTATTAACCAGGAAGTTGCTAAAAGGCTGGAACCGTTTGGGTGTCGAGTTGTAGCTTTTAGACGAAGCAAAAATTTGAACTCTGATACTGGTGTAGAAATGGTCTCTAGTTTGAAAGAAGCAGTTTGTGATGCAGACCATGTCGTTATTGGTCTTCCACTTACAGATGACACAGATCAACTTGTCAATGACGAGGTAATGAAGCTTATGAAACCAGGAGCTCATCTGATTAATGTCGCGAGGGGTGACATTGTAGACCAAGATGCTTTGTTAAATAATCTTGAATCAGGGCAAATAAGTCGAGCCTCTTTGGATGTGGTAAGCCCCGAACCTCTACCTGATGGCCACTGGCTTTACACTGACCCACGGGTCATGTTGAGTCCGCATATCTCTTGGGCTAGTCCAGATTTTTTGGATTGTCTGCATGATATTTTTATCTCAAATCTGGAAAAATGGCTTTCAGGAATGCCGCTTGATGGTTTAGTCGATACGGGAGAAGGCTATTGAGTTATGTCTTATAAAATTGAAGGTTTAGTTTCTTACGGAGGTCAAAATGACTTTGCCTGACAGTTTCACTCAAATTTCAGACCGAGTTCGCAATTGGGGAAGGTGGGGTGATGACGATCAGTTAGGAACACTGAATTTCATTACCTCAGAAGTTGTAAAAAATGCAGCTAGGTGCATACGAACTGGAGAGACATTTCCTCTTTCAATAACCCTTGAAGAGGAAGGTGTGCAAGTTGGTTTCATACCTGGGCGTATAAATCCGGTTCTTGAGATGATTGCGGTTAATGAACCTCTTGATGCTGAAGCTGGAATTGAAAATTTCCATACAAGTGATGATGTAGTTCAAATGGGTATGCAGGCTGCTACACATTGGGATGGCCTTTGCCACGCTTCATACAATGGTTTCATTTACAACGGTTATTCAGCCGAAACGATTACGGAAAATGAAGGGGCGACGATTTGTGGAATAGAGAACCTAAGAACTGTTTGTTCACGAGGTGTGCTTTTGGATGTCGCTAGGGCAAAGGGGGTTGAAATCCTTGAATGCCCTTATGCAATAACAGCAGAAGATCTAGAAGATGCAGCTTCTTTAGGAAATGTGGAAGTGAAAAGCGGTGACATCGTTCTAGTTCGAACGGGAAGGATGTCCATATATGAATCTCAAGGTGGTATGGCTTATTGCTTAGGGCCTTCAGGAGATGGTTCTAACGCAGGATTTTCTCTATCTACCGTTGAATGGTTGCATGATCATGAAGTGGCTGCAGTAGCAAATGATACTCTTGCTTTCGAAGTTTATCCTTCTGAGGATGTACCTATGGCTGTTCACATGCTTCATTTAGTGGACATGGGTTTAACACAGGGTCAAAATTGGAACCTTGAGTCTTTAGCTGCGGCTTGCAATGACGACGGAATTTATGATTTTTTCTTGAGTGCCACTCCGGAACCTTTTCTTGGCGGTGTCGGTTCTCCTGTTGCGCCTGTAGCAATTAGATAACTGAGCCATATGGCACAGGTGAAAAACGTCACCTTCCGAGTTTCACCACTTTTTTGCAATCAGAATTGTTTGTAGATTCCACAAATAAAGAGATAGCAATTATGAAAACAAAATCTTTACCTAATGAAATTAACCAAGTGCCTCTTTTCTCAGGTCTTTCTAAAACTGAAATGAAATCTCTTAAGATGCTCATGACTGAAGTTGATATCAACTCCGGAAAAACCGTAGTTCGCGAAGGCGATGTTGGAAGAGAGTTCATGATAATTCTCTCTGGTACTGCTGCGGTGAGTAAACAAGGTAACAAGTTCGCTTCTTTAGGTCCCGGTGACTTTTTTGGAGAAATGAGTCTTCTTGGTAAAGGTCCGCGTTCAGCCACAATTACCGCTGAAACAGATTTGCAACTTAAAGCACTAAACAGACGTGAGTTTGCGACCATGCTTCATAACAACCCCAAAATCGCAGAAAAGATTTTGGCAGATGCACACAGCAGGTCATCACAGAATCCAACAACTGAAAATATTTAGATCAAACAGACAACTGTTTTTATTTTTTACTTATAGCTAAAAATTCAATTAGCTGTAATGCTGACCTTATGAAGAAAATCGCAGTGGTCGGTTCTGCCAATATCGACTTTGTTTCCTCAGTAAGTCATCTGCCCTCCCCTGGCGAAACGATTTTGGGAAGCAGTTTCGACAAAATCCCTGGCGGAAAAGGAGCTAATCAGGCGACGGCAGCTTCAAAACTCGGGGGCGAAGTATCTTTTATTGGTCGCATAGGTTCTGACCAAGAGGGTGCGACAATCCGAAATAATTTGGAAAAAGCAAATGTTGATTGTGAATTTCTTTTCTCATCTTCCGAGGTGCCAACCGGAATTGCGATGATCGGAGTTGATAAAGATGGGAATAATTCAATCATTGTCAACCCGGGTGCAAATCACTCACTGTGTCCTGAAGACATCGACACTGCTAGTGAAGTTGTGGAATCTTCAAAAGTTGTTTTACTCCAATTAGAAATACCTGTGGCTTCCGTGGGAACCGCTATTGAGAAGGCAAACGGAGTTGTAATCTTGAACCCTGCTCCTGCAACGGATCTTTCAAAAGAACTAATAGAAAAAGTCGATGTTCTAATTCCGAACCAAGTGGAACTATCACATTTGTCAAATAGAAACTCACTTGACGACCTGAACGAAATCGAAGAGGCAGCTAAAAGTCTCGGAGTTGAAACAGTAATTGCGACTTTAGGAAGTAAGGGCGCTTTAATAGTCTCAAATGGTGATTCAGAGCTAGTTCCTTCTCCAGTGGTAGAGAGTGTTGACACAACTGGAGCTGGTGATTCATTCTGCGGTTCAGTTGCTGAATTGTTGTCGAGAGACGTGGATTTAACTGAAACCGTCAGACGATCTGTTGTCGCTGCTTCCCTATCCACCACGAAGTTTGGGGCGCAAGACTCAATGCCTACACTCTCTGAAGTCGATTCTTTCTTGGAACAAATCTAAAGTTTAACTATGACATCTGAAGCGAAACCGAAAATTATTCTCGACTGCGACCCTGGCGTCGATGACGCTATAGCAATTATTACAGCGAGTAGATGGTCTGAGATTGTGGGTATCACTTCGGTGTCAGGAAATGTGGGAATTGAACATACAACTTCTAACGCCTTAAAAATGAAAACTCTTCTCGGTATAAATGCTCCCTTGCACTCTGGTGCTTCTAAGCCTATGAAAGCTGAACCTTTTCATGCTTCGCATGTACACGGTCAAACTGGTCTTGGGGATACAGACCTTCCAGAACCAAATTCCTTACCCGACTCAGATGATGCAGTTGCTTTTATTTTGGAGAAAACCCGTGAGGAGGAAGGAATTCACTTAGTTCCGATCGGACCACTTACAAATATTGCACAGGCGATTGAAACTGATCCTTCTCTAGTTGATCGAGTTGCTTCAATAACTTTGATGGGTGGTGGTGCAGGAGTCGGAAATGTTACGCCAGCTGCTGAGTTTAATATTTTTGCTGACCCAGAAGCTGCCGATGTGGTCTTCAGGTCAGGTGCGCAATTACACATGCTGGGCTTGAACCTTACCCATCAAGTGCTAATGGGTTCAGAACATGCCGATTACTGCTATGAGTTGAATAGCACGGTAGGGAAAACAGCAGGTGACCTTCTTAGTTTCAACGGAAGGACACACGGAACTGAGAAAGAAACTAATCTGGGTGCAATGCACGACCCTTGTGCTGTTTTAGCCGTTACTCATCCTGAACTTTTTGTAAGTAAACCTAGATCTGTGGTGGTCGAACTTGAAGGGTCCTTCACCAGAGGTCAGACGTTGGTTGATGAACGAGAATGGTTGGAAACAGAAAAAAACTGCAATGTCTACTACGAGGTAAATTCAGAAAAAGTAATTGAGCTTATTCTTCAATCGGTAACTGAAGCTAGTCCAAACGGTTGACTGAGGCTATCCAAAGTCTTTCCTGCGCAGTTGGGCAAAGCCTGTATGTGGCTTCCATTAAAAATTCTGCTGCTGGGCTAGTTTCAATCTCTTGTTTGCTTACTTCCCAAACAAAGCCACGTTTGGGGTGATCTTGTTTGAGCTGCCAAGAAGAAGGAGCTGTGATGCCTTCATTGTTGAGAATTTCACTCGCGTCTCTTCCTACTCCATGCGATACCCCTATTGAAACTGGTTTTTCTCCACCTTCAAAAACTAGGGTTCCAACTGGCACTTGAGGTCCTCTTGCCGAAAACCAGCCAAATAAACCTGACGTTTCTCCTCTTTTGTCCTCTTCAACAAATGGTTCTATATTTATCCAACCACTTAATGAGAGAACCTTTTCGAATGCGTGAGCTAATTCGTTCTTCTGACTTTCAGTAAGTTTTAGAACCTCATACAAATAATTTTGTTTCATAACATTTCTTTCAGAAGAAGACGCACCTTTTGCTCTATTTGATCCCTTATTTCTCTAACTTTTTCCAACTGTTGATCAGCTGGGTCATCTAATTGCCAGTCTAAATAAGTCTTTCCTGGAAGTATCGGGCAGGAATCGCCACAACCCATTGTGACAACTATGTCGATCTCTTCCATTAAGTTTTCGTCAAACAGCATCGGGATGTTTTGAGAGATATCTATTTTCATCTCAGCCATGGCCTCAACTGCCATGGGGTTTATTTGTTCTGAAGGTTCTGATCCTGCTGAAAAAACTTTTATTCTGTCTGAAGATAAATGCTGCAACCAGCCTGCTGCCATTTGAGAACGACCTGCATTATGTACACACATGAAAAGAACGCTTAATGTCTCTTCGGTAGTTTCAGGCATACCTAATTGTTTTTTGGCGTTGAGGTTCGCGCTGCTCTTTCATCTTTGCTCCTTATCAACTCAGGTGATCGGGCCCACATCAGATCGCCGTCATAACTGAGTTTATAATCAGGAGTGAACTCAATAATTACTCTTGCGGGAGAGTCCAGAAAATCTCTGAAAACACGTGCCTGATTTTCATCTGGTCTCAAAAAAGCTGCAAATTCAGGGTAAAACCAGTCTTTTGTCTCTCGGTCGTCATGCACTACACAATTTCCTTTATATGTGACCGTCTTCCCTCCACCCATCGATGTACCTGTACTGTTGATACACACTGAAGCTCTAGGAAATCTTCTTATAGCTGAAATCCTGGCTCTTCGTTCGGCGGCGGTCATCCAAATTTTTCCATCTTTAGGTAAATAAGCCATCACCACACCGAATGCTTCACCTTGTTTATTGGTCCACATAAAAACACATTCTCGATTAGTGTTCACTAGTTGTGTTTCGAGCTCATCACTCAACGCACAGTCGGTAAGGTCTTCGTAATTATCTTCTGTCATGTTTTGAAACTAGAGGAATCAATTGATTTAAACAACTGCTTAATTAATTTCTCAGCATTTTCCCGTTCAAAGCTCCAGTATGTTCGCCCGACTCCATGAAAACTTCACCATTTACGATTGTTGCTGTGTATCCATTTGCACGCTGTATAAATCTTCCAGCCCCTCCTGGGAAATCGTTGGCGATCTCTGGGTATTCAAGACTCATACTGTCGAAGTCAATGACATTAATGTCGGCAAATGCGCCTTGTGATAGCCGACCCCGGTTTTTAATCCCAAAAAGATCCGCAGTGTCTGAAGTCATTCGACGGACCCCCTCTTCGAGACTGAACACGCCTCTTTCCTTCACCCAGTAAGTTAAAAAGAAAGTTGGCTGACTTGCGTCCATAATCTGCTTGGAGTGAGCTCCTGCATCGGCCAAACCTAGTGTGACGTATGGTCGTTTTAGCATCGCAGCTGCTTCTTCCATTTTTTGATTTAAAACTGGAAAAATGAAAAGACGTTTACCATTCATTTCTAAAGCTTCGTCGATCCATTGCTCCGGTATCGACACTCCCCTACTTTTTGCTTTAGCTCCGACGCTTTCTTCAGGTTTGAGGTCATGTCTTACTGGGTTTTCAGGAAGAGCGTAAAACTTTTCCCAATCAAGCGGCATGCTTTCTAATCTCTCTTCTGCTGACTTGATCAAAATTTTCCGTAAATCAGGATCAGATATTCGAGCCATTTTTTCTTCTAGTGGGAGGTTTGCTAACTCCACCCAACCGTCAGCTCGGTCGAAAGGAGTTCTTGCGCTCAAACCAAATAGAACCCCTATGTGTTTAGAAGTTGTTTGCGGATGGAGATCAGCTCCAAGTGCATTTTCTTCCTCTACGAAATCTAGGATCTGAAGGTGCAGCTCAGGTGCTATGTCAACTTGAGTCAATCCGAAAGTTAATGAACACTCTGCTAAACGACTGATATTGCCGTACATTTTTATTTCGTTCCGAGAATCATCGCCTCCCAATTTGGGGGCAGCTTCAAAAACTGTTCCCTTGTGTTTTCTCATAACTTCGGCGAATGCCATCAATTCATCCTCAGCTGCAAAAGTACCTGGCACGCACCGTCCGTCCGGGACTCTATGGAGGAAAGTTCTCGAAGTTGAAAAGCCAAGCGCACCTGCTTCTAATGCTTCTTGAACCATGGGAACCATAGTTGCGATGTCTTCAGATGTTGCAGGTGTCTCTTCTAAGGAACGTTCACCCATTGCAGCTAGACGAACTGCGCAATGTCCTACCATGCCGCCAACGTTTACACCTTTCGGCAAAGTTTCTATTTCATCTAAGTATTCGCCATATGAAGACCAGTTCCATGAAAGCCCTGTGAGGATGCTTTCTGCTGGGATGTCCTCCACAGATTCCATCATTTCCGCGAGAACTTTTGAACCACCTTTAGCAACAGGAGCGAAAGTTACTCCACAATTTCCTAATACTACTGAAGTTACTCCGTGCCAACATGATGAACTTGCGATCGGATCCCACGCTAACTGGGCATCCAAATGGGTGTGTATATCCACAAACCCTGGAGTAACGACTTTACCTTCAGCGTCTATTTCTCTTTTTCCCTTGTCTTCCACTTTCCCGATTTCAACGATTCGGTCATCTATGACAGAAACGTCAGCTGTAAAAGCTTTTGACCCAGTTCCATCGATCACAGAACCGCCTCGGATTACTAAATCAGGTGTCACTTGTCTTCCTTTGGTTAGAAATTTGTTGTTTCATAAAAATTTTTTTCATTAAAAGAACTCCCTGTAACTATCAAGAGTTTTTAATACCTCTTCTCTCGTTCCAGCGGGCACTCTCAAAATCACTTCGTTTACACCTAACTCTTCAAAATAGTTGAGTTTTTCTTTTTCCGGAACTGTCCCGAAAGGAACAATTGAAATTTCGGAAAAATCTCTATCTTTAGATTCACAAATTTTTTTCAACTCCGGTAAGGACGCCTTCACTCCTGAACCTCCTATGGGCATCCATCCATTTCCGAATTCTGCGATGTGGTTGAAAATTGTCGGACCGGGGGCTCCGCCCAACATGATCCTTGGTCCATTTTTTTGAACTGGCTTTGGCCACATCCAGCTTGATTCAAAATCAACGAATTCTCCATGAAATTCGGCTTCCTCTTTTGTCCAAAGTTCCTTTACCGCAAGCATCGTTTCACGGACTCTTTCCCTTCGTGTGGAGAAATCAACACCGTGGTGCAACATTTCTTCACGGTTCCATCCATAGCCGACACCCATCTCAAAACGACCGTCGGAAATTGTGTCGAGTGTCGATGTGCCTTTAGCCAAATTTATTGGATTGTGTTGGGCTGCAAGAAGAACTCCGGTTCCTAATCTAATTTTTGTTGTAACCGAAGCTGCTGCCGCAAGGGAGACTAGAGGATCTGGCAATCTTGGGTAATCCTCGGATGCTATTCCGCTGACAGCAGGCACCGGAGTTTTTTGACTTGAAGGTATATGAGAGTGTTCAGGTATAAAAACGGAACTAAAGCCTCTTGCTTCCGCTTCGATTGCCAATTCTCTAATGTCGATACACCAGTCAGTGAGATGAATTGTTATTCCCAAATCCATCTCTGAAGGATAGATGCGAATCATGCCCAGTGGTAATTCTTGACAACTCTTATATATATTTGCTTTTACCCACTATTTACAAAGGAGTGAAAATGCCTCATTTTATGGTTAAAGGTAGTTACACGGCCGAAGGGTCAAAAGGGCTTTTAGGTGAAGGTGGCAGCTCTAGGATTGATCAAGCTAGGTCATTGATTGAATCCCAAGGTGGCACCCTCGAATGCATGTACTTCTCTTACGGTGAAGATGACATAGTTGGTATCTGTGAAATGCCAGACAATGCATCAGCAGCTGCTGTAAGTTTGGCGGTCTCTTCGACAGGAGCATTAACTGTCAGTCTCACACCTCTTATTACTGCAGAAGAGATAGATGGTGCTTCAGAAAAAGCAAAAGATATTGCTTATCGGCCACCTGGAAACTAAAACCTTCTCTGCCTGAAAACAGGACTATTTTTGGTCACTAACGGTTAACTCTTAAAAACGTTGCCGTTATATGAGTCGACCGTGGTGAATTCTTCAACCGCGCGTCTTGTGAGACGAGACAGTTGTTGTACTGGTTTGCCAATTGGGATCATTGCAGCAATCGCATGACTTTTCGGCAGATCTAGTAGTTTCCGAACTGATTCTTCTTCAGGAACTACCGCTGTAGTCAGCACTCCGCCTAGTCCTTCATTTCTTGCAGCCATAAGTATGTTCCATGCAAGTGGGTAAACCGAAGCGCCGGTAACTATCCCTATCCTGTTCAGGTCTTTATCCATTGAAGCTACTTCAGAAAGATCGATGCTTACAATCAACAGCAGGGGCACTTCATCCAACTTGTTGAACATTTCAAAATCGTGTCCAGATTTTGTTTCGATTTCTTGTTGTGTAATAGCAGAAGGCTTGATGGTGTTGTATGGAACCTCTCCAGCTTTTTGCTGAGCGGCGTAAATTGAAAGAACAGGTTCGCATAGTTGACCTAGCTTTCTCTTTTTTTCACGGTCTTTAACAACAATCACATGTGCACCTTGACGGTTCCCTCCTGAAGGAGCGAAGCGTGCATTGTCTAGAATTCGGTAAATTACTTCATCGTCAATTTCTTCATCTAAAAACTCGCGGCAAGCAAACGTCGTTCTCATTACTTGAACTAAATCCATGAGAAGATACTAAGACGAGTTTCGTGACAACATGGCCACGGGACCACTGACGTCCCAAAAGGCCTCTAATTGGCTGTAAGGAATCGTTATCGACATGTCGTTTGTCCCGGCTCCCCCTACCGTAAATGGAGCGAAAGACAGAACTAATCCTCCTTTTGTGAGGTTGAATCTGCTGAAATTAGTGATTTGAGGACCGGCTCCTGTGAACATTCTTTCATCTGTCCATTCTTTGTTTGCCAGTTTGGCGATTGCTACCTCTGATAATGCTGTCAACCAGGCAGAGTTCGGGTTGAACAACTGATCTATAGTCATTGGTTTTCCAGTTGAAAGATCAAACGTTTCAGTTCTTATCTCTGATTGAAAACTTACGAGATTCGGTAGGAGGATTCTCCGATCGCTTCGAATGCTGAAATGTTCATCGGTTGCCAACATGACCTCATAGTTGTCTTGAAGCCACATGCATCGATCCACAAAAGCTCTACAGGCATACCCTGATCTCTCTATATTTCTAATTATTTCTTCTAGAAAAGTTTTTATCTCTACCTGTATAAGTCCTCTTATGCGACCGTTGACTTTCGGAGATTCTCTTGGACCTTCTATTCGAGGCCAGCTCACATAGACCTCTATTTTCCCAGAACCTCCTATTGGTTGCAGGTCAGGCCCATATGCGGCTAAACCTGAATCGATATTGCAAGATAGGTCTTGGGTTATCACGGTGGGGCCATCTGGAAAGTCTCTCTCTTCCGACCTTTTACGGGGGATGATGAGAGTTTGTCCTACCTTCAACTTGTTCGGGTCACTCATTGAATTAGCACGCATAAATTCGTCAACAGTAGTTTCAAATCTTTTTGCGATCACACCAAGGGTGTCGCCTGATTCAACAGTGACTGTTTGTGGACCTTCTTCAGTTGTTTCAACGGGTTCTATTCCAATCTTGGATAAGCATTCAACTGTTTTTTGTTCTAGTTCAGGCAATTCGCGTGGCTCCCATCCTGGTATTTCAAGAGTGGGAAGGGTGGTTGTCGAAATATTTTCAGGAAAAAGGTCAGCGTAAGTGGTCGTGACAGCATTCTCTTGTGGAGTTTCTTCGGTTCCGCCACAAGAAGAAATTGCAACAATCAGTAAAGCGAAAAAACTTAAACGGCAAAACAACATCTAAAAATACCTCATTAACAATGCCTTACTTACACAATATTGTCTCATTAAATCGATAGACATGATCCCAAACATTACAGTGCAGAGTAATACATTGAAAGAAGCTGATCGTATGGGGCAGACAACAGCATTAAATAAAGTTCGCTTTAGGCTCACTGCTTCGGCTTTTCTGCTGCTTTTCGTAGAGTTGGCTTTGATTCGCTGGTTGGGTGCCAACATTGTGTACTTAGCGTATTTTTCAAATTTTGTTCTCATCGGTAGTTTTCTCGGAATTGGTTTAGGTTTTTTATGGGCAAGTCGTTCAGAGAAATCTTTATTCCCTCTCGCCCCTTACTTTCTTTCTGGTTTTATCGTTTTCGTTAAATTATTCGATGTGAACATAGAGGTTGGTGGCAGCGATCTGATTTTTTTCGCTGATCAGCGTCCAGTCGGTCCCCCAAGATGGTTCATTTTGACGGTTGTATTCTGTGTGGTGGCTGCGTGTGTTGCATGTTTAGCTGATGGTGTTGCGAGAAGTTTTGCAAAACTTAAACCACTTGACGCGTACCGTTGGGATTTAGTTGGTTCTATAGCTGGGGTTGCTTTTTTCGCAGTTCTGTCTTTTGCCGGCTGTCCTCCTATTTTTTGGGGAGTGATAGCAGGCCTGCTTCTCTTAGCTCTTTTACATGATGGAGATTTCAAAAAACTATTTTTCAGATCGGTTGCTGTTGCTTTATTCGTAGTGTTTTTAGCAGTTGAATCGATTGGTCCTAATAAGGCTTGGTCACCTTATTATGCGCTTTCTTGGGAGGATCACTCTTCTGGTGGTGTGGTGATGAAAATAAATGATGTCGCGACCTGGGGACAGGCAGACGTAAATGACGAATCCCCATATGGTTTCATCTACGACATGTCCGCACGAGCGAATCCTGGAGAGGTTTTGATAATTGGAGCTGGTTCAGGCAATGATGTTGCTGTTGCTCTCGATCGAGGCGCCACACGCGTTGATGCTGTGGAGATCGATCCTGAACTTTTGAAAATCGCTAAAAAATACCATCCAAATGAGCCATACAGCGATCCTCGTGTCGAAACTCACGTCAATGACGGTCGCGCATTTCTTGAAAGTAGCTCCAAAAAATGGGACACGATACTTTTAGCACTACCTGACTCTTTAACTGTTGTTTTAGGGCAGGGTTCAGTTCGTTTAGAAAGCTACCTTTTCACCGAAGAGGCTGTTAAGTCATACCGGCAGCATCTAAAGCCAGATGGTGTTTTCGCCATGTATAACTTCATGCGGGAATCGTGGCTGGTCGATAGGTACGCTGCGACACTTGCGAACGAATTCGATGGAACCCCTTGTGTGATTGATGCTGAAGCCCGTTTTCTTTCAGTTTTAGTAGCAACGGACACCCCAAGTTCACTTAACTGTCCGACTGGATCTGACTGGTCCGCTTCGTTGGATACCCCTTCACCGGTTTCCGATGATCAGCCTTTTCCTTATCTTAAAAGTGCCCATATCCCTGGCTTCTACCTCCTTACCACCTTGTTGATTCTTCTAGTTTCAGCTTTCAGTATTCGTGCAGCTGCAGGGTCTCTACGCGGTTTCCGAAGGCATTATGACGTCTTTTTTATGGGTATGGCTTTTCTATTGTTGGAAACCAAAAATGTGGTTCAATTCGCTTTACTTTTTGGCACTACCTGGTTCGTGAACGCTCTGGTGTTCATCAGTGTCTTGTTTTCGGTTCTGTTTGCTGTTGAACTGAGCCAAAGGGTTAGGTTGCCGAAACCGAAAACTCTTTACTTTCTCCTTGCTCTTTCTCTAGCCGCCAATTGGATTATTCCAACAGAGTCACTGCTCTCACTCAGTCCGGTATTGAGACTACTTTTTGCCGGAACCTTAGCTTTTCTTCCTATATTTTTAGCCAATCTGATTTTTGCTGAGCGTTTCGGTGGAGAGAAAGATTCGACGGTTGCGTTTGGGGCGAATATTTTAGGCGCTGTACTTGGTGGACTCCTTGAATATACGGCGTTACTAATTGGCTATCGTTCGCTGATATTTGTAGTAGCGGTCGCTTATGCTTTAGCTTTCCTAGCTGATGTGAGAGGGAAATCAAATAATGAGCTCGCTCTCTGATTTTAAATGTGACGTTTGTGTAATTGGGAAAGGTCTTTTAGGTTCCGCAGCAGCGAGGCACCTCTCTGAGATGGGAGTAAGTGTGTTGCTCCTCGGTCCGGATGAACCGAAAGTTCGCTCCGACCATTCAGGTGTGTTTGGGAGTCACTATGACTCGGGTCGCATTACTCGCATAATCGACACGGATTTGTACTGTGCTCAAATAGCGGAGGCCTCTATATCCAGATACGCGGAATTAGAAAAATTTTCCGGTATCGATTTTTTTGAACCTGTTGGTCATTTAGCAGTTTCAAATCTAGATAACTATATTTCTAAGATTGTGGGAACGGCCCGGCATCTGGGAGTTGATGCCAAATCTTTAGCTGCTTCTGAGCTTGCAAGCCGTTTTTCCTATTTCTCTTTTCCGAGTGGAGTTTCAGGTGTTCATGAACACTCCACTGGTGGTCATATAAATCCGAGGAATCTGATTAAAGCTCAAATTGAAATGCTTATGAAAGCAGAAAATGAAGTAGTCAATGAAACAGGTTCTGCAATTGAAAGACATGACGGATTTTTCCGAGTGGTGACCCAAAATGGCAAGGCAATAAAAGCAAACAAGGTTCTTTTGGCGTCTGGGGTTTTCAGTGAAAGGCTAGTTGACAGTAGAGAGAAATTAGATCTGGAAATTTGTGAAAGTACGGTTGTGTTAGCGGAATTGGGAAAAGAAGATGCCGAGAGATTACGAGGTATGCCTTCAGTTATTTTCAGGCAAGAAGCCGAATATGAAAAGGGGGTTTATTTGCTTCCTCCTATCAGGTATCCGGATGGAAAAACATACATAAAAATAGGCCACTCTGAGAGTCGTCCGATGTCTGATCCGGATGCGAATTTAGTCAAATGGTTTCAAGGAAAAGGTGATCCGGTGATTGCCGACTGGTTGAAATCACAGCTTTTTAGTCTTCTACCCGGTGTCAGTTTCACTGATATCAAAACAGAAAGTTGTGCTGTTTCAAGGTCTCCTACAGGTCGACAATTTATTGACACGATTGAGGGGTCAGGTATTCACGTTTTGTTGGCAGGTAACGGCTATTCCGCTAAATCTTCAGACGAACTGGGTCGTATCGCTGCACATAAGGTAATTTCTGGTGAGGTGCCGGAAGAGTATTCTGACATCGATTTTAAAGTTAAATATAAAAGGACATAAGTCTTAAATGAGCCCTCAGCGAACAGGGCGGCGTGGGTCACGTCGCCGTCAAGATCAAGGACCGGTAGTTCTGGAAGGCGTTGAAACTCTCACATACAAGTTGACGCCCACTGAGGTTCTCACAGAGCAAGACATTCAAACTATCCACGATGCTTCGATGAGGCTTCTTAGCGAAACCGGCATGCTTCTTATAGACCATGAACCCGCTCTCAAAAACTTGAAAGCCAATGGAGCGAAGGTGGATGGTGAAATGGTGTGGATAGATGAGGACACTTTGATGAACTTTGTCAATCTCGCTCCGAAGACTTTCACCCAGTTGGCACGTGACGACAGAAACAATGTTCCTGTAGGTGGTAATCGGATTATTTTCGCACCTGTGTATGGTCCGGCTTTCGTTCATGATCTTGACCAGGGTAGGCGACCTTCAACTCTGGAAGATTTTCACAATTTCGCAAAATTGGTTTGCATGACACCTGAACTTCACCATGCGGGTGGGGTGCTTGTCGAACCTAACGACATAGATGTAAATGAGAGACATCTGGACATGCTGATGGCACATTTGACTCTTAGTAACAAAGCTTTTATGGGTAACGTCATTCACCCTGATAATGCTCGTGACACTGTCGAGATGAGTGAAATAATTTTCGGTAAGGAAGCGATCAGAGAGAATCCGGCCTCTCTTTCAATAGTTAGTATCTCTTCACCAATGCGCATGGATGAACGCATGCTGAGTGTCCTGGAGGTCTACGCTGAGGCCAAACAGGCAATGATTCTCGCTCCTTTTATCATTGTTGGGGCTATGTCACCGGCGACTCTTGCAGCTGCTATAGCGCAACAAAACGCCGAGTCTCTTTTCGCTATCGCTTACGCTCAGATGCTTAATCCTGGAACTCCTTGTATTCAGGGTCCCTTTTTGCCAAATGTGGATATGAAGACCGGCGCTCCGGGTTTCGGTAGCCCTGAGAGTAATCTGGCTCTTTACGGAAGTGCGCAAATGGCTCGACATTACGGTCTCCCTTTCAGGTCAGGTGGCAACTACACGGCTTCGCGTATCCCTGACGCTCAGGCAGGGTACGAGTCGGCGAGTACGATCTGGCCTACTGTTCAGGGTTGCACGAACTTCATTCTTCACGCGGCAGGCTGGTTGGAAGGTGGTTTGACCAGCGGCTACGAGAAACTGATTCTTGATATTGAAACTCTGGGTGCTTTGACGAGATTCACAAACGGTATAGGAATGACGGAAGAAGATTTTGCTTGGGATGCTTATGAAGAAGCTGGACCTGGGAATCATTTTTTAGGTACGGCGCACACAATGCGTCATTACAAAGATGCTTTTTTTCAGCCGAAAGTTTTTGATACGGACAGTTATGAGAAATGGAAGGATGAGGGCAGTCAGACTGCTGGGCAACGAGCTAACACTGTTTGGAAGCAGATGCTTAAAGACTACGAAAAACCGCCTATGGAAGACTCTGTATTGGAAGAATTGAACGCTTTCGTTGATAAACGAAGAGCGGAAATCCAGAGTGGCAGTCCGCGTTCTGTTTGGAATAGTTGAGACTGAACGTAAAGATCAGATACCTTTGACCAGCCTCAAC
>PBLL01000007.1 GCA_002721755.1 Actinomycetota bacterium
CACCTCCGATGATGGGTCCGATGATGGGTCCGATGATGGGTCCGATGATGGGTCCGATGATGGGTCCGATGATGGGTGAGGGTTTTATGCCGCCGATGATGCGTGAGAACTTAGACGGAATAGAAATTGAGATATTCGAAGAAATTGAACAGATTTTTGATTCAGTTATTGATTCACTTGGATCTATAACCGAATTAGATCCATCTAGTTTTCAATCTCCGGAAGAGGTGATTTCTCAATCAGAAGAGCTAACTGTAAGTCTTATCAAAGATTTGGTCAAAGAAATCTTTGATGAACGGTTTGAAGAAGAGATTTCTGGATTGGTTAACCGTGTAGCTAGAGATGCACTAACTCAAATTATTGAAGGTTTAAATCAAGAAACCGTTGAGCAACCATTAGAGGCAAGTACTGAAAGTAATTAAATCTGCTTTCTGTACGCTGATTGTATGAACACGATACGGCTAGCTCTTGCACAGATAAATCCAGTTGTAGGTGATCTAGAAGGGAATGTTGAACTAATCGGCGATCTCATAGACAAAGTTGATCATTGCGACCTAGCAGTATTTGGTGAGATGTCATTAACAGGCTATCCACTTGAGGATTTAGTTCTAAAACCTGGGTTTATTGCGGATAATCAAAGTGCTCTAAAGACTCTCGCTTCTATGTCTGGCAACTGTGCATTAGTTATCGGGTTTGCTGATTCAGATGGCATAAACGTATACAACTCAATAGCGATTTGCCATCAGGGTGAGATCATAGGGAGTTATAGAAAACAAAATCTTCCAAACGTTGAGGTCTTTGACGAGGTTAGAAACTTTTCTCCGGGATCAGATCCGTTGAATCTTTTCTCAATAGGGGGAACGAGTATTGGTTTCGTAATTTGTGAAGATTTGTGGGTCCCAAATGGCCCAGTTGAGATGCTTGTTGAAGGAGGCGCCCAACTTATTGTTGCTACCAATGGTTCCCCATTCCACCAAGGAAAACAACAAGAAAGAGAGATTCTTGTAAATGAAATCGCGCGAAAAAGTGAAATCCCGATCGCATATGTGAATTTAGTTGGAGGTCAAGATGAGCTTGTTTTTGACGGCGGTTCTTTTATAACTGATTCATCAGGTGAAATAGTTTTAAGGTTGCCGAGTTTTTATGAGTCAGTGGCAGTGTCAGATATTTTTGTTGATCAAAGAAAAAAAGTCGAAAATTTTTTTCCGGTTATAGATGTTTCTCCCAACAGAGATCATGAAGGAGAACTTAAACCCTCAATTGCACCCGTCCTAGAAAATATAGAGGAACTTTATTTGGCCTTAGTTACTGCTACTCGAGACTACGTTTTGAAAAGTGGATTTAAAAATGTTTGTTTAGGCCTTTCTGGAGGCATTGACTCAGCTTTAGTAGCAGCTATTGCTTCTGATTCTTTGGGTTCGGAGAATGTAACTGCTGTGATGATGCCTTCACGTTATTCGAGTGACCATTCATTAATAGATGCCGAACAATTGGTTGAAAACATTGGAATATCATCGATTAATTTTCCAATTAGTCAAATTCATTCAGTATTTTCAGAACAGTGGAAACGAAATCTTGACGATGAGATTACTGGAATCACGGATGAGAATTTACAATCAAGGATTCGTGGAGTTTTATTGATGGCGTTTGCAAATCAACATGACTGGTTAGTTCTAACTACGGGAAATAAAAGCGAGGCTGCAGTGGGTTATTCGACTCTGTACGGGGATACAGCTGGCGCATATGCAGTTATTAAAGATGTTTACAAAACCAAAGTATACGAGTTAGCTCGTTGGAGAAATGAAACTGGAGAGAGTGAAGTTATTCCGATTTCAATTATTAACAAACCTCCTTCGGCAGAATTGCGACCAGATCAACGTGATGATCAAAGCTTGCCTCCTTATGAGATTTTAGATCCACTTTTGGAGTCTTACATTGAAGGTGATCGAACAAGAGCCGAATTAATAGAAGATGGATTTGACGCTGAAATGGTCGATAAGATTGTTCAACTGGTTGACCGATCCGAATATAAGAGACGACAGAATCCCCCTGGAGTCAGAGTTACACAAAAAGGCTTTGGCAGGGATCGTCGTCTACCGCTTATAAATCGCTACAGAGGTTAATTTTTTTCAATTTTTGCGTAACCATCTGATTTTTTTGTTTGTTGTTCGCCGGAGCATCGATAAGGTGACGCGCGACAAGCTTGCATTTATTTTTTGGGGGATTGGACGTGGCCAAAGAAAGAGTCGATAGAGATGAGGAAGATTTAGTTCGACTTTATCTAACAGACATTGGTCAGTATCCATTATTAACCAAAGAAGGCGAAGTAGAACTAGCTAAAAAAATTGAAGAAGGTGTTAAAGCTGAAGCTGAGAAAGAGGCTAATGGGTCAAAATTAACTCCAGCCGAACTCAGAAAATTAAAGGTTACGATTCGACGTGGTTCGAAAGCAGAGCGAACTTTTGTGCAATCTAATTTGAGACTTGTTGTTTCTATAGCTAAAAAATATCAAGCTTCAGGTTTACCCCTTTTAGATTTGATCCAGGAGGGAAATCTCGGCTTAATGCATGCTGTGGAGAAATTTGATTGGCGCAAAGGTTTCAAATTCTCGACCTATGCGACTTGGTGGATAAGACAGGCAATAACAAGAGGTATCGCTAATACAGGGCGAACAATTCGTTTGCCTGTCCACGCAGGAGACACACTTGCTCGTCTTCAAAAGGCTCGTTCACGTCTTGAAATAAAATTCGGTCGACAAGCAACTTTGGCAGAACTATCAGCTGAGGTTGAAATGCCAGAAGATAAAGTTACGGAAGCTCTTAGATTTGCTGCTGAACCACTCTCTCTAAGCGAACCATTACGTGAAGATGGGGATGCTGAATTGGGCGATGTAGTAGAAGACCGCTCAGCTGAATCACCTTTTGAAACTGCTGCTACTGCACTTTTACCTGAGGAAATTTCTCGTCTTCTTTCTCCTTTGGATGAAAGAGAAAGAGAAATTTTAAAGTTGCGCTTCGGCCTTGATCGAGGGGAACCACGGACCCTTGAAGAAGTCGGAGAACATTTTGATTTGACCAGGGAAAGAATTCGCCAAATTGAAGCTCGTGCTATGTCTAAATTACGGCATCCAAGTAGTGACACGGGCGCCCGAGACCTTTTGGCTGTTTGAAAATAATTTGGCGGAGGTGGACGGGAATCGAACCCGCCGGACGGGGATCGCCCGTCCCGCCCGCTTTGAAGGCGGGGGAGCCCACCAGGTACTCGGACACCTCCATAAATGACCGTATTCGGTGAGAGTCAAAATACTATCTATTGATCAAAAATAGTAAAAACAATTTGATTCTTTGCGTATGTAATTAACCTTCATACTCACGTATCATTCATTTATGAAAAAGTTTTTAATACTTTTGGCACTAGGGGCACTTATTTCAGTGGCGATTCGTAAGGTTCGTTCTATTTGATATCAATTGATTGAACGAAAACGTTTAAATGTCTTAACGATTCCTGCACCTAAAAGAAAAGTTAGAATTGTGACAGCGATCCATTTACGGTTTAGAGGTACACGGTCTCCTAAAGCAATGGGTCTTACAAATTCTAAAATCGGCCAGTTTTTCTCTTCTGCTTGTTTTTTAAGCTCTCGATCCGGATTTACAGCTACTGGGTTACCCACTAATTCCAACATTGGAATATCAGTTGAAGAATCAGAGTATGCCCAAGAATTTTCAAGTGAGATATCTTTTCTTAAAGCCAAATCAATTATTGCTTCTGCTTTATGAGACCCTTCAGCATAAAATTCTACCTCCCCTGTATAGCGACCTTCAGAGTCAACAACAGGTGTGGTAGCTATAAAATCATCAATATCTAGATGTTCTGCTAAGGGTTCAACGATTTCTGTTGGGCTTGCTGAAACAAGTACCAGTAATCGACCTTCTTGTCTGTGTTCCTCGATTAGGTCAAGTGCATCATCGTAAACAATCGGTTCGATTACTTCAGTTAAATTATCTCTCACAAGTCGTTTCATCGCCTGTTGGTTCATACCTGTTGCTAAACGAAGCGCTGTTTTTCTTGCCTTTTCAAGACTTTCTTCATCAGCTCCAAAAAATTTAAACAATAAATGACCCCATGCTGTTCGTAAAGCCATTGGAAAACTTAAATAGCCCGTTTTTCTCAAAGTAGGTGCGTAGGCAATTAATGAAGTCTTAGCAATAACTGTTTTATCTAAGTCAAAAAAAGCAGCTTCCACAAAATGATCTTAGATCCTTAAAAAGGAATTTTGAAGAGTGACACAAATAAAACGATTAATGGGCTCTAGCGTGTTATAAGGAAGAATTTTTTGGGAGAAAAATGAATCTTGAAATTCATCGTTCTAAAACAGGAAAAAATGTTTTTCTTGATCTAATTGGAGATTTAGATATGGGTGGTGCACCTATCCTTCGACAGTCAGTTGTGCAAGAGGTTTCAAAAGGAAACTTTTTTATAGTTCTTGATTTTTCGGGTATTAATTTTTTAGATTCCGCAGGCCTAGGTGCAATAATTGGAGGATTAAGGCGCGCACGTTCTCATGAGGGAGATTTAGTTTTAATCGGTCTTGATGATGAATTACAAAAGATTTTCAAGCTTTGCGAATTAGATCAGATTTTCAAGATGAATCTCAGTCGTGAGATTCTTTCGGAGTAGTTGGGATTTAAAGTGACTCAAGAAATCGAGTTAAACATTCCCGTTAGAGTTGATTATGTCCAACTAGTAAGAGCGGTGGTTGGTTCACTAGCAACGACAAACCAAGAACTGAGTGCGGCACGCATTTCAGATTTACGCCTTGTTGTTTCAGAGGCTTTAACGAATGCGATTCGTGCGCAAGAAAAGAATTCTATTTCAGAACGACTTACTGTTTTATGTAAATTAACTGATTCTGCAATTGAGGTGAAAGTCATAGATAAAGCAAAAGGGTTTGAAATTGATTTAGTGCCAGATTTACCACCTACAGAAAGTCCAGAAAGGTTGGAGCACGAAAGAGGTTTAGGTCTGTCAATAATGCGTGCGATGTCAGATGGGTTAGAAATTAAATCCGGGCCAGAAGGCACGTTGGTTCAGATGACTATTAATAGTCAGAGTGGTAATAATTCTTAATCGTAAAGACTGTAGTAAAATAGTTTCGTGTCAGAGTTTTCAAGATGAATTTGTGACATTAATTACCAAAGTTTTATTGGAAAAAGTATGAAAAATGAGAAAATCATTTCCGAAAATACATGGCTCGGGAGTGACCGGCGTTTAGCTAAAACTATCGGACGCCCAGTTAGAAAATTCTTAGGGATCGAGGCCTCAAGTGGCATCCTGTTGGTTTTTGCTGCACTCGTTGCTCTTGTTTGGGCGAACTCTCCCTGGTCAGATAGTTATCACGAACTTTGGGGGACCGAGATCAATATTTCCTTAGGGGATTCGATTTCCCTAGAACATCATGATCACCCTCTCACATTAGGTCAGTTTGTGAATGACGTATTAATGGTTCTTTTCTTTTTTGTCGTCGGACTTGAAATAAAGCGTGAATTGGTAACAGGGCACCTCAAAAAATTCCGTGATGCTTTATTACCAATTATCGCTGCAGTGGGAGGAATGGTTGTACCAGCATTTATCTTTTATTCATTTAACTCTTCTGGAGAAGCTTCCGATGGATGGGGTATCCCAATGGCAACAGATATTGCATTTGCAATCGGTGTGGTTTCTCTTTTAGGTAACAGGGTTCCAGGTGCGATGAAGGTTTTCTTATTGACTGTTGCGATAGTTGACGACATAGGTGGAATATTAGTAATAGCATTTTTTTACACCGAAGATCTTGCTGCTGAGTGGTTGTTAGTCGCTGTATTATCAGTTTTTGGGGTCATGATTCTTAAAAAACTGAATGTCAGATACACACCCGCGTATATCGCTTTGGGGGTTGTTCTCTGGTATTCGCTTTTTGAGTCCGGAGTTCATTCCACGATCGCAGGTGTCATAATGGGACTTTTAGCTCCAGCCACTGCTTTAATCAGTGACAAAAATGCTTTGTCTCAAGCAGTTCAACCAGCCATGCAGGAGCAGTCAGATTTCTCAGGATTAAGAAAAGCCACTTTTCATCTAAATGAGTCAGTACCGATTACAGAACGGTTCGAGAATCTACTTCATCCACTTACCGGTTTCTTAATAGTTCCTATTTTTGCCTTAGCAAATGCGGGTGTTGAAATAAGCTACGATTCTTTGTCAGACGCCGCATCCTCTGGTGTTACTAGAGGAGTTTTAATCGGTTTAGTTGTTGGAAAAATAGTTGGTGTTTCATTATTTACTTTTGCAGCAGTTAAATTTAGAGTTTCAAAGTTGCCTATAGGTTCAAATTTTCGTCATATTTTGGGTATTTCAGCTATCTCGGGTATTGGATTCACTGTTTCTATGTTTATTACTTCCCTTGCTTATGACAATGTTATTTTGCAAGATGAATCAAAGATAGGAATTCTTTTAGCTTCAGCATTAGCTGCAATTGTGGGATTATTCCTTTTGAAAAGTGTCAAAGTCGTCCAACATGAGGCTAGTTTTTTTGAGGAAAATAAAGAGGTTGATCAATCCAATTAACTGGAATTACTTGACAACCGGTGTTTGAATGTGAACAAAGTAGATGTCGTGACTGCATTAGTAATAGTTGAATCCCCAGCGAAGGCGAAAACCATCGAAAAGTATTTGGGCGATGGTTATGTTGTCGATTCTTCTGTGGGGCATATACGTGATTTGGTAAGTCCTAAAGATGTACCAGATGACAAAAAAGAATGTTTTGGAAAATTGGGAATCGATGTGTGTCACGATTTTGAACCTCTTTACGCAGTTAGCTCAAATAGTAAAAAACAAGTGGCGCAATTAAAAAAGGCTCTTAAAAAAGTAGATGAACTTTATCTTGCAACTGATGAAGATCGCGAAGGTGAAGCTATTGCATGGCATTTGCTTGAAGTTTTGAATCCGTCAGTACCGGTAAAAAGAATGGTTTTCAATGAAATTACTAAGGAAGCTATTACTGAAGCTTTAGAGAATACACGTGATTTAAGTGACGACTTAGTCGAAGCACAAGAGACACGTAGAATTCTGGATCGAATTTATGGATTTGAACTTTCAAACGTAACCCGCAAAAAAGTAGGTGGAGGTGCATCTGCCGGAAGAGTCCAGAGTCCTGCTACGAGACTTGTTATCGAACGAGAACGTGAACGAATGAGATATGTAACTGCTGGCTATTGGGGATTGAAAACAGAAGCAATTACAGATAGTGGCGAGTCTTTTTCAGCTCGGCTATTAGAAATAGATGGTCTCCGGATAGCAACTGGTAAAGATTTTAATGAAAAAGGAAATTGGGATTCTGACTTAGTAAGTGTTCTTGATGAAAATGCTGCTAATGACTTGTCTTCTTTATTAGAACAAAAAACTTTACAAGTTGTTTCTGTTGAGCCAAAACCTTATAGAAGGCGTCCGGCGTCACCATTTACAACATCTACTTTTCAACAAGAAGCTGGAAGAAAACTTCGTTTTTCAGCTAGTCGTGCAATGGGGATAGCTCAGAGTCTTTACCAAAATGGTCACATAACTTATATGAGAACCGATAGTACAACTCTTTCAGATACAGCGATTTCTGCTGCACGTAAGACTATAGAGAGTTCTTTTGGTGTTAATTATCTGCCAAGCGAGGCGCGTTTATATAAAAACAAGACACGGAATGCTCAAGAAGCTCACGAAGCCATTCGTCCGGCGGGTGAAACTTTTAAATTGCCTGATGAATTATCAAAAGAACTGTCAAAAGACGAGTTTTTAATTTATGAAATGATTTGGCAGAGGACAATAGCTTCACAGATGACAGATGCTGTAGGTGAAACCGTAAGTGTAAAACTTGAAGGAGCAGTTAAAAATGATAAAAGCGATCAGGAAAAGTCTTTAGTCTTTTCTTTGTCAGGTACCGTGATTAGTCATCAGGGTTTTCGTCAGGTTTATATTGAGGATGTCGATGAAAATGAATCCGATGAAGAAAATTCTTCGGGAGAAGAGCAAGTTTTGCCTGAGGTAAAAGTAGGGCAAATAGTTAGTGTTACTAACTCAATCCCAGAGGGTCATGAAACCAAACCTCCAGCAAGATATACAGAAGCATCGCTAGTAAAAAGACTTGAAGAAGAAGGTATTGGTAGACCAAGCACATATGCAGCCATTCTTGGGAGAATTATTGAACGCGGATATGCATGGAAAAAAGGCACAGCTTTAATTCCGACTGTTAAAGGATTTGCAGTAACGCAACTTTTGGAAGCCCATTTTCCTAAGTTGGTTGATTATAAATTCACAGCAGAAATGGAAGTCGCACTCGATGATATTTCAAACGGCATGTGGGAAAAGACTGCATATTTGAAGGCTTTTTATTTTGATGGACTTGACGGAGATATAGGACTTCATACAAAAGTAGTCGAAAGAGAAGATGAAATTGACCCGAGGGCAGTTTGTGGTGTTTCTTTAGGAGAAACACCAGAAGGGCATGCAGTCTATGCAAGATACGCAAGGTCTCCTTATGTTGAGTACCGAGATGACACTGCTGGAGTTCCAGAAGATTTACCTCTTGATCAGCTAACAGTTGAAAAAGCGCTTGAGTATATCAATGCTCCTCCTGATAGAGAGTTGGGTATTGACCCAGAAACAGGATTACCAGTTGTTGCAAAGCAAGGGAGATTTGGACCTTATGTGTCACTGGGAAGGTTTCCGCAATGGCCCAAAGCTTCATCACGTGAAGGAAAGTTGTATCGATTACCTCACCATTTAAAGGTCATGAAGGTAGCTATTGCGTACTTAAAAATTTCTATTTCACCGGAAGATGATGATTCGGTTTTACGAGTCATTAATTCTCCTAAACGAGGAATAGGCAAAAGTTCTTTGGATAAAGCAAAGTCATTTGCAGAAAGTAACAGGGTAAGTCTTTTTGATGCATTAGAGCAAAATGAGAAATTAGAAATAAAAGGCGCAGTGTTGAAAAGTATTCAGAGTTTTACAGATTTCTGCCGATCTTTGTCAACATTAGATTCCCTTATACCAGCCGATCTATTAATCCGTATTTTTGAAGATTCTGGTTATAAGAAGGAAATATTAGGTGCTAAGAATTCTGAATCACAATTGAAAGTTTTTGAAGAGCTAATTGAAGTTTTGAAAGAATTTGAAACCATCGAACAAGTGGTTGCAGAGTTAGATCGTTTTGAGGAACTAAAACAGCAACCGAAACCGAAGACCTCCTCTCTTTTTGACACTATGACTTTGGAAAGAGTCACTTTTGCGGATGCTATGCAACTTCTCAGCCTTCCTAGAACAGTAGGAAAGGATCCCTCTGATGATCTAGAAATAACAGTTCAGAATGGTCCGTATGGTCCTTACTTAAAGAAAGGTTCGGAGACGAGGAATATTGCGACTGAAGAAGAATTATTAACAATTTCTTTAGAACAGTGTTTAGATCTACTTGCTCAACCCAAGAAATTCGGTAGAAGAGCAGCTAAACCTCCTTTAAAGGAATTGGGCGTAGATCCAGTTTCAGAAAAACCTATTCTTTTGAAGGATGGCCAATGGGGACCTTATGTGACCGACGGTTCAACCAATGCGAGCCTCCAGTTAGGCGATTCAGTTGAGGAAATTACTGATGAGAGAGCCGTTGAGCTGTTAGCTGAGAGAAGAGCAAAAGTTTGATGATCAATAGAAAAGGAATTATTTAGATTTCGGTTTTAAATAGGGGCAACTGTGAGTCTTGAAAATAAAGAAAATGACGAGAAACGTTTTTCCTCCAAAGTTGCTTATTTCACAAATAAAGCATTTGACTCACCGAGTTTTTTCAGACTTTGGATTGCTCAGGTTGTATCAGCGACAGGCGATTGGCTTGGTCTATTAGCCATAAGTATTTTGGCTATAAGGGTTGGCTCTGGGAATGAAGGAGCAGCTTTAAGTCTCGTATTAGGGGCTCGGATTGCACCAGGTTTTTTCTTCGGTCCTTTAGCAGGTGTTTTTGTTGATCGGTGGGATCGTAAGAGGGTCATGATTTTTTGTGATATTGGAAGAGCGATAGTGATGATGATTCTTCCATTTGTTAACAATTTAATAGGACTTTTTATCGCTTCTTTAATACTTGAAGCTTTAACTATGTTGTGGTCTCCAGCGAAAGAAGCTTCTGTCCCAAATTTGGTTTCTGAAAAATTTCTAACAAGTGCAAACTCTTTATCGCTTGTCGCAGCTTATGGAACATTCCCTTTGGGGGCAGGTCTAATGGCCTTATTTGGTCGTCTTTCAACTGCGTTATTTGATTCGAGTTGGGCAGACAACATAAGACTTGATGATATGGGTTTGGCGTTTTACGCTAACGCAGTTTCATTTTTGTTGACAGCTCTACTTATTTCGACACTTGATCTACCAAAAAATCGGAATGTGGAAAAGACAGACAGTCAAGGAGTGAAAAAATATTTGGCTGATCCAATTAATGAATTAAAGCATGGTTGGCAATTCGCTTTTATAAATCCTGTTGTCAGAACCGTTAATGCAGGATTAGCCACAGCCATGCTAGGAGCTGGAATGGTTATTCCTTTAGGGGTTATCTACGCTGATGAATTACTGGGCGCAGGTAAATCAGGTTTCGGTGTTTTATTGACCGCTTTGGGTTTTGGTGTTGGCGCGGGTGTTCTTCTTGTTTTCTTTTTCAGAAAAAATATAGACAAAGAAAGAACATTCACGCGAGTTCTTTTCGGAGCAGGAATTTCTTTATTTGCAACTGTTTCTACTGGTCAAATCCATTTTGCGATGACAATGTTATTTATCGGAGGCATCTGTCTCGGCGTGGTTTATGTGGTCGGATTTACTCTCTTGCATGAAAATGTTGAAGACAATATGCGTGGACGTATTTTCGCAACTTTTTATTTACTTGTTCGAGCATGTGTTTTGTTGGCACTAGTAGTCGGTCCACTAATAGAAGATGGTTTAGACAGACTCTCAAGTGTTCTATGGGATCGTAATATCGAGGTAGCCGGATTGGAAATAGCTTTGCCCGGTGTGAGAATAAGTTTGTGGCTCGCAGCCTTAATTGTCTTTTCTGCTGGAGTTTTATCTAAGGTTTCATTAAGAGCTGGTGAGACAAAGAGTTTGCCTGAAATTAATGGGGAGAGGAATTAGTGCCGGGACATTTCATCACAGTAGAAGGCCCTGATGGTTCAGGAAAATCAACTCAGGCTCGTCTTCTAGCGGAACATCTTGGTGCTATATACACAAGAGAACCAGGCGGAACCAAACTTGGAGAAAAACTTCGGAACATGGTGCTAGACCCTAACAGCGAAGCGCTTTCAGATCATGCTGAAGCTTTAATGATTGCAGCTGCAAGAGCTCAACATGTCGAAGAAGTTGTGATACCGGCAATAGAACAAGACAAAAATGTCGTAAGTGATAGGTTTATCGAATCTTCAGTTGCTTATCAGGGTTATGGTCGTGGATTAGGTCCAGAAAAAATTTTAGAGATTTCATTATTCGCGACACAAAACTTGCAGGCAGATTTAATTGTTTTAATTGATATTGATGCTCCACTTGCGGCAAATAGGCGCGGTAAAAATTTAGATCGTATTGAAAAAGCTGGTGACGATTTCCATTCTCGTGTTATGGATGCATACAGAATGATGGCTTCTGATGATCCGGGGCGTTGGGTAGTAATCGATGGTTCAGGGACAGTTAATGAAGTATCTAGAAAAGTTATAGCTGGAGTTGAATCACGACTAGGAAAGCATGCAAGAGACTGATCTTTGGACTTTTGTAAAAGGACAGGGACAAGCTGTCGATTTTTTAAAAAAAGCTGTAAATGCACCTGTACATGCCTATCTTTTTGTTGGTCCGGAAGGTGCAGGTAGAGAGGAAATAGCAAGAGTTTTTTCAGGTTCTATTTTTGCTGAATATGAAGAAGGCAACAATCTTGATAGATGTAAAGATTTGGCTTGGAGAGGTATTCATCCTGATTTGTCAATAATTGAACCTGAAGGCCGAGGTTTAAGAGTTTCTGATGCACAGAGAATAATTACTGAAAGTTCACGCTCTCCAGTTGAATCTCAAAAGAAAATTTTGATTGTAAATCGCTTTGATACTGCTGAACCTGAAGCAGTCGCGAGCTTGCTAAAAACTATAGAAGAACCATCACCAACCACAATTTTTATACTTTTAGCAGAGACTATTCCAGATTCACATATCACAATTTCTTCTAGATGTGTCAGGGTTGATGTGCCTGCTATGACAGTTGAAGCACTTGCTGATCTATTGAAAAATGAAGGGATTCCAACAGAAGAAGCAGTTCTTTTATCAGAAGCTTCTGCAGGTAATCTCGGCAGAGCGCGTTTACTGCAAGAGGATGCTTCATTTACTATTCGACAAGAAGCATGGAGAACTTTGCCGGATCGTTTAGACGGAAGCGGAGCTGCGGTATCTATTGCTGTTGAAGAATTGCAGAAAATGATTGATGATGCTCAATCTCCGCTTACTGACCGTCATAATCAAGAATTAGAACATCTTGTTGCACAAGAAGAGGTTTTTGGAAGTCGCGGTTCGGGGCGACAAGAAGTTATTGAACGTCACAGACGCGAAATTCGTCGTTTACGTGATGATGAACTGCGATTCGGCTTAGCCACACTTAGCAGAAGGTATAGAGATTTAGGTATTGAAAATAAAAATTCTGGTGGTTTAGATGCTGTTGGAGTAATTACTGGAGCGGCATCAGAGTTAATGAGAAATCCAAATGAACGGTTATTTTTACAGGCCCTTTTTTTGAATTTATCAGTAAAGATTGAGGCTTAAGGAAGTTCAATAATTGTCACAGTTCCATTATTGCCATCTACTTGAATCAAAGCTCCGTCAGGTATCCTTTCAGCAGCTTGATGCACGCTAACCACACAAGGAATTCCAAATTCTCTACTGACTATTACCGAATGACTCATAGGAGCCCCCACATCGACTACAACTCCAGCAGCAGGAATGAAAAGTGGCGTCCAAGCTGGATCTGTAATTGGAGCTACCAGAATTTCACCTTGTTCCAATCCGCGAGGATCTCCCGGATCAGTTACTATTTTTGCTCTACCGGTTATTTCACCAGGACTACCTGAAAGTCCAGTTAAGGTTTCACCGATTTGAACAGGCTTAACGGAACTAGTTTTCTTATTCCATTCAGAAATAGGAGGAACTTCCCCATTTACTATGAACGGTTCTTCGAGAGAGGAGAGTAATTCGAAATCTTTCCGTCTTTGAGCGATGGTTTTTTTAAAGGAGTTTGGATCTTCTAGAAAATCATCGAGTTCATCATTTAAAAGAAGAAAAATATCATTCGCCTCTTCTAAGTAACCTTCGTTAGTCATTCGTTCACCCAATTCATAAATCGGCAATCTAACTTCGTGGATAGCCATCATTTGAGTTAGTTTCGTTCTTTCGCGTGTTGGCACAAATATTTTAGAAACTCTTAAACCTGTTTCTAACAATTCCAGTGCTTCATCATTGCCGGCTAAAGCTTCTCGTGCTTGTTTTTCGGCGGCTAAACGGTCAGCAGCTGCTTGTGCTTGTTTTGAAGATGGTGAAAAATTGTCGTCAACTTTTCTCATTGCATCTATGGCTGCAGTAACCGGATTTGGGTCAACTTCCCAAGTGGGGTTTGCAGCATCCCATTCTCCTGGTCCGCGGCATCCATGTTCTTTTAGAAAAGATTCGAATTTATTTGCGAATTCCGAAGAATTTTTTTCTAGACGACTTAGTTCCCAAATATCAACTGTCATAGGTACAGAGTCAATCCCATCAAGACCTGAAATAAGTCGTCCGGACAAACTAGGATCTATTTCTGCACATACCTGACTTAGCAACCCTGGTCCAACCGCTGATGCAGTTCCATAGACATAATATGGTTCAAAAAATTCACGGATATATGAAGTGACAGAACGAGCTCTATTAATCAAATCTTCGTTTGAAAGGGTTTTCAGATCTGGTCTATTTTCACGGAGTTCAAGAATTGTTTTCCTGTCCTCCATTAGTTCCTGAGGTTCTTCAGCAATTGTCATAATCCACCCCATAGTGGCTTCAATTTGTTCTTCTAATTCAGGTCTTTTGTCATCCGGGTGAGGAGTATGAGGAACAACATCAGGATGAGAACCCAACAAAATGTCATCCATTTGTTGAGCAGACATTCCTGGACTACGTTCCCCCACTAATCTGATTAATGACATGTTGAGATATACATAACCACCGAAACAAGCAATGAAATCGGGTTGATCATGATTTATTTCATCAGGTGCAGAAGATCCCCATCTAAAGTGACCATTCATCCAACCAAAAGCAACGCCGGCTCCCCAAACTAAATCCCATCCAAGAGGACTACATGGGTTAGGCATAATCTCACCAACATTTGACCTTGTGTACATAGGGAAACGTTCGCTTGGCGCCCAATCGGTTATCCATTTTTCATCCATATTTGCCTTTCAGGAATCATGCACGACAAAACGGATTCTTTTGAACCCCTTGCCTTTTGATTCAGTCTTTACAACCTCTATCCGTCCTACTTGCGATGTCGAAGAGACGTGGGTTCCTCCATCAGCTTGCTTATCAAGACCAACAATATCGACAATTCTAATTTCTTTAACAGATTCAGGAACGAGATTAATTTTTGTTCTAATTAGATCACGGTCAAGAATAGCGTTTTCTCTAGCTAAAAAAGAAACTTCAATTGGTCTGTCTTTGGCAATTTCCTCATTACATAAATGTTCTACTTCAGAACCAAAATCTGATGAAATTTCGTCCATTTCGAAGTCCATTCTCCCAGTCAGTGCATCCATATTCCCGCCAGTAACAACACGCTTCCATTTTTTCCACATAACACCGCAAAGAATGTGCATTGCCGTATGGGTACGCATCATTTGACGTCTTCTTTCTTCATCTACTTCACCAGTGATGTGTGTCCCAATTGTTGGTATTGGGCCAGCTAATATGTGCCAAATTTTTTCATCAACAGTCCTTACATCAATAACGGAAGCAGCTCCGTCTTTCCACAGCAAATGACCAGTGTCATGGGGTTGTCCACCGCTTGTTGCATAAAAGGCAGTCCGATCGAGTTGAATCCTAGATTCATCCACTTCTGTGACCACAGCTTCGAAGGAACGGAGTTCAGCATCGCGTAAATATAGTTTTTCTGTTATTTCATTCATTTTTTTCCGTATTAATTAAGATTCTTAATTCTCCTTTAACAACTTGCCATGTAAGTTGTTCAAGGTCAGTACCATCCGGAGGAAATTTATTTGTAGGATCACATGAATTAAAAAAATTTGAATTGTCATAATCCCACTGTGTTAAACATGAATCAGCTTGTTTTGGCACCTGAGCTAAGAATGTAAACCATCCGGTTTGAGGGTCAGTGCCCGTGTGGGTGACCCATATTGGCCTATCACGACCAAGCAGATCTGGGAAAAGAACCGGACCATTCGAAGAGATTTCATTAGATAGATTGAGCGCATCGATACCACGAAAATCATCATCGCCTAAGCGAATTTCTATTGAATCTGAAGATTTTGATATTGAAAGAAGGATAAACAAACATGCTAGAGCAGCAACTATTCCAGCAATGCCGACAACAGTTGCTTTTACAACGTTTATGCGAATTCCGTGGGCTCGTGCCAATTTTTCCTTCCCTAGTTTGGGTCTTTTCTATACTTTGCCTAGTATCACGGCCGTTTGCTATTGCAATAAATAATAATGAAGTAACAATTTTTCGGAATATACAGGAGACGAAATAAATGGATCTTTTCGAGTATCAAGGGAAAGAATTTTTCGCTGAATATGGTATGCCTGTTTCACCAGGTGGACTAGCCTTTTCGGTAGAAGAAGCAGTGGGTGTGGCTGAAAATCTAGGTTGCCCAGTGATGGTAAAAGCTCAGGTTCATACTGGGGGAAGAGGCAAAGCCGGTGGAGTTAAATTTGCTGCTGATATTAATGATGTTGCAGAATATGCAGAAAAAATTCTTGGACTTGATATCAGTGGGCATGTAGTTGAACGACTTTGGATAGAGAAGGCCTCAGATATAGCGGATGAATACTATGTTTCGTTTACTTTAGACCGGTCTGCAAAAAAACATTTGGGGATGCTTTCTGCAGAAGGAGGTGTAGAAATAGAAAAAGTCGCTGAAGAGAATCCAGATGCAATAGCGCGAATCTGGGTTGATCCGGTCGAAGGATTGTCTGAAGGGAATTGTAGAAATTGGGTAAAAGAAGCAGCCTTACCAGAACAAGCAATCGAAGGGACAGTAGAAATACTTTTAAAACTTTATAAAGCTTATGTAGATGGAGATGCAGATTTAGTTGAAATAAATCCCTTAATACTTACTGACGATGGAAGAGTCCACGTTTTGGATGCAAAAGTTACTTTGGATGGTAATTCAGTTTTCCGTCATGAAACGTATAAAGAGTTTGATGAAACACAAACGAGAGATGAGCGTGAAAAGGCCGCTCATTCAAAGGGTCTGCAATACGTAGGTTTAGAAGGTGAAGTGGGAGTCATTGCAAACGGTGCAGGTTTGGCTATGTCAACTGTCGATGTTGTTAATCAAGTGGGTGGTCGTCCAGCAAACTTTTTAGATATCGGAGGAGGTGCTAATGCTGATGTTATGACCGCAGCGTTGGAAGTAATTAATAACGATCCAGATGTAAAGTCAATTTTCATAAATATTTTTGGTGGTATAACCCGAGGTGAAGAAATAGCTAACGGAATAATTGACGCTTTGGACAGAGTGGAAATGCGTTCGCCTATTGTTATTAGGTTGGACGGTACAAATGCAGATGAGGGTAGAGAAATTCTTGAACCACACCTATCACAAGCATTGCAGTTAGCGCCCACAATGTTGACTGGCGCTGAGCAGGCTGTCGCTTTAGCGAAAGGAACAAAAAATTAATGAGTATTTTTGTAAATGCAGAGACGAAAGTTATTTATCAGGGTTTAACTGGGAGTCAAGGTAGATATTACGGTTTGCTGAATAGGGATTACGGAACGAAAGTAGTAGCTGGCACTAATCCTAAAAAAGCAGGAACAGACGTTGAAGGAATCCCAATTTTTGCAAGTGTCGCTGAAGCAGTTGAGGAAACAGGTGCGACAGCATCATGTATTTTTATACCCGCTCCAGGGGTAAGAAGTGCGGTTTTAGAAGCGGCTCAAGGGGGGGTAGATTTCATAGTTGCAATTACAGAAGGGGTTCCAGCACACGACGAGGCTCTTTTTTACAATCAACTACGTAAAGATTTTCCTAATGTTCAATTACTAGGACCTAACTGCCCTGGGATTATTTCTCCGGGTGAATGCAACATTGGTATCACTGCTGGTCACATCGCTCTTCCGGGTGGACCTGTAGGAATAGTCAGCAGGTCAGGGACACTTACCTATCAGGCTTTATATGAACTAAAAGAAAAAGGGATTGGCTGTACAACTTGTGTAGGAATTGGTGGAGATCCAGTTCCTGGCACTTCGTTTATTGATTGTTTAGCTGCTTTTGAAGCCGATCCTGACACCAAGGCGGTGATGATGATTGGAGAAATTGGAGGAAGTGCTGAAGAAGAAGCAGCAGAATTTATTTCGAACAACATGACTAAACCAATTTCTGCATATGTAGCTGGAGTAACAGCTCCAGCTGGTAAAAAGATGGGTCATGCAGGCGCAATAGTTTCGGGAGGTAGAGGAACGGCTCAGGCTAAAATGGAAGCTCTTGAAGCTGCAGGAGTAAGAGTCGGAAATAACCCCACCGAAGCTGGAGAATTAATGGCAGAGATAGTTTCTCAACTTTAAAGATTCGAATGTTATTGTTCTGACATATTCTTAAAAGAGATAGTGCATCCGATTTGCAAGAGAATAAAAGTAGTGGAACGCAAATTGTATGTAAGTGTTCTTGAAGAAATATTGAAAGAGTCAGAGAAAGGTTCTTAGCATGAAGGGAGAAATATGAATTCATCTCGTGCTTTGTTATCTGTTTATGACAAAACTGGAATAGTTGATTTTGCAACAAACCTTATTGATCTTGGATGGGAAATTGTCTCATCAGGAGGTACAGCAAGTCATTTAATTGAGTCTGGGATTGAAGTGATTGAAGTTGCAGAACTCACAGGAGCGCAAGAAATGCTCGACGGTCGTGTAAAAACACTTCATCCAAACATTCATGGTGGCATTTTGGCTGATCGTTCAAATCATGAACATCTTAAAGAGTTAGAAAACAGAGGGATTCAAACTATCGACTTGGTGGTAGTAAATCTTTACCCATTTTCACAGGATCCGGGAATTGAGCTAATGGATATAGGTGGTCCAGCGATGGTTAGAGCAGCAGCGAAAAATTTCCATTCTGTAGGAGTAGTTGTAGATCCTTTAAAATATGGGTCGATAATTGATGAGATTCGAGAAAAAGGAAATCTTACTTTAGAAACTCGTCAAGATTTAGCTAGGGATGCTTTTGCTCATACAGCAAGTTACGACGCGGAGATTGTTTCATGGTTCGATGACAAGCAAGAAGAATTGCCAAAAAGTATTCATATATCGATTGAAAGAGTCGGAGAACTCAGGTACGGAGAGAACCCTCATCAGGTTGGAGCTAGATACCGCTTTTCAAATGAAACTAGTTGGTGGGATGAAGCGATCGTTCATGGTGGCAAACCAATGTCATATTTGAACGTTTTCGATGCTGAAGCCGCGTGGAGAATTGTTAATAAACTCGGCGATGAACCATCTGCGGTAGTTGTGAAGCACGCGAATCCTTGTGGAGCAGCGACAGCGAAAACAATTGAAGCTGCTTATATTGCTGCACATGAGTGTGATCCGGTATCTGCATTTGGTGGAATAGTCGCTTTAAATTGTCCAGTTAATGTTGAAATTAGCGAGAAAATTAGTGAAATTTTTACTGAAGTAATCATTGCACCTTCTTATGAACAAGAAGCACTTAAAAAACTTCAAGAAAATTCAAATTTGAGAATCGTAGAGGCTGGATTGCCCACGATTCAAAAATTTGATTTTCGAAATGTTGATGGGGGCTTATTGGTCCAAACTCCTGATACGGAACCAGGTGATCGAACTAAGTGGGAAATTGTAACGAAACGAGAGCCAACCGATTCAGAGTGGAGTGATCTTGAATTTGCATGGAAAATAGTCTCCAGCGTTTCTTCAAATGGAATAGTTCTTTCAAAGAATAGGCAATCAGTGGGTATTGGGGTTGGGCAACCTAATAGAAGAGATTCTGCTCGAATAGCAACTGAAAAAGCTGCAGGTCGAGCTTCTGGCGGAGCATGTGCTAGCGATGCTTTTTTCCCTTTCAGGGACGGTTTGGATGTTGCGATTGAAGCTTCGGCTACTGCTGTTATACAGCCGGGAGGATCTGTTAGAGATGAAGAGGTAATAGAAGCGGCTAACGACGCGCATCTAACGATGGTTTTTACAGGCACAAGACATTTCAGACATTAGGACCAGTGCTTTAAATCCGATATCGTTTGTCAAATGACAGCAGAATTATTGTCGGGCGGACCGGTTGCGGATTCAGTTTTGGAAGATGTTAAAACACGCACCCGTTCTCTAATTGAAAAAGGAATTAAGCCAGGGCTCGGAACAATATTGGTCGGTGAAGATTCAGCAAGCGCTGGGTATGTAAGAAAAAAACATGAAACATGTGAAGAGGTAGGTCTTACGTCCCAACACATAGAGATTCCAAGTGAAGCTTCTCCCGAGACTTTGGTTGAAGCTGTAAATAATTTCAACAACGATCCTGAAGTTCACGCATATATCATTCAACATCCGGTTCCAGACGGTTTTGATTTCAATAAAGCTTTGTCTCTAATGGACCCTGAAAAAGATGCAGATGGTCTTCATCCTGCAAATTTAGGAAAATTAGTACTTCAGGAAGAAGGTCCAGTTCCATGTACACCCGCTGGGATACAGGCAATGCTTGTGTATTATGGAATTGAGACTAGGGGCAAGCATGTAGTTGTCATCGGCAGAGGACCGACACTTGGTCGTCCCATGGCGTTGTTAATGTCTTCTAAAGGGCCAGGTGCAGATGCTGCAGTAACTGTTGTGCATTCAGCAGTTCCAGATCTTGCCGAAATTACAAAAAAAGCAGACATTGTCATAGCAGCAGTTGGCATTCCCTCTTTTGTTACTCCTGAAATGATCAGTCCGGGTTCTGTTGTTATTAGTGGAGGGATTTCTTGGGAGGGGAAAAAACTGTTACCAGATGTGGATGAAACTGTCGCAGAAGTAGCATCTTGGATCACCCCACGACTTGGTGGAGTTGGGCCTACAACAGTTGCTATGTTGCTTCGTAACACAGTAGAGGCTGCAGAACGAAAAATTATTTAAATTTTTTTTAAATCCAACTTTTTAGATTCGAAAGAAGCCTTTGATCTAGATAAGGTCAAGGTATGGCTGAAAAAATAAAGATGGGTTCAAATGGAACCCTAGAAGTACCTGATGAACCAATTATCCCTTTTATCGAAGGCGATGGAACTGGAGTGGATATTTGGCCAGCTGCAAGACATGTATTAGATGCAGCAGCTGAGAGACACGGAAGAAAAGTCGAATGGATGGAAGTTCTCGCTGGTCAAAAAGCTTATGACGAAACAGGTGAGTGGTTACCCCAGGACACTATTGATGTTTTCAATGAGTATCTGATTGGCATAAAAGGACCACTAACCACCCCTATTGGAGGTGGTTTCAGAAGTTTGAATGTGGCTTTGAGGCAAATACTTGATTTGTACGTTTGTCTGAGACCAGTTAGATGGTTTCCGGGAGTTCCATCTCCTGTTAAAGCACCTCACTTGGTAGACATGGTAATTTTCAGAGAGAATACCGAAGATATTTACGCGGGTCTTGAAGCTGAGGCTTTTTCACCAGAAGCCAAAAGGTTAAGAGAATTATTGTCCGAGAATTTCGGTTGGGAAATTCGAGAAGACTCTGGAATTGGTATAAAGCCTGTTTCAAAGACAGGTTCACAACGACTACAAAGAGCCGCTCTTCAATATGCAGTTGATAGAGGAAGAAGTAGAGTTCATTGGGTTCATAAAGGAAACATTATGAAATTCACAGAGGGTGCTTTTCAAAAATGGGGGTATGAACTTGTTAAGGAAGAATTTAGTGATGAAGCAGTGGCTTGGGAAGATTGTGGGGGTGACTCTGGAGATAAAATACTTGTGCAGGATGCCATTGCAGACATTGCTTTACAGCAGGTACTTACGCGTCCCGACGAGTTTGATGTCATAGCGACAATGAACCTTAATGGTGACTACCTTTCAGATGCGTTAGCAGCTCAGGTTGGTGGTATCGGTATAGCTCCCGGAGCTAATGCGAATTATGTAACTGGACACGGAATTTTTGAAGCTACACATGGAACGGCTCCAAAATATGCTGGGCAAGACAAAGTTAACCCATCTTCGGTTCTTCTTTCGGGAGTTCTAATGTTTGAACACATCGGTTGGAGAGACGTTGCAGATGACATTGTGAAAGCACTAGAAGCAACAATTGCCGACAAAGTTGTGACCTATGATTTCGCACGTCAGATGGAAGGCGCAACTGAAGTTAAGTGTTCAGAATTCGCGCAAGCAATTGTCGATCGATTCTGAATCTGAACGTACAACCTTAGAAGTCGGAGAAAATTCTGACGAAGGTGGGGTTGCAAAACGTTGGTTTAGGTTGGTTTTCCGATCAATAAAAGCTCACCCATTACCGCACATAATTGGAATTTCAGCAGGAAATGTTTTTTCTCTAGTAGTCGTAGGTTTCACAATTGTTTTAGGTCGAGTCACTGATGAGGTGATAATTCCAGGTTTAGACGGTGAAGGTGTTGAAGGAAGAACTATTCTGGGTGGGTTTATCGCCATAGTAATTGTTGGTCTTATAAGAGGTTTTTCAGTAATGCTGAGAAGGTTTTTTAACTTCACAGCAGTAGAGAAAACTAAACAAACTTGGAGATTATCCATAATTGATCATCTTTTAGATGCTCCAAGAGCTAACTACTGGTCGAGATCCACTGGAGAATTGTTAGCAAGAGTAGACACCGATGTTGAAACGGCCACTTCGGTTCTAATGCCGTTAGCTTTTTCAGTGTCTGTGATTTCACTTATTTTGGTTTCATTGATAAGTCTTTTAATAATTCACCCTTTCTTTTTTCTAGTCGCATTGCTACTTTTCCCTGCGCTTGCAGTGCTCCAAAGGTTTTTTGTTCGCGCAGTTGAGGGTCCTGCAAGAAGGGCTCAAGCTCTCATAGGTGAAGTCTCAGAAATCGCACATGAAAGTCTTGATGGAATAATGGTTGTAAAGACAATCGGGCGACATGAGCAAGAGTTAGAGAGATTAACTAAGAGTTCAGAACGATTACGAGAAGAACGATTAAAAATTGGATGGCAGAGGTCTGTTTTTTCTCCACTTTTATATCACCTTCCGAATTTTGGAATTTTAGTTTTATTGATGGTTGGTGCGCTTTTAGTTGAGAATGGTTCAGCAACTGTTGGTGACACAGTTCAATCAATGGCTCTATTCATGATACTTACGCTTCCGGTTCAAATACTTGGTTTTATGTTCCAAGAAATGCCCCGGTCGGTAGTAGCTATGGACCGTGTAGATGAAATTTTTTCTATCGAAAAAGTTCAGTACCCTAAAGAGGGAGAAGTAGAAAAACCGGTAGATGTAATTTTTGACAAAGTTGGATTTTCGTATCCTGCTGAAAATGAAGAACATCTTAAACAAATTGTTTTAGAAGACTTCTCGGAAAAGATCGTTGAAGGTGAATCTGTAGCTCTTGTAGGTTCTACGGGCTCCGGTAAGAGTACGCTCGTAATGCTCATGTCTGGTTTGGTGGAACCAACATCAGGAAACATAACTTTAGGAAATGCAAATATAGGATTGCTAGGACCAGATTTTGTTTCTGATTATATTGCTCCTGTTTTTCAAGAGACGTTTCTTTTCGCTTCAAGTCTTCGTGAAAATTTAACTCTGGATAGTAATGTTTCAGACTCGGAGATTCTATTAGCACTTAAAGTCGCGTCGGCCGATGAGTTCGTTTCTCAACTTCCTAAAGGGATAGAAACAATAATTGGTGAACGTGGTGTAACACTGTCAGGTGGTCAACGTCAACGTATAGCGATTGCGCGTGCATTGTTAAGAAAACCTTCTGTATTGGTTCTAGATGATGCTACATCAGCCGTAGATCCAAAAGTTGAAGCAAAAATCTTACAAAATATCAAAACAGAAACTAGTTGCTCTTTGCTCGTAGTAGCCCACCGTTTAGCAACAATTCGACTAGCAGAAAGAGTCATTTTTCTTGATGATGGGAAAGTTGTAGATTCCGGTTCTCACGAAGAGTTATTACAAATAGAAGATTACGCCAATCTTGTAAGTGCCTATGAGGAAGTAACGCTATGACTTTCTTAGATGGACATGACGCTATGGGAAAAGAATTCCAAGTTGAACCCCAAGATTTGGAAGGAATTGAAGGAGTAGGTGCCCTAAATGTCTTGAAGAGAGGCTTAAATGCGTCTCCAGAATTGAAAGCAGGTGTTTCGCTAACAGCTTTGATGGCATTAGCAGTAGCAGGTGGAAAATTACTAGTACCACTAACAATTAAAGAAGTCCTTGACCGAGGCATTACAACAAATGGTGTGAATGTGAATTCAGTTCTGCTTTTTTCTCTAGCAGCTATGTTTCTTTCAATTGCTGGAATGGTTTTAGGCAAGGCAACTTACTATCGATTAGCCAAAACAGCAGAAAACGTTTTAATGGGTTTAAGAATAAGAACTTTTGAACACCTGCATAAATTAAGTATCGCTGATCACGTAGAAGCCAGAAAAGGTGCCCATACTGCAAGAGTCACAAGTGACGTTGAAACTCTTACACAATTTGCACAATGGGGAGCAATAGCTTGGATAATCAATTCCATACAAATATTTGCTGTCTTAATAATTATGTTTATCTACTCCTGGCATCTTTCCATAGTGACACTATTGGTCCATGCACCTTTATTCCCGGTTCTTAGATGGATGCAACGTAAACAACTACAGGCCCATGATCGAGTCAGAAGCCGTGTGTCAGACACACTTTCAGTAGTTTCAGAATCTATTCAAGGAGTTGATGTTGTCAGATCTTACGGCTATCGCCGTAAAACGAGGTTTAAATTACATAAAGCTATTAATGATCAGTACAAAGAACAAATGGTAGCTCAAAAGTATTTTTCCTTTGTTCTCCCAATTACTGACATTATTGGAGTTGCAGCTATTGCAGCAGTTGTAGGCGTAGGAGTTTACTGGGGTCCGGATTGGGGAGTCACTTCCGGTGAGCTGATCGCCTTTGTGTTTTTATCCAACTTATTAGTAATGCCGATATCTGAGTTAGGAGAAGTTCTTAATCAAACTCAAACAGCACTCGCGGGGTGGTGGAAAGTTTTGGACGTGTTAGATAAAGAAATTGAAGTTAAAGAACCATGCGAAGGTTTGACTCTCCCCGGAAGCCCACTTGATGTGAAAGTAGAAGATGTTGATTTTTCATATAGAACTGGAGGATTAGTTCTCAATAATATAAATGTCTACATTCCAGCTGGAATTTCAGTTGCTGTTGTCGGTGAAACAGGTTCTGGAAAGACAACTTTTGCTAAATTACTTACCCGACTAGCAGATCCAACAAACGGACGAATACTTCTGAATGGTAAAGACCTTTCAGAAATAGACCCTGACCATCGACATAGATCTATACGGATGGTCCCACAAGATGGCTTTTTATTCGATACAAGTGTGATTGAAAATGTTCGTTATGGTCGCAACGATGCGAAAAGAAGTGACGCAGAAGAATCAATTGATGCTTTGGGTTTATGGTCCTGGGTGGATCAACTCCCGGACGGGTTAGAAACAAGAGTCGGAGAAAGAGGCGAATCTTTATCTGTGGGAGAGCGACAGTTAGTAGCACTTGCTAGAGCACAAGTAGCCGATCCTGGTTTATTGATTCTAGATGAAGCTACTTCAGCAATTGATCCTGAAACTGAACAGATGCTTGAGAACACCTTGGAACGTTTAGCGCAAGGTCGCACTACTGTAAGTATTGCTCATCGGATTTCAACTGCTGAACGCTCAGATCTGATATTAGTTTTTGATAGAGGAGAGATAGTCGAGAAGGGAGAACACTCTGATTTAATAGATTCAAAGGGTATTTATTCAAAGCTCTATGAATCTTGGATTGGCAATACAAGGGAACTGTGAAAAAAGTAACAAATTTGTTGATCATGAAGTTTTTGTAACCGATTTATAATTTAGAAAGTATTCTCAGTGAAAGTAAAAACATTTATATGGAGTCAATTTTGAATCAGAATCCAATTCGAATAGCCGTAACAGGAGCAGCAGGTCAGATTGGCTATAGTCTTGTCTTTCGCATTGCTAGCGGTCAACTTTGTGGTCCCGATCGCCCTGTAATACTCCAGTTATTGGAGATACCACCCGCAATGGGAGCATTGGAAGGCGTTGCGATGGAACTTGATGATTGCGCTTTTCCTTTACTGGAGAAAATAGAACTTTCAGACCAAGCAGAAACAGCTTTTGAAGGAGCCAATGTAGCTCTTTTAGTTGGATCTAGGCCAAGAAGTCAAGGAATGGAACGCAAAGACCTTTTGGAGGCAAATGGTGAAATATTTACTGTTCAAGGGTCAGCGTTGAATGAGAAAGCTGCAGAAGATTTACGTGTTCTAGTGGTTGGGAATCCGGCTAATACCAACTGCCTCATAGCAATGAACAATGCACCAGATATACCCAAGCAAAGATTTTCAGCTATGACTCGTTTAGACCACAACAGGGCAATAACTCAAGTTGCTCAAAGGTTAGAAATATCGACAACAGAAATAAAGAATATGACAATTTGGGGCAACCATTCTGCAACTCAATATCCCGATCTTTTTAACTGCAAGGTTTCTGATAAATCTGCTGCTGAAGTTATAGATGATCGAGATTGGATAGAAAATATTTTTATTCCTTCAGTTCAACAAAGAGGCGCATCCATAATCGAAGCACGTGGTGCCTCTAGTGCTGCTTCTGCTGCAAATGCTGCAATTGATCATGTCCGAGATTGGATTAGTGAAACTCCTGAAAACGATTGGGTTTCCATGGCCATATGTTCAGATGGAAGTTACGGAGTAGAAGAAGGCTTAATTTCATCTTTTCCCGTCACATGTTCAAAAGGTGATTGGGAAATCGTAAAGGATCTTGAACTAGAAGACTTTTCCAGAATAAAAATAGATACTTCTGTTAAAGAACTTTCTGAAGAGCGAGATACTGTCTCTGACTTAGGTTTAATTTAAGAATTGTTTTTATAACCACTCAACAGAGTCACCCTTTTTTACCGAGCAATTATTAATTACAGCCCCTGTGATTCCACCTCTCCATTCAGGTTTTAATGCGTCTCTAAGTCCTTCAGAGACTTCATTCATTAGTCTGCAAGGAACTGTTTCACCAGTTACTTCAATTTTTAGTTCACCGATTTGAAGGATTTTTCCGATAGTTTTTTCCAAATTCACTCCACTAACTATGAAATTCGCCCTTCTTTCTTTAGGCTCTACAAATTTGCTGATACTTTCAGTAGCTGCTTCCCAGCTTTCTTTTGAAAGAACAGTTACTTGACGGTTCGTGTGAGGTTCTTTTGCCGAACCTTTAATTCCCTCACCTGCAATCATTTCTGTTTCTGAAAGAGAAATCATTGGCTCACCATGAGATCTTTTCAACCAAATTTCTAATAATTCGCCCATTTCTAGAAGTTACTCGCTTTATCGAACATTGATACCAGTTACAGGTCGGATTGTTTCGAAAAGATTATCTAGTTGTTCAAAAACTATTGATTTCTCAAGAAGTTTTCTTGGGTCACCACCTATATCCATTGTTCCTTCGATGATCGCAGTTAAAGGATTTATCTTTCCTTCAAATAAAGAAACTGCAGTAGATAGGTTGGTTTCGAACCAAACATCGGGTTCAGAGTCACCTCGAAAAGAAATATCTATGTCACCTTTATTGATTTTTATTTGCCAAGCAATAATTGTTTCACCAATAACTCTGTACTCGATAACAAGCTCAATATCATTTGTTGCTTCAGATAAACCTTTATGAGATTGTGCGACAGAATTCAATTTCTCTATCCACTCATCAGAAAGGTATTTGATTTTTTTCACAATTTAATCTTACGTCCCTCCGTAACAGATCTTCCTACTCTTCCTAGTACTGTAAAACAGTGGAGAAGATTGGAAATGGTCAAAAAACCTTTGATTACAAACTTGTTCGAGGCATCTGGACACGTCTAGAAGGACCAGAAAACGTTCTAGATTTAATGGACACAGGAATAGAAGGTGTAATTGCAGTCATTAGAGATGCTGGAGCTACGTTCCTATCACCAATTTTCGATGAGTTATCTGGAGTGATTTGCACAGAGGGTACTATCAGAAGCCATATCGGAATAGTAAGTCGAGAATTTCAAATTCCGGGCATCATTGCAGCCGAGCTATTTAATGAGCCTGAAAACGGCACTGAGATAATTCTTGATGGCACAGGACCAGACGGTCAAATTTATTTAGCTGATTAACATGAATGCAACCACAGAAGTAAATAACTATTTGAAAGCAATTAATCCAATTTCAGCTCACCTAATGGCTGAAAGAACTGGCTACTCATCTCAGTTGATACCAGTAACTTCTTACGTAACCGTCTCAGCTATTGAAGCTTTTCTAAGATACCCAGAAGTTATAGGAGTGATAACACAATCCATGGAACCTGAAGAGATCGGGACCCTAGCTAGAAGACCTGCTTGCCAAGCTAATTCAGTTTTTCTTTGGGGGGTGGCAAACTTTTGGTTGCTTGGACGAAACATAATGTCTTTAATCGATCCATCACTAGACGATGTTTCAAGTGCATACAAAGTTTTAGATTTTTGGGGTCGCGTATCGCGTTCATACAGAGGTGGTGATTTTTTACATTCAGCTGATAATGGAAACAGGATAGATGTTTTGAAACCATCTCAATTGGACTTTTTAATGCAATCTGCTAGTCCGGTCGATGATGATAGAAAAGCTTTAATAAGAAATTTGAATGCGACTTTAATCAATTACCTTTTTTTGCTTTATTTCGATACTCGTGTCGGACATGGAGACACTGGACCTTACAAACTAGAAGATGGTCGAACAATAATTGTTCGAGACTATTACCGGCTTAGTAAAAGTGATTTCTGGTGGTCAGAAGTTGCTGCTGAATTACCTTATGAAAATCTGACAGCAATTTTTGTTTTAGATCCAACAGTCGAAGTAACAGTTACTGATTTTGGAACTTCAGTGACAACACCTGAAGACTATTTGAATAATTTAGAGTCGTTTGCGATTTTTGCAAGCAAAAATGGTCATCTAGAACCAATAGATGATGATCAATTTGAAAATTTTGTTTCGGAAATAAAACAAGTTCAAAAAATTCACTATAGAAATATCGTTGCTATGGACAGAGATGAACGCATCAAATGCGGGGCGTATGTTTATTTCACTTTCCTAAGACCTTTTGCTCAAATAGCAGGAGTTGAAAAAGAAATTGACTGGGAATGCCCGCGTGACATCCCAAAAGACATTTACCCTCTTGTCACAGCTGAAGTCGAGCCACCCCAACAGGATCCCAATAGTGATCCATACCCCTACTATGAGGAGATTAACAAATGAGTGTTCCTACACCAGCTGATGAAAAACGCCATAAAGAAGGACCAGAAAGACTCTGGAGTGAATCATGGTATATGGATTGGTTTGATAATGAAGGAAAAAACGGAGGGTACGTACGGATGGCGGTGTGCCCCAACTTAAATGAATGTTGGTTTTGGTGCTGTATAGTCGGTCAAGATCAGAAGCCTATTTTTATTATTGATCATGAAGTCGATATACCTGAACCGCCAGGATTAGAAATCAGATCTTCCGGTTTATGGGCAGACTTAGTAGTTGAAAGCCCACTGGAATATTTCAGTGTTGGTGTAGAAGCGTTTGGAATTGTTTTAGACGACCCGATGGAAGCTTACGGGGACATGAGAGGTGAAAGGATCCCCGTTGGTATTGACTTGGGTTGGGCAACTGATTCTTACTCAGAACAATCTGATGATTCAGAGCTCTGGGCTTTTCATTATGAGGTGACCACCAGATACGAAATTCCATGTCGAGTATCAGGTGAAATTCAAATCGGTGAAAATAAGTCTCAAGTTGATGGCTGGGGTCAACGAGACCATTCATGGGCAGAAAGAGACTGGTGGGATAAAGGATGGACCTGGTTTTCAGGACGTTTGAATGATGGATCACGTTTTCATGCAGTTTCTGTCGAAGGTCATCATTTAGGTATTGGATATCACTCTTCTCCAGAGGGATTAATTGGAGAAAACAGAGTTGTTTCTGAACCACTAATAGGACATGAAGGAATTCCAACTAGCGGGCATGTAAAACTTGGAGACACAATCATTGAATTCGAACCGGTCGCGTGGGCTCCAGTGCTTTTAACAGATCCTGATAATGGTTCTATTTCACGTTTTCCGCGCGGTTTAGTTTCTATACAAACTGATGATGGCAGAACAGGCCACGCATGGATCGAATTCAATCAACCGCAGAGGTGAAGTTAAGTCATTGATTCTTTCGATGGGGGTTTTTAGAAATTGAGTCAATTACCAGAACAAGTCCAAAAGCAAAAAAACCTAAAATTAGAGGAATTAGAAGATTATTCGAACTAGGCCAATCGAGAGCTGTCCCAGAAACTAGTTCATTCCCATCGTCATTAATAACACCTACTCCATTTGGCCAAGGCCAAAGAACTCTAGAAGATCCAAGCATCAAACCGATTAAACAAGACAGAACAAAGTCACGATGTTTATCCAACAAGGTTTTTAGAAAAGTGGAAAATAATGCAAGCCCAAGGATTGCACCAATCGAAAGAGCAGAAAGTTCTGCAAATTCCTGGTCATCAATCGCTCCTAACACAGCAGCATAATTTCCCATAATCAGTAATAAGAATGCACCGGAAACACCCGGGAGTATCCAAGCGCAGATAGCAATGAACCCTGAAAAAAAGAAAATCCATAAAGACGAGTTTTCAAAAGCAGTTGAGCGAAGACCAAGAAGAGTAAAAAAAATACCTGCAGTAACTAATGAAACAAAAGCTTTCTGTAGATTCCAAGAATTAAGTAATGAATAAGCAATAACTGTAGAACCTGCAACCAAACCAAAAAAAAGACCCGACATCGGTTCAGGGTGTTTCTCAAGAAGATCTACCATGATCCCTGAAATAGAAACAATAGTTACGAGCATTCCAAAAATAATCGGAAGCAAAAAAGAAAAATCAACCTTCCGCAAAGATTGACGAAAACCCAGAAAATCTGCTTTTAAAATTTTTCCCAAACTAAAAGCACAGTTACTTATATTTTCCAGAAGTTTTTCATAGATGCCAAAAACCAGAGCTATCGTCCCACCAGAAACCCCAGGGACCACATCTGCTACACCCATACCAATTCCTCTAGAGAAATTAGTCACGATTTTTTTCATCTGAAAAATAATCGAAAGAGGTTTATTCATCAGTTTTGATCCCAGACAAAAAAGGAGTGATTGCTTCTATTATCTCTCGTGGAGCACGAATTGGTTTCCCGGAACTATTTGTAATCGCAATTCTGGCACGTTGAGTAGCAACTACATCTGATTCATCGATGATTTGCTGCCACCACAAAGAAGAAGCTCTTCGGATTTCTAATACCTCAGTTAGGACTATTAGATGGGCACCTGCTTCTACAGATTTAAGAAAACTGGTCTCTATCTGTGACACAACAAATCTGAAATCATTTTTTTCAATCTCGTGTAGTGCCACACCAGCTTGCTCAAGCATTTCGATACGACCGGTTTCAAATAGCTGAATATAAGCAGAATGATTTAAATGCCCATAAGGGTCGAGCTCATAAAAACGAACTTTTACTTCATGACGATGAGGCACAGCATTGACGTTAGTCGGACATATAGCTTTTGTGGCGACGCCCTCAACAACAATGAGAAATTATCACAATTGCTTAATTAAAAGGGTTGCTATTTTCAGCCCCGTCAGCGGGGGGCATCCTTCCGGCTTTATACCAATAGACCCCGCTTAAAACCAAAAGTCCCGGCCAGAAAATCACTGAGCATATAAGACCGATCACAAAAAACGGCCAGAACCAAGTTTTTTGATGGTCAGGTCTTTTTCTGATATCCCAAAGAAACTTTATCCAAAGAGCTACACAGATTAAATAGATAAAAAGCACTACTCAGATACCTCCTGCATAAGAATCACATTAATCACGTCACTCGATACTAACTGTTATTTAGTTAACGCTGCCCAGACAGGGCACGGTTTTTGACTTTTGCTTTCATGTAGTCACGATTCATAAATGCAATAAAGTCGAGACTTATTTCTTTAGGGCACGCTTCATGGCACTCTCCATGATTTGTACATGAACCAAAAAACTCTTCCATAGTTCCAACCATTGATTCTGTTCTTTTCCATCTTTCTGCCTGTCCTTGGGGCAATAATGCCATGTGTGCAAGTTTTGCAGATGTGAAAAGCTGTGCAGCAGAGTTAGGACAAGCAGCTACGCAGGCACCACATCCAATGCACGCAGCAGCATCAAAAGCTTGATCAGCAGCTTCTTTTGGAACTGGAGTTAGATTTGCATCAGAAGCGGCACCAGTATTTACAGAAATGTAGCCTCCAGACTCGATGATCTGATCAAAAGGAGATCTATCAACTACCAGATCACGAATGACTGGGAATGAACCAGCTCTAAACGGTTCAATAACAATTTCATCACCATCAGAAAATTCACGCATGTGCAATTGGCAGGTTGTTGTTGCTTTCCTTGGTCCGTGAGCCTGTCCATTTATCATCACACCACAAGTACCGCAAATTCCTTCCCGGCAGTCACTTTCAATAGATATAGGTTCGAGTCCTTGATTATTCAACTCTTCATTAAGGAGGTCAATCATTTCTAGAAAAGAAGCCTCAGTTGTGACTTTCTGAGTGTATTTTTCGAAGACGCCTTTGGTATCGGGACCTTCTTGTCTCCAGATTTTTAGATTTACTGTGATCATTTCTGACATTTTGTTCTCACTTATAGCTTCTCTGAGTAAGGGTTACATTTTCGAAATCAAGTTCTTCGACATGCCTAGTTTGTAAAACATTCTGTTCGTTCCATTCCCAAGCTGCAACGTGAGCGAAATTCTCATCATCTCTCTGTGCTTCGCCTTCAGGAGTTTGGTGTTCTTCTCGGAAGTGACCACCACAAGATTCTTCTCGTTTCAAAGCGTCTTGTGCCATCAGTTCTGCTAATTCGAAGAAATCAGACACTCTCCCAGCTTTCTCCAAAGAGAGATTTAGAGTGTCAGCACTCCCCAAAACCCGAACGTCATTAAAAAATTCTTCTTTCAAAGCAGCGATTTCAGAGACAGCCTTTTCAAGTCCCTCTTTATTCCTGCTCATTCCAATGTAATCCCATACGAGTCTTCCAAGTTCTCTGTGGAAATAGTCAACTGAACGGGTTCCATTAATTGAAAGCCATCTTGAGGTTTCATCTTCGATGCCTTTTACAGCATTTGTGAAAACCGGATCATCAGTTGAAATTGCCGGCTCACCGAGTTGATCTGCCAGTCCATCACCAATTGTGTATGGAAGAACAAAATACCCATCAGCCAAGCCCTGCATCAAAGCACTCGCACCCAAACGGTTCGCACCATGATCAGAAAAGTTGGCCTCACCTATAGCGTAAAGACCCGGTATGGTAGTCATCAGGTTGTAGTCAACCCATACGCCACCCATCGTGTAGTGAATCGCGGGATAGATGCGCATAGGAACTTCATAAGGGTTTTCCCCAGTAATGCTTTCATACATATCAAAAAGATTTCCGTATTTAGCAGAAATAGCAGAATGCCCATCTCTTTGAATAGCTGCAGAAAAATCTAAGTAAACACCGTTTTTTAAAGGCCCAACACCATGTCCTTGATCAACGACGTTTTTAGCGTTTCGTGATGCAACATCTCTAGGTACTAAATTTCCGAAAGCCGGATATTTAGTTTCTAAGTAATAGTCTCTTTCGCTTTCCGGAATTTCGTGTGCAGGTCTAGAGTCATCAAAAGCCTCAGGTACCCAGATTCGGCCATCATTTCGGAGCGATTCAGACATCAAAGTCAACTTTGATTGAAAATCATCACTAGCTGGAATACAAGTCGGATGTATCTGTGTGTAACAAGGGTTAGCGAAAAAAGCTCCACGCCTATGTGCTCTCCACGCTGCTGTAACATTACTCATCATTGCGTTAGTTGAAAGAAAATAAACATTTCCATAGCCACCTGTTGCTAAAACAACTGCGTGAGCGGAATGAGCAACAATCTCACCGGAAAGCAAGTCTCGCGTGACAATTCCACAAGCTTTTCCATCTTTTGTAACTACATCAAGCAATTCTGAGCGTGTGTGTAATTCAACACTGCCAGCAGCTACCTGACGCATCATCGCCGAGTAAGCACCAAGTAAAAGTTGTTGTCCGGTCTGACCTCTCGCATAAAAAGTTCTGGAAACTTGAGCACCACCAAAAGAACGGTTATCTAAAAGACCTCCGTACTCTCTAGCGAAAGGAACCCCCTGAGCTGTTGCTTGATCAATGATGTTTGTTGAAACTTCAGCAAGACGATGAACGTTGGCTTCTCTAGATCGGTAGTCGCCACCTTTTATTGTGTCGTAAAAAAGTCTGTATACAGAATCTCCGTCATTTTTGTAATTCTTGGCTGCATTGATTCCCCCTTGGGCCGCGATGCTGTGAGCTCTGCGTGGACTGTCATGGAAAGTAAAAGCTTTAACCTTATATCCCAGTTCCCCTAAAGATGCTGCAGCAGACGCACCAGCGAGACCAGTTCCGACAACAATAACGTCGAACTTTCTCTTATTGTTAGGATTAACCAATTTCATTGAGAACTTATGGTTTTCCCATTTTTCGTCTAATGAACCGGAAGGTACTCGTGGGTCAAGCACTGGATTATTATTAGTTCCCATGGTTTAGTGGTCCTCTAGTTGTTTTGTCAGACACGCCAAAATTTCGTCAGTACCTTCAAGATCATCTACTTGGCATAAACGCTCATCTTCATCGATCAGATTGGCTTGGGTCATAATCGGAAAACTCAGGTTCCCTAGAAGAATTAAACCTGCGAAACTTGCAGCAAAACCTTTACGCAAATGGTTGTACTTAGGGTTGTTTATTCCGAGGCTTTGAAACATTGACCAAGCTCCATGAAAGATGTGCCAAGCTAAAGCCATATTCGCAATTACGTAAAAAATGGCTACCGGAATTCTAGAAAGTGAAGAATATAGATTGTGATATGGATCGCCTGCGACAAAATCGTCACCTAACCACCACCCCCACGTCAGATCTGCAAGGTGATAAAAGAGAAACAAAGCAATTATCGGACCAGTCCAACGCATCGTACGACTCGCATAATTAGCAGCTATGTATTCGCGTCCACCTTCATATTTTTTCTCACCACCCTGAAAAGTGGCATTTAAGCTGGATTTGCGACTCATTTCTTTCAGCGTGATAGCTGAATGGAGATGCAGAGCAAACATTACCATTAGCCCCAATCTCAATAGCCAAAGAATTAGTGATCTTGGCATTATTCCACTACCTAGATTTCTTAAAGATTCTGCATACTCGTGCATTTTCGCAGGACCTTCATAAACATGAAGATTTCCGATCATATGAATTAAAACAAAACCTAAAAGCCCTATTCCAGTTACAGCCATTACCCATTTCCTGCCAACTGCTGTTTGATAAAGATTAAAGGGGAAAGGCCATTCGCGACGTCGTTCTCGAATGGGTCTCACTCGGTATCGTTCGCTAGTTGTTTGAGTCATGGTTTCTCCGGATCAAGCCGGTCTATCTGGGCAAAATGACACTACTTTAAACGCTACCTGAGAGTATCTCTCAGTACATGTATCCATGCAAAAGGTCACACTATATTTTTTTCTTCCTTAAAAAACAGGCTTAGTAACAAAATGTTTTTAACTTACATAGGTAATTGATTGAAAAATTTATAATCACTTTGCTCCGGTATTTAAATGAGGCAAAAGGATCGGTAGGGTGCCGCCATGGGTATTTTGTTCTCGAGAAATAGAAATTTCCAAAGACCAGCCACTTTGGGTGAGCTTGAATCCAGTGGTTGGCAATCGGTACCAGTAAAAGAAGAACTTCGAAGAAACCTGGTGACAAGAATACGTAGCGGAGATTCACTTTTCTCAGGAGTTCATGGTTACGAAGAAACTGTTATGCCGCAGTTGGAAAATGCAATACTAGCAGGTCATGACATAATTTTTCTTGGAGAGAGAGGTCAAGCCAAGACACGTTTGATTAGAGGTTTAGTTGAGCTATTAGATGAGTGGATGCCGGTAGTAGCCGGATCAGAGATCAATGACGATCCTTTCGCACCAGTATCTAAACACGCCAAAGATCTGATATCCCAACTAGGTCAAAACACTCCAATCGAATGGGTGCATAGAGATCTCCGTTACGGGGAAAAACTAGCAACTCCAGACACATCGATAGCTGATCTAATAGGTGAAGTTGATCCAATAAAAGTAGCTGAAGGTAGGTATCTCTCAGATGAATTAACTCTTCACTATGGATTAGTACCACGAACGAACAGAGGCTTATTTGCTATTAATGAGCTTCCAGACTTAGCAGAGAGAATCCAAGTAGGACTTTTAAATGTTTTAGAAGAAAGAGATATCCAGATAAGGGGTTACAAAATTCGCCTTCCTCTTGATGTCGTTCTTTTCGCTTCGGCCAATCCTGAGGATTACACCAATAGAGGTCGGATAATCACACCTTTAAAAGATCGTTTCGGTTCACAAATCAGAACCCATTATCCAACTGAACCGGAAATTGAAATGGACATAGTTAAACAAGAAGCATCAATCCCTTCAATAGGTGAACTAGAAGTCAATGTTCCAAATTTTATGACCAGGGTTATAGCAGTTTTAACACAACAAGCGCGTAACAGCCCTCATCTAAATCAAAGATCCGGAGTTTCAGTTCGAATGAGTGTCACCAATCAAGAAGCTATGATTGCTAATTCCGTGAGGAGAGCACTGCGTAACAAAGAGAACGAAGCGGTGCCAAGGATTTCAGATTTGAATGCATTGATTGCTGCAACTGCCGGAAAAGTAGAAATAGAAAGCTTGGACGAGGAGCGTGATTCTGAAATCGTCAACCAATTGTTAAACGAAGCTGTATTAAATGTGTTTCGAGAGCTTGTTCCCACTCAACTACATCAGCCGATAATTGAAGCTTTTGAAAATCTGGAAGGGGTTTCAACAGGCGAAGATATCAAATCTGATGATTATCAAGATGTAGTTGATTCAAAGATGCCGGCCCTTCAACCTGCAGTCCAAAAGGTTCTAGAAGGAAACAATTCAAACGGTTCCGCCATAACCGCTAGTGCTGTTGAACTGATCCTAGAAGGGCTGCATCTGTCAAAGAGGCTAAATAAATACTCTTCAGGTGCTAGAGCAAATTACGCTGTTCGGCAGTAAACATTTCGACAAACTAATTTCTTGTCATGACTCCGTTATCAAAAACAACTCTTTCCCCGACACGCGTCTGAAATAAAATCTGATCAGATTCTTCCCAAGCATGAACCTCTAATACCTCACCAGGCATAACAGGTGATTTGAATCTTCCACCCATACTTCCGAAACGTGCAGGGTCGGAATCACACAATGCATGCAATAATGCACGTCCAGTGAATCCATAGGTGCAGAGACCATGAAGAATTGGTTTTTCGAAACCAGCTGCTGAAGCGAAAGAAGGGTCTGAATGTAAAGGATTCCGATCACCATTTAATCTGTAAAGCAGAGCTTGGTCAGTTCTTGTTTCATACGACACTTGATGGTCAGCGTCACGACTAGGCAAGTTCCATTCGGTTGCTGGACCACGATCTCCACCCCAACCTCCTTCGCCTCCAATAAAGAGACCTGATTTTGTGCTCCACATTGGATTTCCTTGACTATCGGTAACATCCGTTTCTAGATAAACCAATGCAGCTTTACCTTTGTCATAAATCGGACCAATTTTTCCGGTTGACACAGCAGTTCCAGCTGCAGGGAGAGGTTGATGCAAAATGATTTCCTGTTCAGCGTGAAGAAGATTTACCGGATTGAAATCCCCGAAACTAGGAGTGCTCCCACCCCCCATAACCACGACTTGAGTAGGAAAAGCAACTTGGTTGACTCCATTACTGTTTTCAGTTGTGAATTCGAGTTCGAAACCTGTTGGGTCAGAAACACCCGCTCCTACACCAAGTGCGTATAACAAACTGTCTTTTGATGTCCATGAAAATTCTGCAGGTTCTCCGACGGATCCTGATGCATCTGGATTAATTGGCATAATTCCCCTCCTACTTTCTAGATAAGAATCTACTACCTGAAAGCTCAGAGCCAACAAGGCGATAAATAGAATTGCAAGCAGACTCCATTAGAGTGCTGGTCATAATGAATTTGTTTCCAGAGTTAATTAATGAAAGCTCATTAAAAGAATGGTTTGACACTCAAGAGCTTGGACAAGGCGAAGACATTTCTTTTCAGCGTGTAAAAGCAGGAGAATCAAACGAAGTTTTTATAGTTAAACGCTCTACGAATTTTTGGGTGTTACGTAGACCTTCCTTGGTTCCTTTATCATTTGATGGTTCCAATAAAATTATGGAAAGAGAATTCAGATTTCAATCCGCTTTAGAAGGAACAAAAGTACCTCACGCAAAAGCGATTTCTTTGTGTAAAGATATTTCGGTTACAGGATCTTTTTTCTATGTGATGGAATGGATTGATGGTCTGGTTCCTACTGACCCGATTCCCGTTGAACTAGGTGGGGTTGATTCTTATCATCACATAGCGATTCAACTTCTTGAAGCGTTAGGGGAATTGGCTTCAGTCGACTATAAGGCTGCTGGTTTGACTGACTTAGGTCGTCCAGAAGGTTTTCTTGAAAGACAAGTGGGTCGTTGGAAGGGTCAACTTGATTCGTATCGAAATAGAGAAATTCCTGGAATAGATGAAGTAGCAGAATGGTTGGAAAACAATAGACCAAAAAAAATTAACCCAGGAGTAATGCACGGTGATTATAACTTTCATAACATGCTTTTTTCTAAAGATAAAAAACCTCGTTTATTAGCTGTTTTGGATTGGGAAAATGCAACCATTGGTGACCCGTTAATGGATTTGGGATATTTAATGGGAACACTTGATTTTGGTAAAAAAAATATGCCTAGTAAGACTAAAGCTATTTCTTTATGGTCTGATCGGGCCGGAATCAAAGCGGAGTCACTTGGCTGGTATGTAGTGATGAGCAAGTTCAAACTTGCCTGCATGTTGGAAGGCGTTTATGTTCGTCAAGTTGAAAATTCGACTAGAGAAACAACGACATATTTAGGAGAAATGGTGGTCAAACTTATTGATGAGGCACTCGAATTTATTCCTAAAGCTGCAGATTGGTAATCACTAATCGTTTTCTTTTGTTTATTTCGTTTTGTTTATTAGCTATTTTTAAACCCGAGAAGGTAAGTTTTAAAAGGTTTTAGGATATGGAGTTTTAGTGAGCGAGGAAATCAGACATTTCACTGGAGTTCGTCGTTTTATCTATTCGAAGTGGGATGGAACTCAACAAATAGCAGAGCTTGATGCCAACGCGTTAATGGAGGCTTTGGGTGATGAGTTAATCGAAAACGGAGACCCTAATTCAGCTTTAAGAAGGTTAATGCAAAGAGGTTTAAATTTTGAGGGTGGGCGGCTAGAAGGTCTTAGAGAAATACTTCAGAAACTAAGGCAAAAGAGGCAAGAAACAATTGATCAAAACAGTTTGGGTGGTATTTACGACGAAATTAATGAAGCACTTGAACAGGTAATTTCAACCGAGCGTGAATCACTCGAAGCAATAGAAAATCGTTTTAGAGATGATGAAAGAAATCAAGAAATCACCGACGAAGCTTTAAAGGCAAGATCCGATGAACTTGACATGTTGGAACATGAAAATCTTGCAAGTCGAGTTAAGGGGTTAAGCGATTATGATTTCACTTCAACCGTCGCAGCACAAAAATTTGAAGAACTTCTAGAGAGTTTACGGGAGCAGCTAATGCAACAGGCCATTGATCAAATGGCTGGTGAAATGAAAAACATGACCTCAGAAGATATGTCGAGAATGAAAGACATGTTGGCTGCTTTGAATGAGATGCTCAGTCAAAGACAGGAAGGTGAGACTCCAGATTTTGAAAAATTTATGGAGGAGTATGGTGATTTTTTCCCTGAAAACCCGAGAAGTTTAGAAGAACTTTTAGAAGTGATGGCGCAAAGAATGGCGAATATGTCGCAAATATTAAATTCCATGTCCCCTGAACAAAGAGCACAACTTGAGGAACTATCGGAACAGCTTTTAGAAGATATGGATTTACGTTGGCAGATGGATCAGTTGTCTGAAAATTTAAGAGAAGCTTTTCCTGAGATGGGTTGGGAGCATTCAGTTGAATTTCAAGGAGACAATTCGTTAAACCTTCCTGAAGCAATACAGACTTTTGAAGATCTTGCTGATTTAGATCGTCTGGAACAGATGTTGCGAAACGTTTCAAATCCTGGAGCATTATCAGAAGTTGATACTGATAGAGCAAGAGAACTTCTAGGAGATGAATCTGCAGAGAGTCTTGAACAACTTGCTGAAATGAGCAGGATGCTTGAAGAGGCAGGACTAGTTGAAAATAAAGACGGTCAACTTAGTTTGACTCCAAAAGCAATAAGAAAGTTAGGTCAAAATGCTTTAGCTGATCTTTACCGTCGTATCTCAAAAGATCGTGCAGGTAGGCATAATGCAGAAACAATTGGTGCTGGACATGAAAGAGATTATGCAACCAAAAGTTACGAATTTGGGGATCCGTTCAATTTGAATATAGAGCGGACAGTTAGAAATGGACTTGTTCGCAATGGTTCAGGAACACCGGTAGTTCTTGAACCAGAGGATTTTGAAATTGAACGCACAGAAGCAACAGTCCAAGCTTCGACTGTTTTGATGTTGGATCTTTCTCTCTCAATGCCGATGAGAGATAATTTTTTGCCTGCAAAAAAAGTAGCTATGGCGCTGAACTCTCTTATATCTGGACAGTTTCCCAGAGATTTCTTAGGCGTAGTTACGTTTAGTGAAATAGCTAGAGAGATAAGGCCGGAGAAACTTCCGGAGGTTTCATGGGATTACGTTTACGGAACAAATATGCAGCATGGTCTAATGCTTGCACGACGAATGTTGGCAAAACAGAGTGGGACAAAACAGATAATCATGGTTACTGATGGAGAACCGACAGCGCATATAACTGAAGAAGGTTTCCCTTTTTTCAATTACCCGCCTTCTTCAGAAACGATTGAGAAAACTTTGATGGAAGTTAAACGGTGCACACGTGATGACATTCGAATAAATGTCTTTATGTTAGACGCGACTCCGTATTTAACTCGTTTTATAGAGCATGTAACCAAAATGAATGGTGGTAGAGCTTTTTTCACTACAAATCAGAGTTTGGGGGATTATTTGCTCGTTGATTTTGTTGAACAGCGTCGATCATTTGCTTCTTCAAGATAAGAAAAAACACTACCTTTTAAGCAAAATTTCTTATTTTTTATGTTTGCGGTATTGCTTTTTTGCTAATAACAATGGTGTAATTACATAATGGGAATCTATGCGAAAGCTGATTTAGATACTTCGTGGCAAGACGAAGCGAATTGTTTAGGTGTTGATCCTGACTTGTTTTTTCCTGAAAGAGGAGCCAGCACGCGTGAGGCCAAAGAAGTTTGTCAAGGGTGCGTAGTTAAAGATGACTGCCTCGAGTTTGCTTTGCAGAATGGTGAAAAATTTGGGATTTGGGGTGGTATGAGTGAGAGAGAAAGACGTCGAATAAGACGACAACGTGCTCTTGAACGTGCCGCTGCAGCTGAACGTTCCGCAGAAATTGAGCGATTAGTCGATCATAGAAGTGCTTAAGCACGACACATAGCGTTATACGCGGCTAACCTTATTTTATGAACACACTTGCGTTTTTAAGCAGCAATGAATTAATTATCGTTCTGATTGTGGCTGTCGTTCTTTTTGGAGGCAGTCAACTTCCTAAACTTGCTAGAAATCTTGGACGAGCACAACGTGAACTCCAGGAAGGGATGTCTGAAGGTTCGAAGGAAGTAAGTGACGAGAGCGAAAACAAAGACGAATCTTCTTAACTCAATATTTTTCTCTCTTGAAGTGTTCTTATCGGTAGGCTTTTTTCTACGACCAAAAAGGGATTAGATGCTCTTATGAGTGACATCAGTGAAGATCAAGTTGAAGACCAAGTTCAACAGGCACCAGTAGGTGAAGTTCAAGTTATTTATCTTGGACCTGCTGCTCCACATTGGGAAGTAAGGTCTGGATATGGTGATCCAAAGTTAGTTGAGTCTTTTCAAGACCGAATCAGCGCACGTTTGATGCTTCTCCCTCCTCATGACCCCCAGTTCAGGAGAAATCGCGAAAGAATAAATCGTGATGCAGAACGTGAAAACGTTCTAATCTCATGGGACTTAGGTTATGACGAGGAAGAAGAACTCGAAGAGTTCTAATTTTTACGCAGCCGGAACTAGTTGGCGACGTTCTTTTCTAATTCTGCGGCGTTGCCTTTCGGAACAACCGCCCCACACTCCGTGATCTATTCGGTAAGTTAAGGCGTATTCTAGGCAAAGACTCGCAACAGGGCAGTCTTCACAAATGCTTTTTGCTATTTCTACTCCTACACCATCACTAGGAAAGAAAGCATCAGGATTGGTATCCGCACAATTACCACTTGACATCCATTTAGTGTTCATCAAAATCAAACTCCTATTTTTTTGCTTGCAGATACATTTCTCTCATAAATGACATAAAACTGGCGTAAAATTTCAAATTTTTTTAGAAATTTAAAAAGAAGTAGTCGTTGTTTTATTTCAAATTTTGTGTATTGTTTGCGTGGAAGATTGTCTTGTCATCTAGATTTAAAGGTTTAAATTGAGTTCTTCACCCTCAGCTTTATCAGATAGATCTTTAGATAAGAGGCAAATTCCAACTCTTCTAAGAGCATTTTTAGTACTAGCACTTCTTTATTTATTTCTAACAGGCGTTGAGTTATTAGGTGGAGGTTTCAAAAGCTTAGGGAAAGACCTGGTTGATGGCCTTTTTGAAGGTGTATCAAATCCTATAGGTGGACTTTTTGTCGGATTGTTAGCAACAGTACTTGTTCAATCTTCTTCTGTTTCAACAT
>PBLL01000008.1 GCA_002721755.1 Actinomycetota bacterium
TCAATCTGTGTTTCTTCATTTTCCTCTTGAGTTTTGACTTGATCATTTAATCCATCTTCAACTATTTCCTCTCGTTCATGACCTTCATGATCTTCATGACCTTCATGACCTTCATGACCTTCATGACCTTCATGACCTTCATGATCTTCATGTCGTTCATGATCTAGACGTTGTGCTTCATCAAGGCATCCTTCTAGGAGAAGAAGTTCGTTGTTAGTGGGCGACCTATCGATCAGTTCAAGGGCTCTTTCGCCGAGTATCCCTTCAGCCCAATCAAAACGGCCTCCATCAACAACGGCTTCTCCTATGAGTTCAAGGGCTCTTTCGCCGAGTATCCTTTCAGCACAATCAGCAAAAAATAGATTTCCAGCAAAAATTTCCTCTCTAACCTGAAAGAATGCATCAAGAAGCACGTCACGATCCTCTAGGGGTATTGTCTCAAATTCAAATGAATCTGTAGAGGTTTCAATTGTGTCAGACTCAACAATTTCTATGCTGTCTGCCTCTGAGGACTTTTCATTATTCGTTTCCGCAGAAAAAGTAGTTGTGGGAGTGATAACAGTCTCATCAGATGAAACTGGTGTTTCTTCTTTAACTTTTTCTTCTAGTTGGATGTTCAATTCTTCGATTTGAGTTTGAAGATCAGTTATCCTCTGGGAACTTTCTTCAGCGTTGCTACCAGTACTGCTACAGGCAGAAGCAAGTATAGAAATAGCAAGCGCAATTAATATGTGTTTCATCAAGGGTCCTTACAAATTCTTAATCGACTGTGAGAACCATAGTTCCCACATGTTGTTTTTTGGAGAATTCTTCTTGTGCTTGCCTGATCTCTTCCAATCTGAAGACTCCTCCTATTATCGGAGTGACTCTCTCGTCTTCTATGTAACCAACTAATGCTTTGAAGACAGAAGGGTCATAAACAGTGCATCCATGCATCTCTAGATCATTTAGATACAAAATTCTTAAGTCTAGATCGACAATTGGTCCTGCTATTGCTCCTGCAGTTGTGTAACATCCGCCTTTATCTATTGTCTCAAATAGTTCTGCGAAATCACTTCCGCCCGTAACGTCTGCAAGAACATCTATAGGTCCCTGTCCTAATTCGAGAATTTTATTTTTTAGATCGTGCTCGTTACGATCTAAAAGCAAATCTGCTCCACATCCTTTTATTGAATCGAACTTTTCTGTGCTGGTAACAGCTATGACAGTAGCTTCACGAAGTTTGGCGAGTTGTATAAGTGCAGTCCCAACTCCTCCTGATGCTCCAGTAACAACAACTGTCTGACCCTTCTCTAATTGTGACCGTGTCAGCATGTGCTCTGCTGTGGCCCATGAACATGGGAAAGATGCTAGTTCTATATCTGTCATTTCTGAGTCAACTGGATGAGCATTGCTAGATGGAACAGCGCAATATTGTGCGAACCCGCCATCTATTTCACTTCCTAGATATTTCGCGTTGTCTCTCCAGTTTTTTGATTTTGGATCCCTTATGCACGGGTCAACAATGACACGTTTTCCGATCAGTTCTTGATCTGCAGTATTTCCAATATCTACAACCACACCGCATGGATCTGCCCCTTGAATTCTAGGAAAAGACAGTTTCTCCCCTCCCCAAGTGTTTTCATCTTCAATATTTGAAAAACCTTCATTTGAAGTCGCTGCGGCAACTGATTTCGAATACCATCCGACCCTTGTGTTGATGTCCGTATTGTTCATCCCACAGGCTTTAACCTCAATCAGTACTTCCTCTTCGTTAATTTCTGGAGTGGGAATGTCGTCACGGAAAGAAAGTTTTTCCGGACCTCCGTTACCAATCAGCTGCACGCCCTTCATCACTTCTGGTATCTCGTTCAATATAAATTTCCTTACTGTTTTGGGACTACTTCTTGGCCAGGGACTTCTTCCTCATCACAAGTCATCTCCTCTGGAAATCCAGGAGCTCTCACGTCTATAGAGGTTGCATCTTCAAGTCTTCTTATTATGTTCGACGACCATTCTCTTTCCCCATACCGGTCCATTCCATCTTCAAAAATTTTTACGAGCATAGGTGAAAGTTCAAGAGGCACTTCGTGTTTTTTTGCAATCTGATCAAAGAGGCTGACATCTTTTACAACCAAATCCATAGTGAAATTGATGTTGCGACTTCCATTCAATATCACTTGGCTTTCTGTTTCATGAACAAATGAATTTCCTGAGGAAATCCTGATCGCCTCATAAGTGGTGTTTAAATCCATTCCTGCTGCAGAGGCTGTTGTTAAGGCTTCAGCAAGGGAAACTAGATTCGCGCTAGCAAGATAATTTGTCAGAACTTTTAAAACCGAAGCTGATCCTAGAGGACCTGTGTGGAGTATGTTTCTGCCCATAGCTGAAACTATTGGAAAAATTTTTTCAAAGGCATCTCTTTCACCGCCGACGAAGATCGAAATATTTCCTGTCGCTGCCCTGTGACATCCTCCCGAAACTGGACAATCTGCTGCATAAGCGCCAGTATCTTCGACCAATTTGCCTATACGCCGGACTTCGGTTTCGTCTGTAGTGCTCATTTCCATCCATACTTTTCCCTCTGAAAGTCCAGCCAAGACACCATCAGGAGCCTCCATCACCTCTTTGCATGCTTTAGGAGAAGGCAAACATGTGATAACCACCTCGCACGATTCAGCTATTTGTTTCGGTGACTCAGCCCAGTCTGCGCCTTCATTCAAAAGTGGTTGAGCGACTGTTTTGTCTAGGTCTCTAACCATTAGATCAAAACCATTCCTTAGCAAACTATAAGAGAGTTTTCCGCCAACATTTCCGCAACCTATGAAACCAATTTTCATCTTTTTACCTTCTATTTAAAATTCTCTTGTAAATAAAACATTAATATTTGCAACTTAGTCGCTCGCGGGCATTTGTAAATGCTTACTACTGCGTAGTCTTAAATACATGGTTGAACCAGATGCACACAAATTTGACACTCAGTCTCTACATGCTGGTCAAAGACCTGATCCTGTTACAGGTTCAAGAGCTGTCCCTATATATCAGACAACCTCTTATGTTTTCGATTCTGTAGATGAGGCAGCTGCTCTTTATAACCTTGAGGCAGGTGGACATATCTACACCAGGATCTCCAATCCAACAGTGGCTGTTCTCGAAGAGAGAATCGCTGCGCTTGAAGGCGGAGTTGGGGCGGTATGCACTTCAAGTGGAATGGCTGCATTTCATCTAGCAGTAGCGACTCTTTTGGATTCTGGTGATCATATAGTTTCAAGTCAAAATCTTTATGGCGGTAGTCATAACATGATGACTTTTACTATGCCTAGATTTGGGATCTCAACAACTTTTGTCGATCCTCATGATCCAAAAAGTTTTCTTGATGCAGCTACTGAAAACACGAAATTGTTCTATGCGGAAGTTCTGGGTAACCCAGGTATAGAAGTTTTAGACATTCAAGCAATTGCGGATGCCGCCCACAGTATCGGAGTGCCTCTGATAGTTGACGCAACTTTTGCTACACCTTACCTAATTCGCCCGATCGAGCATGGTGCGGATGTTGTAATTCATTCTCTAACTAAATTCTTGGGTGGACACGGTATCGCCATAGGCGGAGCTGTTGTTGATGGAGGTCGTTTCGATTGGGCCGCTTCAGGCAAGTTCCCTACTCTTTCCGAGCCTTATGATGGTTACCACGGAATTGTTTTCACGGATGAATTTGGACCGCAGGCTCTTTCGATGAGAGCAAGGTCTGAGGGTCTTAAAGATTTTGGAGCTTGTATGAGTCCGGCTAACGCCTTCTACATACTGCAAGGAATAGAGACTCTGCCTTTGCGCATGCAGAAACANATTTCAAATACCCATAGTGTTATTGACCTATTAGATAAGCATGATGCTGTTGAATGGATTCGGCATCCGGATCATCCGAGCCATCCNGATCATGAGNTGGCAAAACGTTTATATGNAAAAGGTTCAGGTGCNATACTTAGTTTTGGGATTGTTGGNGGTCGTGANGCTGGNAGAAAATTCATCGAATCTGTCGAGTTGGCTTCGCATTTAGCAAANGTCGGGGANGCTAAAACACTGGTAATCCACCCTGCTTCTACCACTCATCAACAAATGAGTGCTGAGGATCTTTCAGCAGCTGGAATTGGTGAAGATCTTGTNCGNGTTTCTGTTGGTCTTGAAGACCCAGTTGATATCTGCGCTGATCTAGATAAAGCTCTCAAAGCTTCACAACGTTGAACCGTCATGCTTATTGATCTTGCGAACAGTCATTTTAGTGCAGCTAATGGCGGCATCAATTTAGAAGAAATGGATGAGAACGACCCTCTGGTTATTTTGATCCATGGCGCAGGCATGGATAGAACCGTATGGTTCCAACAAACTCGTTTTCTATCTCATCGCGGTTTCAGGTGTTTTGCTGTAGATCTCCCAGCTCATGGTGAAAGTGAAGGACCGCCCTTAGAAACAATTGATGAAATGGCCGATTGGGTTTCGAAAGTTATAGATCGTCTTGGAGGACCTGCCCATATTGTTGGACATTCAATGGGTTCATTTGTTGCCTTGGCAACTGCAGCCAACCATCCGGATTCTGTTCTTTCAGCTACTTTGATTGCTGTAGCTGCAGAGATGCCGGTGCACCCTGATTTGCAAACCGCTGCAGATACAAATTTGCCCAAGGGGGCTGGTTTTATCGCTGGTTGGGGTCATGGTCCTGATCAGCATCTTGGTGGTAACCCTACTCCTGGTCTCTGGATGATTGGAGGTGCAACAGCGGTGGTTGAAAATTCGAAGCCGGGTGTCTTAAGCCTCGATCTTTCAATTTGTTCTAGCTACGAAGAAACTGTTGAAAAAGCAAAAGAAGTAAAATGTACGACTACTTTAATTCTCGGTTCTCGCGACAAGATGACACCGAGGCGTGCTGCTCAACCACTTATTGAAGCATTGGCGGAACCAACAGTTGTTGAGCTAAAAGGAGTGGGTCACATGTCTATGACAGAGGCACCTGAAAAAGTTCGACAAATCCTACTTGATAGCTTTTCGATTACAAGAAATTAGTTTTGAAGCAACTCTTTGAACGGAGTTTCCTTACTTGGCCCTGGTTCTTTTGGGAGACCTAGAACTCTCTCCCCGACTATGTTTCTTTGGACCTGGTCTGTGCCTCCGTATATTGATGGAGCTGGGCTAAAGATTGTTGCCTCTTGAACTCTCCCATCGAATGAACTTTCGGCGCTGCTTAACATTCCATCAGCACCAATGATCAAATTTCCTACGTCTCTGCTACGGCGTACAAGTTCGCTCATTGCTAATTTTGCAAGATTTCCCTCTGCACCAGTTCGACTTCCTCCTGCTTTAGCTCGGAGCATATTAAGTCGGTTTACTTCACCTAAAATGTGCAGTTTGACTATCTCTTGTCTAACTACCGGATCACTTGCTGATCCTACCTTTTGAGCTAAATCTGAAAGCCATTTGATATCTAAACCTCGTCCTCCATCGCTTTCGACATTTCCTCCTAAACTCGAGACAAAATCTCCGACTTTTCTATCAAGTCTTCCTGCTTTTCCACCTGCAGGGACTGCTACAGGTTGGGGACCTCCGCTACCTAAGCTTGATCGTTCAACCATTAATGTCGTGTTGGCGACTGCCCAACCGTTGCCAATTCCACCAATCACATCATCATTAGACACTCGCGCTTCATCTATGAAAACCTCGTTGAATAATGCGCGACCGGTCATTTCTTTAAGTGGTCTTACTTCGACACCTGGTTGATCCATGTCGAAAGCAAAATAAGTAATCCCTTGATGCTTAGGGGCATCTATGTCAGTCCTAGCAATTAGCATTCCTTTTTCAGCTAGGTGTCCACCGGATGTCCAAACTTTTTGTCCTGTAATTATCCACTCGTCTCCATCTTTAACTGCACGAGTTTGAAGTCCCGCCAAATCTGATCCGGCACCTGGTTCTGAAAATAACTGGCACCATGCAATTGACCCATCGATAATCGGTGGTATGAGTCTTTCGATCTGATCGGGGTTTCCGTGCATCGCAATCGTGGGGGCTGCGAGCATCATTCCTAGTCCTGTAGGAGGTCCTACCACATCGTGAGAAAATAAAGTCGAAGTTACCGTTCCTGTTTCAGAACGACCCCATCCTTTACCTCCTGCCTCTACAGGTAAAGAAGTCGCTGACCATCCTGAGTCAGAAAGACACTTCCACCATTGTGAAACCGTGATTTCAGGATCCCAATTATCTTTGATCCACTCAGATAGTTCGGCTTTAATTTCTTCTAAATTAATTTCACTCATACATTGATTCTGTCAGGTAAACAATAATTCAGCTACGTTGAGCGAAATCATCTAGGATGTTGATGTAATAAAACCTATAGGAAAGTTTAGAATTGCGCTGGACATCTCTCTTTGCACCCACTCTTCGTGAGGCACCAACCGAAGCAGAAGCCATAAGCCACCAATTGTTAGTTCGTGGCGGATTCATAAGGCAATTGCAGTCTGGTCATTATTCAATGCTCCCTCTCGCATGGAAAGTAAGTAAAAAGATTGTGCAAATTCTTCGCGAGGAGATGGATGCAATTGGCGCTCAAGAAGTCATGCTTCCTGCCATACACCCGACCAGCATTTGGCAAAAATCAGGTCGTTTAGATGCAATGGGCGAGAATCTGTTTAAATTCACAGACCGAAAAGATGCTGATCAGGTTCTCGGGATGACTCATGAGGAAGTTATAGCTACTGTTGCTCTTGAACTGTCTTCCTACCGTGACCTTCCGCAAATGTGGTACCAGATACAAACTAAGTTCAGAGATGAACCAAGACCTAAATCAGGTCTTTTAAGGGTGAGAGAATTCGATATGAAGGATTCTTATTCGATAGATATCGATGATGCTGGTTTGGACAAATCATTTAATCTCCATCATTTAGCTTATGAACGCATTTTTGCCCGTTTGGGTCTGAAAGCAATTCCTGTTCAAGCGTCTTCAGGGGCAATGGGTGGAAGTGACTCAGTAGAGTTTATGGTTGAGTCTCCTGCCGGAGAAGATGACGTAGCTATATGCAGTTCGTGTGGCTATTCAGCGAACGTAGAGCGTGCTACTTCGACAATTCCAGAGTTGGAAAACCGTGAAGAGGGTGAAACAATCGAGAAGTTCGACACACCGGGTATTCGTACTATCGAAGCCTTATCGTCTGCAGGGCATCCACCTGAACACCAGATTAAAACTCTCGTATACATTGTTGATGGCGAACTTTCACTCCTTCTTTTACGAGGCGATCACCAATTTCAGGAACAAAAATTTTGTGATGCAACTTCCTCGGTGGAAATAGTTCCTGCTGAAGAAGGTGCTATACAAAAAGCTCTGGGGGCTTCACCTGGAAGCCTAGGTGCAGTTGGAGTCGATGGAATTAATATTTATGCTGACCCCGCTCTCAAAGGACGCGCTGCTATGACTACAGGTGCGAATGAAGATGATTTCCACTTCTCAGGAGTAAATGTAGAAAGGGATATAAAAGTAGACCAATGGGTTGATATGAGGGCGATAGCTGACGGCGAAGGTTGCCCATCTTGTTCAGAGTCTCTAAGAGTTGCACGCTGTATTGAAGCTGGTCATATTTTCAAATTGGGTACAAAATACGCGGAAGCAATGGGAGTGAGCGTGCTCGATTCAGAAGGCAACTCACAAACACCAACTATGGGTTCATATGGAATAGGTGTTGGGCGCGCTATGGCTGCCATAGCGGAAACATGCTGTGACGAATCTGGTCTGATCTGGCCTATGAGCGTAGCCCCCTATGAAGTTGTGTTGACAGTGGTTAAAACAGATGATGAGAACTCGATGAAAATAGCAGATCAGATTTACGCAGATTTAGATGCTAATGGTATAGATGTCTTGTTAGATGACAGGGATGAAAGACCTGGAGTTAAATTTGCTGATGCGGAACTAATTGGAATACCCATTCGAGTGACTATAGGACCGCGCGGTTTGGAAAATGGGATGGTCGAACTTTTAGAACGATCTGATTATGAAAAAACCCAAAACGAAATAAGTGTCGACAAAGTGGCAGATCTTCTTATAGAAAAAGTTTGCTCTCAGCGAGATTTAAGCGCATAACACAAAGTTTTTTGCAATAGGGTTTTGCTTTAAGAGTTCAATAATTACTGGAAGTGGCGAATTTGAATCCCCTAAAACGAAAACAAAAAGTCGTAGCGACAATAGATCTTCTTGGAGTTCCTGAAGGGACTGAAGGAAAAATCCGTGTTGCGAACGGAATTGAATGGTTCCGTTACTGGGTTGATTTCGATAATGGTATGAAACTCGGTCGCGTGGACCATAACGATGTTGTGAAAGTAGAAGATTGGGAGCAGTACCAAATCGACCGTGCAAATGCTGAACTTGAACCTGAAGTCAGTGAAGATCAAACTTCAGAAGAAACTGTTTCAGCAGACTCAGATTCAAGTGCCGGTAATGAACATGGCATTCCCGAGCATCTTTTGGAACGCAGCAGACTCGCTAGAGAGCGCTTAGGTGCCTAACTATTTTTCAAAATTAGCTGCCATTACAGCCACAGGTAGATATCCTACAAATCTGATCTACCGCTTTCGGAGGCCAAATTGACATTCAAGCCCGGTGACAAAGTTGTTTATCCCCATCATGGTGCTGCAGTTATAGAGAAGAAAGAAAAAAGAAAAGCTTTCGGAAAAACTACCGAATATCTGATTCTGCACATGGCTCATGGGGACATGGTCCTTTCAGTCCCATCTGACAAAGCCGAAGAAGTGGGGATGCGTTGGCCTATTGCCAAACGCGATGTTCCTGATTTGTTTGAAGTTCTTGAGAAAAGAGACGTAAGAGAGCCGGCTAACTGGTCCCGCCGTTTCAAAAACCATCAAGAAAAACTAAAAAGTGGTGATGTTTACCAAGTCGCCGAAGTTGTAAGAAACTTGGCCTTGCGTGAAGATACAAAAGGGCTTTCCGCTGGAGAAAAAACCCTTTACAACAAGGCTCTTAATATTCTGGTGTCAGAGCTTGCATTTGCTTTAAACCTTTCAGAAGAAAAGGCTTTAGCAAAAGTTGAAGACGCTCTCGCTGAGTAGCAAAATGTATTAACGGTTTCGTACCGTTTTGTTTTCCAGATCAATAAAGGGGCAAAATGGAAAAAGGGCGTCGTATCGTTGTAGGTATCGAAGGCTCTGGTTATGCAAAAGCGGCTCTGGTTTGGGCTATCGAAGAAGCGTTGCATCGTGAAGCGCTTGTAGAAGTAGTGACCTGTTACTCGCCAACTTATATACCGGCATCTCCAGATCTGGGATACGTTCCCTTTGATGGAGCAAATCTAATTTCTGAGGTAGAAAAACTCCAGAATGAAGTTGTTGAATCAGCTATGGAAATAGCTGGAAATCCAAATATTGAAATTAGGAAAACAATTAAAAAAGGTAAAGCACCTGAAACTTTAATGTCTATTGCAGAAGGTGCGGACATGCTGGTAGTTGGAAACCGTGGAAGAGGAGGTTTCGCTGGACTTCGTCTCGGCTCGGTAAGTCAAGCAATATCTCATCACAGCCCGTGCCCACTTGTTATTGTCCGAACTGGTTTGATTGAAGAATAACAACTCGGCAGAATTTTGAAGAAACCTTTTCACCACATTGTTCTTACAAAAATCTTAGGTGAAGAACTGTGGCTAGCTTTCAGTAGTTCGGGTATTTGTGCTTCTGAATTTAAGGAACTAACGAGTTTAAGTAACTTTCGTAAATGTCTTAAAAAAAGAACAGGTGAAACATTTCTTAGAGTTCAATCTCTACCTGAAGGCATGGAAAAAGCAATTGAACACTGGAAAATCCATGGCTACTGTTCAGATCTCAATTTTGAAACTTCTTCTTACTCATCTTTTCAGCAAAAGGTTTGGAATCAATGCTCTCAAATACCATTAGGGGAAACTTCCACTTACTCAGAAATAGCTAAATCAATGAATAGCCCCAAAGCTCAACGTGCAGTTGGATCTGCTCTAGGAGCGAATCCGGTGCCCGTCCTGATACCTTGTCACCGTGTTCTAAGAAATGATGGAAGTGTAGGCGGATACGCTTACGGAAGTCATCTAAAAGAACTATTACTCGCCCGGGAAAGTTACGCTAAAGTTCTTGACTGAACGACTAAAACAAGGTTTTGAAAATGTCTGAAAATAATACAGAAGGCGGAATCACGGTAGAGGTAAAAGGACGGATTCTTTTAATGGGGATCAACAGACCTTCAAAAATGAATGGTTTCACACCCGAAATGATCGATGAGCTGACTGATGCCTACACGAGACTGGAAGATGATCCTGAACTTTGGTGTGGAGTGCTTTTCGCTCATGGTGATCATTTCACTGCGGGTCTTGACCTGCCCAAATTCCGTGAAAGAATGCAGAAAGGTGAAAGAGGTCGCGGGAAAGGGAAAGTGGACCCAACCGCATTAGGTCGTAGATGCACAAAGCCAATAGTTTCAGCTGTAAAAGGTGTGACCTACACGCTTGGAATTGAATTAATGCTTGCAGGCGACATAGTTATTGCTGCTGATAATTGCCGGTTCTCGCAATTGGAGCCTCTGAGAGGAATCCATGCCACTGGCGGTGCAACAATCAGGTTTGTTCAACGTTGCGGTTGGGGTAATGCCATGTACCATCTGCTGACCTCTGACGTGTTCGATTCACAAGAAGCTTTCCGTGTGGGGCTTGTGCAAGAAGTTGTTCCTGTGGGCACTGAGCTTGAAAGAGCGATCGAAGTTGCAGAAACTATCTGTGAAGGTGCTCCTCTGGCCGTACAGGCAACCAAACGTTCCTCGATGCGTTATGTAACAGATGGAGAACAGGTAGCTATTGCTGCTATGGGGGCTGACCAAGCGGCCCTCGCCGAAACAGAAGATGCAGAAGAAGGAGTTAAAGCTTTCGTAGAAAGAAGGAAAGGTAATTTCAAAGGCAGGTAACTAAGACCAGTCAATTTTAGAAATCTCATCTCTCAACTGATACTTGAGTATCTTTAAAGTCGGATTTCTTGGTAAAGCACCTTCATAGTTGATTAGCTGCTCTGGGATTTTTTGCTTCATTAACCCTTCTGACTCACAGATTTCCAACATTTCTTGGTAATCCAGCGGATCACTTCCTTCAACCAGTTCCACGACCGCGCAGACTCTCTCTCCTCTTTCTTTATCTGGGATGCCCACAACCGCTACAGCTTCAACTTTTTGATGGGTGTATAAAATATCCTCGATTTCTTTTGCAGAAATATTCTCCCCTTTTCTGATAATAATGTCTTTAACACGACCTGTTAATGAAACATGTCCATCTTCTCTCATTACTCCCAAATCGCCTGTAAGAAACCTTCCGAGGGAGTCAAAAGCTTCTTTATTTAAACTTGTATCTTTGTACCCCTTAAAGAGTTGAGGACCCTCGACAACCACCTGTCCTTCTTCTTCAGGTTCGCAGGTTGAGCCATCAGGTCTAACAATCGTTACCTCAGCGGCAAAGACTGGTTTTCCTTCGGTGTGCGCCAGTTGATCTGGGCTGTCGGAGGGTGAACCCTGACAAATCATAGGACTTTCAGTCATCCCATACCCATGGGCAACTGGAATTCCCATCTCTTCTACAACTTCGTGATATATCTCAGGTGGTTTTGGGGCGCCTCCACCGGAAAGCAATCTGAGACTAGGTATTAAGGGTTCTTCGGGTTGCTGGCGTTGAGCACCTAAGAACATGGAATAAAAAGCTGTACTGCCTCCTGCCATAGTCACTCCATGACGTTTGTAAGTTTCAATAGTTGACTGCAAGTCAAATTTTTCTATCAATACTGCCGGAAAACCATTTGCGAGCATGCAGACGAGATAGTCCGGACCTCCTATATGAGCGTAAGGAAAAGCTATGGAACCTATATCCTTATCTCCCATATTTAAGGCTTTTGCTAGACCCACTCCACCTGCAATCAATGTGGAATCTGTGTGCATCGCTCCTTTGGGATCTGAAGTGGTCCCAGATGTGTAATAAATCCATCTGACGGTTTCATTTGCATCCACATCAATTTCTTCAGGCAGTTCTAAACCTTCGCCTTCTGGAAGGCTGTCATAGACCTCAATTATCTTCGGACGGTTTTCCATGTCAGCTGTCGAGTTTTCGACCATTTTCTGGTAGTCGAAACCGTTCCATTCACCAGGGACTAAAACTATCTCTGCATTGGTTTGACGAATACAAAAACCAACTTCTCTTTCTCGGTAGATATGGATTATAGGGTTTTGAACCGCTCCCAGCCGTGACAAAGCTAAAGAGGCAACTATCGTTTCTATACGTGTTGGTAAAACCCATGTAATCGGAGTTCCTTCTCTCACTCCGAGCTCCATAAACCCTACGGCTGCTTTCTCGGCTTTTTCTTTAACTTCTGAGAAAGTCAGTGAACGGTCAGAATCGTCAATAAGCATTTTTTTGTCTGCACTAAGTTCAACACGCCTTTCAAACAACTCCCAGAAAGTTCGAGCATCATAAATTTGTTCACTCATCACTTAGAAAATAACCGCTTGAAACAGTTTTTATGTACTCGCGGACACATTGCTTGGATCTAGAACGTAAATGTTCCTCTACACTTATCCTTACGGGATGTGGCGCAGTCTGGCAGCGCACCTGCTTTGGGAGCAGGGGGTCGGGAGTTCAAATCTCCCCATCCCGACAACTTTGAGAGTAAAGAATATAAATGGAACCTTTTGAAAATATTATTCGTTCGACAGAAGAGCTATACGAACTATATAGACAACCCTCTGAGTTGGTTAAAGCAAAAGAATCATCTGTTATAGATCAGGGGTGCAGAGCTTTTATTGGGCAATCAACCTTCTTGCTCATCGGAACTTCAAACACAAATGGCGAATTAGACGTTTCCCCTCGAGGAGGACCTGCAGGGTTTGTCAAAGTTATCGATGACAAACGTCTTATCGTCCCTGACTTAAATGGGAATAACAGACTTGATTCAATACAAAATATTGTTGAGCAAGGAAATATAAGTTTGTTATTCCTAATTCCAGGTCTTGGGGAGACGCTTAGAGCAAATGGAAAAGCATACATAACACAGGATGAGTCACTTTTGAAACTCTTTTCGGATGAACTTCGCACTCCTAAAACAGCTATTGGAGTTCTTATAGAGACAGCCTTTATTCATTGTGCTAAATCCTTCAGAAGAGGCAATATGTGGACGCCAGAAAAATGGCCTGATCCAGAAGAGATTCCTTCACCGGGTGAGATACTTGTTGATCATTCAGATTTAAATGGTTCCATTACAGGCGCTGAGGTGGATCAGCTACTCGAAGAGGGATACAAAATCGATTTAGCAGAAGACCTACCAGAGTAAGGTATTTAACTGCATATTTTTTGAATCTATTTACTAAAGGAAGTGCAAATGACTTTAATTCCAGAAAGCCACTTAGATCTTTTTGATATGCCAACTGTTTGGCATATGGCTACGATTGGACCCGATGGTGAGCCTCATGTTTCTCCCGTATGGGCAGATTTTGATGGAACTCACATCAGATTTCCTCACAAAATTGGGAGACAAAAATGGAAAAACCTGAAAATTGATCCACGCGTTTCTCTGTCAGCTACTGATCCTAAAAATCCTGAACGTTACCTAGAAATAAGAGGAAAACTCGTAACTTGGGAATCTGAGGGGGCTCTTGACTTTCTTGACTCTATGGCAAAAAAATATAGAAACGAAGAACAGTTTCCACGCGAACATGCAGCTCCCATCGAAGATCGAATCACAGGTGTTATAAAACTAGATCGATTTACATCAATGGGTTGACTTGCTGTTCATTCCAATACGTCTAACGTTTTATTTTTTGTTACAGCTTCGGGTATACATAAAGGAGACCCTGTTACAGGGTCTTCAATGACCAAAGCCTTTACTCCAAAAATAGAATCCACCATTTCAGTCGTAACTACCTCCGAAGGTCTACCGGAAACCAATATCTTACCTTCCCTCAATGCAATCAGATTTGAACAATAACGAGCAGCCATGTTTATATCGTGAAGTACCAAAACGACAGTTCTATCTTCATCAACACTGAGTTTTAAAAGCATTTCAAGTATTTCCATTTGATGAGGCATGTCCAAGTGTGTTGTAGGTTCGTCTAAAAGCATCAACTTTGTATCCTGCGCCAGAATCATAGCTATCCAAACTCTTTGCTTTTGTCCACCTGAGAGTTCATCTACAAGCTTCTCCTTGTAATCTCTTAATCCGGTGGTTTCGAGAGCACGATCCACGGCATTTTCATCCTCCCTGGACCACTGATCAAAAATACCTTGATGAGGATAACGACCACGTCTTACAAGATCATAAACTGAAACAGCTTCAGGTGCTCTCTGATTCTGTGTAAGTATCCCCAACTTTCTCGCAACTTCTCTTGTTGGAACATTTCTAATGTCGGTCCCATCTAAAAATACGATCCCCTTATCAGGAGTGAGTATCCTGGCTAAAGCTTTAAGAAGAGTAGATTTCCCACAGCCATTGGGGCCTATGATTGCCGTCACTTCACCATTAGGAATTACAACATTCAAATCTTCTATTATTTTTGGACCTCCATAAGAAATATGTAAGTCCTCTCCTGTAAAAGAGATTGGTGGAGTATGTTCAGATTGCACGGTTGTACCTCGCTAAAAGTATAAGAAAATAAGGTCCACCCAAAGCTGCTGTAATGACACCGACTGGAAGCATTACTGGAGCGAAAAGATGCAGAGCTATAAGATCAGCTCCTAAAAGAAATATCCCTCCTAAAAGAGCCGTAAATAAATAACTTCCTCCGGTAATAGTTCCGACTAATAAGCGTGCTGCTTGTGGAACCATTAAAGCCACAAAACCCAATGGTCCCACTACTGCAACGGCAACTGCTGCCATAGCAGCTCCTGTGCCGAGAAGAAAGAGTCGATCACGCTCAACCGAAGAACCAAGAGCAGCTGCTGTTTCATCACCAAGTTGAAGAATACGTAATCTTGATAACAACACAAATGCAGTTGGAAAAAGAATAAGGAAACCGATACCTAAGGTACGCGCATCGCCCCATGTTGCACCAAAGACTGTGCCAGCTTGCCATCTAGCAGCTGCCATGACTCGCTCTATTGGGTAACGCACCTGGACAAAGGTTATAACTGCCGCAAGTAAAGAGTTGATTCCGATTCCTACTAAAACCAATCTGGTTCCTACAATACCTCTCTTCCAAGAAAGAACATAGACACCAACTGCTGCAATAATTGCACCAATAAAAGCAGCGACCGGTAGGTATGTAACCTGACCTCCAGCGGCCAAAAGGAGTACTGCACAAACTGCCGCTCCACTATTTACACCTATCACATCAGGAGAAACTAAAGGGTTATTTATTAGTGACTGAAAGATCATTCCAGAAGATGCGAGACACATACCTGCCAAGACAGCAACCACAATCCGAGGTGACCTTATTGAATTAATTACAAAATCAAATTCACTTTCACGATCCCATAATGCGGTCGACAAGGCTTTCATTTTTGGTATCGGGAAATCACCAAACATAACTCCCATCGCCATAAATGCAATAAGAATTACAAAAGCAATCAAATTCAAACGAACCAAGCTTTTTCTCAAACGTGAAGAGAAAGGACCTAGGCGCATTACTGATATTTTGGTTTTACGCCTTGAAGCACTATGAAGTAAAGCAACGGTAATAAATAGAACTATAAAAATAAGAATAAGACTGTCAAGTCGTGGACTCGCGATACCTAAGAAAACCATTACAACTCAGCAATTTTCGTAAAACGGACAAGATAAATCAAAAAAGGAGCTCCTACGACAGCAGTTACTATCCCTGCTTGCAATTCTGATGAAGGAACCACCAAACGACCTATTACGTCTGCACAAAGCAAAAGACACGGACCAAAAAATAAACAGTAAAACAAAATCCAACGATAATCAGGTCCCACTAGTGAGCGAACCATATGCGGAATAGCTAAACCTACAAAAGCAATTGGTCCAGCTATAGCAACAGCTGAACCTGACAAAACAATGATTATTGTTCCTGCTATTGCTCTAACAAGAGAGACACGTTGTCCCAAGGAAACAGCTATATCTTCGCCTAAATTCATTAAGTTAACCTGTTTTCCCATCATTAATCCCATAATTAGTCCAGCGATTATAAGAGGTAAAATGACCATCAATTCGTCCGTTCCTCGACCTGATATTGAACCCGCTAACCAAAACCGCGCTTCATCTAAAGTTTCTTGATCTAAAAGCAAAAGAGAACTTATCCACGCACCAAGAAGAGTTGTTACTATCACACCCGCTAAAGCCAACTTCACGGGCGTTGCTCCCTTTCCCCCTACATGTGCAACAGAATAAACTAGAATTGCTGCCATTGTTGCACCTAAAAAAGCGAACCATACGTAACCTGCAGCTGTCACTATGTCAGCAATTGATATAGCCGTAACTATCGCGAAGGCTGCACCAGCGTTTATCCCAAGCAAGCCAGGAGAACCTAATGGGTTGCGAGTAATACCCTGAGTCAAGGCTCCCGCTACTGCTAAACATGAACCAGCAGCTATCCCAATCATTGTTCGAGGCGCTCGTAGTTCTCTAATTACTACTTGGTCGTGTTCGGTGATGTCGTAATCAAAAACCGCCTTCCATGTAGTTGTCCAAGAAATTTCTAATGCCCCATAACGTAAGCTTAAAAATACGCTGAACAACAGGAAGAAAATGGAAATTAGCACTCCAAGTAAATGACTTTTAAGTAAAGGACCATAATCTTTTTCACGTCTTCGCGAAATCACTCCAAAAGAAATCGGTGCCGCAGTCAAAAGAATAAAAAAGACAAAAACAAGAATCATTTTTTATTCAATCTCCTCTGAGAAGAATTAACTAACGTCGAATTTAAGAGATCTGACCTCAACTCTGAAACCAGTTAACTCTTTTGAAGTTTTCTATTTAGCTTCTGCAGTCAATACAACGTCAAAAGAAAGCAGCTCAGAACCATGTGCAACAGGTTGTTCACTAGCCTGAGCATGTCCTCGAGCGAAAGCAGGAGAACTAACCCAAGCAAGAAATGCTTCTTCAGACTCCCAGCGTGTATACACATACCAAGTGTTACTTTCAGAGGTAGGGCGAAGCAGTTCAAAACTTTCAAAACCTTCCATAGTTTCGACTTCCTTAACCCTGTTTTCAAAACGCTTATGCAACTCTTCTCCTGCTCCTTCAGGGACAGTGATTGCATTTATACGGACAATGCTCATTTTTTTCCTTTCTATTTATTATTAATCACTATTTACCAATTCAACAGCACCAAAATCTTTAACAAGCCTTTCAAGCAAATCTCCGGTTCTTGGTCCATTTCCTAATAGAAGTTGATCATCATATGAGAAAATTGAACGACTAATTCCGGCTTTAGTCTGGGATATACCAGCAGTTTGAAGCAAGCCTTCAATCCCGCCAACAGATTCAAGACCGGCTGATGGAACCACAATTAAATCAGGATTTGCTACTAGTAGAGATTCAGGAGTAATTGGTGTGTAATCGTCGACATCTAATATGTCTGCAACGTTTGCACCGCCTGCTGCTTCAATCATCCAATAAATCCCTGAATTCCTGCCTAGTAATAGTTGAGTTCCTTTACCTCGTATATACAAAACAGCAACCAAAGGTTTCGCTTTTCCTACAGAATTCTGAGTTGCTGATTGAATCTTTTCATCAAGCTCTAAAGCCAAAACCTCTCCCCGTTTTGCAAGACCTAATGCATTCGCTACTGCACGAATTTTTTCACCTGGTCCCTTTGGATCTGAGTTGCTAGGAATAATTACAACGGGATACCCAAGTCGCCGAAGATCTTCAATCGTTTGTGGAGGGCCTGCTATTTCTGTACCTAGAAGGACTGTGGGAGAAAATGCCGCTATAGGTTCTGCATTTAAAGCTCTCTGATAACCAATCTTGGGAAGTTTATCTGCCTCTAGAGGCCATGTTGCAGAGATATCAGTTGCTACTACATTGTCGCCCATTCCTAAGGCAAATATAACTTCGGCTACTGAACCATCAAGTGGAATAATTCTTTCCACAGATTTGATAAACACTTCATTTCCAAGATCATCTATAACTGTTACAGGTAATACCGGAGTGTTTTCAATCTCGATTTCACTCAATGACTTCTCAGTACGATTCGAGATTTTCTGGTCTACAAGATCAACATTCTCACTATTACTAGAAGTGCAAGCTGTAGATAGCCCAAGAAGTGTTAAAAAAAATGTACATATCAATATTTCTTTGTATTTTCTAATTTCACATTTACTCATTATTAAGAGAGTCACTCAACTAGGCATGGTGTTCTAGCCGAAGCCAAGAAATCGCAATAATCCTCAGAGCTAACTGTCCATAGATCATCGACTAGAAACACTTCTCGGGTTAAATCCTCATAAGCAGCATTCTCCCCGAACATGACATCATAAGTAATAGTTGCAATTTCACCTTCAACGACAGCACTCTTGGGAACAAGTGAAATGCCTCCCATCATCGAAGCGCCATTCATATAAGACTCATTACTTGATTCAAGCGAATCGCTACCTTCAAGGTGTGGTGCCTTATCAACCCAATCAGCACTACTGTCATAAACCAGTGCAAACGCAGTCATCGCTGCCTCATCGGCAGCTGCCTCTTCAGCTTGAAGAATTTCAACTAGGCATGGTGTTCTAGCCGAAGCCAAGAAATCGCAATAATCCTCAGAGCTAACTGTCCATAGATCATCGACTAGAAACACTTCTCGGGTTAAATCCTCATAAGCAGCATT